>PDSQ01000077.1 GCA_002747055.1 Gammaproteobacteria bacterium
TATCCAGCCGCCGCTGCACTATACCGGAGATATTCAATTAACGGTAAAAGGGGTGGCGATGGAGCAGGATAATATGGGCAGTGATCAGGGGCATGAGACCTCCTTTACCCTTGATATTGAGCCGGTTGCCAATGGCGCGCTGATCTTTCCGAAGACAGCCGAAGGGGAGGAGGACCTGCCAATAGCTGTTGATCTGCAGGCAAAACTTGTTGCCAATGAAGAGATCGGCACTGTGGGGTTGACCCATAAGAATAACGAATCCTATAATCTGAATTTCAAGGATGCAGGAGATGATATTTCTCTCTACTATAAGGATAGTGACGGTAATCTGCATACCCTTGATAACGATGATAATTCCGGCAAGGATTATACCGTTACCGATTTGAATCAGGAGCAGGTTGATGGCCTGCATATACAGGTCAATAATAACGAAACCGGTAACTTTCAGTGGCAGGTGGAGGTATCCACCACTGATGGCGACAGTACCTCCGACTCTGTTTCGGCAACGGTCAGTATCAAGGTCAAACCTGCCAGTGAAACCGCAACCGCAAATATTGACGGAGCAGAGGCGAGCTATGGTCGCTCCGGCGATGATGTGCTGACCGGAACAGATAGTGCCGATATCCTTGATGGTGGTACCGGTGATGATACCTTAAGTGGTGCCGCAGGCAATGATACTCTGGATGGTGGTGCGGGCACAGACAGTGTTGCCGGCGGCGCTGGTGACGATACCATTGTCTTTGATGCAAATGATGCCGCTATTGACGGCGGTGCTGGTACAGACAGCCTGAAGGTAACAGAAGATGTTAATTTCACTCAGCTTGGCTCTGAATTGATTACCGATATCGAAGTTATTAATCTGGAGGGCAGTGGCGAGCAGACCATTACTCTTGATGCCGATAGTGTGAAAAACATGACTGACGGCAATAATACCCTGCTTATCAAGGGTGATGGCGAAGAGGGCAATACGGATACGGTTAATCTTGATAGTGGTTGGGTGGACAACAACGTTCAGGATGTTGTCGATGATACGACCTATAACGTTCTTGATAACAGTGATAACCAGATAAAAATTGAGGATGGAGTGAACTACCATATTGCCTGAGGATGGCAATAGGGATACCCATAAATCAACCAGCAGGAAGGAAAAATGGACATGAGACGAAAACTTATTCAGTTACTCCAGGTAAATGCAGTTTGCGGTATGGTTCTGGCCGGTGCTGCAGGTGTTTCTGCAGCAACCCTGGACGAGGTTCTGCAGGATGTGGCCAGGATTCTGGAAAAGCAGAAGGCGTATAACGCAGCGCTGGCAGAACAGCAGGATGCCAGAAGCGGTTATCTGCCAAAGGTTATCTTTACCGGCGGTGCCGGTTTTAAACAGTATCGGGATGGTGAGACCGCCTATGAAAATGAAACAGACGGTTTTTATGATGCCAGGATAACTGTCAGTCAGCTTGTCTATGACTGGGGCAGGACCTCGTCACTTGCCGCGGCAAGAAAAGACTTTATGCTTGCCGCCCTCTACTCATATATCGGTGAGGCAAGTCAGGTAAGCTATGACACCATTGTCTCCTATCTGGATGTCCTTAAATATAACGAACTGCAGGAGTTGGCGGCGCAGAATGTGGCGACCCATGAAAACCTGCTGGAGAGTGTCCGCCTACAGGTGGAAAGAGGCAAAAAGGGGCGTTCAGAGCTGGAACGGATCAGCGGGCGAATGGCTTCTGCCCAGTCGAAACTGCTGATGCGGCAGAATGATTATAAAAGAGCAATCTATACGCTGCATAAGATGCTGGGCCGCTTTACTCCGGTTGAGGAGATGGCGATGCCGCAGATGGATATGAATATGTTGCCGGCCTCGCTGAAAGAAGCACTTGAGCTGCAGGCCAAATTTAATCCGTTGCTGCGGGAAGCCTTTTATACAAAGAGCCAGAAGGAGTGGGAGTATAAGAACAGAAAGAGAGACTATCTGGGCCGTCTCTCCATAGAGGGCAGCGCCAGTGTGGAAGATGCG
>PDSQ01000005.1 GCA_002747055.1 Gammaproteobacteria bacterium
ATATCTCCGGGATTGACTCAAATCTGTTTACCGCAGAGATTCTGCCGCAAGTAAACGGCAGCGACGATACGGTTGTGGTGATTACCCGCAAACCCGGAATAGATGCGGATCACGCTGCATTTGAAGACGCCATCGAGGCAGTCAAATTCAGCAATACCAGCCATAATCCGGACACAACGCAAAGAGTCGTTGATGTTGTGGTCAGTGATGGAACCAGTGACAGTAATGTTGCTACAGCCAAAATCGACTTCTCAACAGTGAACGATGCCCCTGCGGTCGATCTGGATGGTTCTGAGGCAGGTACAGGCTTTACCACGAGCTATGCGGAGCAGGCTACGCCGATCAGCATTGCTGATAGTGATATGGATGTCAGCGATGTGGATACCGAGCACCTGCAAAGGATCACCATCGAGCTGACCAATCCGAAAACAGATGATGTGCTGGACAAGTCTGGTATCAATACCGGTCAGTTTGATGTCAACGTATCCGCTGATGGCTATACCATTACGCTGACTCCCAAAGCGGGTCAGACTCCATCCCATGATGATGTTGAAACCGCCATCAAGGCCGTTACCTTCAGCAACACCAGTGATACGCCCGATACCACGCCAAGAACCATCAATGTACAGGTTAACGATGGTGCTTTGGACAGCAATGTGGCTACAACCACCATTAATTTTTCAGCAGTGAACGATGCGCCGACAGTTGTTGTCGACATAAATGCGATTACAGAGGGGGCAGCGGAACCTGCTACCGGAAACGTACTCACTAACGACTCGGATGTTGAAGGCGACACCCTCAACGTGGTTGGCGTAGCCAGGGGGAATACCGGAGCCGATCTTGAAAGTGCCGGCACCGTTGGTGCCGGTGTTGCCGGAGATTATGGCACTGTAACCATCGGCGCGGATGGCGCCTACAGTTACGTTCTGGACAATGGGAATGCCGCCGTTCAGGCTCTGGCTGTGGGAGAAACCCTGACGGAAACCTTTACCTACACGGCCTCCGACGGCAATGGCGGGGTTAAACACACCACCCTGACCATTACCATCAACGGTGCCAACGATGCCCCGGTCGTTGCGGCGGATGCGAACAGCGTAACCGAAGATGCCGCTGATGCGACGGGGCATGATGATAGTAACCCAAATACCAGCATCGTTGTCGGTGATGTGCTTGCGAATGATTCGGATATTGAAGGCGACGGCCTCAGCGTGGTGGGTGTGGCCAGGGGAAGCCAGACGAATAATCTTGAAGATGCCAACACGGTTGGTGCGGGTGTTGCCGGAGATTACGGCACCGTAACCATTGGTACGAATGGTGCTTACAGCTACAGTCTGGACAATGGGAATGCCGCTGTTCAGGCCCTGGCTGATGGAGAAACCCTGACGGAGACCTTTACCTACACCGCCTCCGATGGCAATGGCGGAGTAGAGCACACCACCCTCACCATTACCATTAACGGCACCAACGATGCCCTGGCAGTTATTTCCGATACGGATTCTATTGTAGAAGATACAGCGGCACCTGCTACCGGAAACGTACTCACTAACGACTCGGATGTTGATGGCGATGGCCTCAGTGTGGTGGGCGTGGCCAGGGGAAGCCAGACGAATAATCTTGAAGATGCCAACACGGTTGGTGTTGGTGTTGGTGTTGCGGGAGATTACGGCACCGTAACCATTGGTGCGAATGGTGCCTACAGCTACAGTCTGGACAATGGGAATGCCGCTGTTCAGGCCCTGGCTGATGGAGAAACCCTGACGGAGACCTTTACCTACACCGCCTCCGACGGCAATGGCGGGGTCAAACATACCACCCTGGAAATCACCATCAATGGGGTCAACGATACCCCGCAAATTACCGTGGCTGGTGCGGACGCCGACAGTGCTGCTATCAATGAAACTGATGCGAAACTGACCGCTACAGGCACCCTGAGCCTTGCTGATGTGGATACCTCAGATAACGTGACCATGTCGGTGAATAGCGTAGCTACTGGTGGTGGAACCTACACTGGAACCTTGCCTTCCAATGCTGCCCTCAAGGCGATGTTAACCGTCTCTGGTGGGCTTGATGGCTCCCAGTCAGGCAATGAGCATGGGGTGAACTGGAGTTTTGATTCGGGTTCCGAGTATTTCAATGCGATCCCGACAGGCAAAACAGTGGTACTCACCTACACGGTGAAGGCTGATGATGGAAACGGTGGTACCACAACGCATGATGTTACTATCACCATCACCGGTACCAACGATGCCCCGGTGGTTCGGGCAGATACCAATAGCGTAATTGAGGATGTCGCCCCCGCAACAGTCGTGGGCAGTGTCATTAACGGCGAGGACGATGGGACTCCGAACGATGCCATGAAGGATACTGATGCGGATCATGGGGATACCCTCAGGGTAACCGGTATCGCCACAGGTACAACTGCCGCTGGCAGCGACAATGTTAACGCCAATACCAACGCTGCTACTGGCACAGCAGTTACAGGAACCTGCGGAACCCTCAAAATCGGGGCGGATGGCAGCTATTCTTACGAGTTAGATAACTCGTTGGATGTTGTTCAGAACCTTGCCAAGAACCAGAGCGCCGCTGACACCTTTACCTACACGGTGAAGGATAGTCAAGGAGCCAGCCAGAGCACCACCCTGACCATCAACGTCAACGGCACCAATGACGCACCGGTGATTACAAAAGGGGGTTCCGATAGTGACACGGCCGAGCATGATGAAACTTCGAACCAGATACAGTTAAACGGAACCCTGTCGATTGCAGATGAAGATACCACGGACACGGTAACCATGAGTGTGGCAAGCGTAAGCACCACTGCTGCGGATATACTTGGTACTGAAAGTTATCCTTTTGGTGGTGATGAAGCAGGGTTTAACACTAAACTCATGGAAATGCTTACCTTTACCAACGATCAGGTTCTGGGCGACACACAAACCGCGATTGCCGGGGGTATTGCATGGAATTTTACGACAAAAGTGGGCACCACCTATCCTTTTGATTTTGTCCCTCCGGGAGATGACTTCGTTATCACCTATACCGTCAAGGCCACGGATAGTAGTGGTCAGGGCAACACTGCCAGCGGCGGTAACGAGATAGATAACGATACCCACACTATTACCATCACCATTCACGGCACCAACGATACAGGCATCTTGAGTGCTGAGACTGTCAGTACCAACGAGGATACCGAACTGAGCGGCAATGTCTTTGCCAATGCCACCCAGGATCCGGATGCCGGGCAAGAGTTGGCCGTTACCACCTTTACCATTGACGGGGCTGGACCGTACGATGCGGGAGTCTCGGTTGACGTTACCAGCGGAGCAAACACCATTGGTACGCTCGTTCTGAATGCCGACGGAAGCTATACCTTTGACCCCGAACAGCACTACAGCGGCCCGGTGCCACAGATTACCTACGCAGCCACGAGCGGTGGAGCAGATGTGGGAAATTCCACCCTGGGCATTACTGTCAACCCGGTCTCTGACTTGCCGGGTATGGGTAATGCCTACAGCATAGACGGAATCAATGAGGATACTTCTGTTGCTTTAGCCAGTGGTACGGGCGCAGCCCAATGGAAACTGCCGACCATTACCGATAACGTTGACCAGAACGGGGTTGCTACCGGTGGTGATTGGTCGGAACGTCTGGGGCTGCTCAAGCTTTCCGGCGTGCCGGTTGGTGCCACGATTACAAGTGACGATGGCATAAGTCATGTTGTACAAAGTACTTCTGATATCTTGATCAAAATTGTTGCAGATGATGGTTCTGCTTATACCTCGAACGGAAAACCATATCATACTGCAGAAGCTCAGGCTGCAAATGCGACCCTTACGCTGACCAAAGCTCAGTTTGATGCCCTGCAAATCCAGCCGCCGACCAATTCCAGTAAGGACTTGAAGCTGACTCTTACGGCCACGGAATATGAGGTGAACGCAGACGGCACCATTTACGAGCCAACTTCCGGCAATGATATTGCCGGTGCCACATCAACCCAGGACATTACGATTGCTGTTGTTCCGGTAGCAGACGATAATTTCACCCTGACAGCAGGAACCGTCCCCAGTGACAAGAATGAGGATAGTGAAATTAGTCTGCAAAATGCCTTCAACTTTGCACGAGCTACGGGTCAGGATGATAGCGAGCATTATCGGCTGCAATTTGCCTGCGATAATGAATCCCGTGTAGAATTAAAGTTTAATGGTACAGATGGCTGGCTGTCTGTTAGTGATTTCAACGATAAAAATTACGACTTCACCGGAGACTTATTCCCCGATGTGAAAATCCGCACCATAGGCAACGACAGCCGGGATATCACAGGCCTGAACTTGACCCTGGCTGCGGTGGATTATGATGACGATCAAAATGATAACACAACCGCAGTCTCTGGTAACTCCACAACAGTAAATCTGGGTAACATAGTTATTTCCCCTGTTGCCAATGATATTACCCTGAAACCGGGTGGAGCCACAGGCAATGAAGATACCAAAATTGCCATGGGACTGGATTTTGTAAATGCTGACGGGTCAGGAGCCACTGGTCAGGAAAAGGTTGGTCATCTGGTTATTAGCGGTATCCCAACCGGTGTCAGAATTTTTAAGGCAGACGAGACGGAACTGACTGACGGCACCCAGACCAGCTACGACACGTCAACAGCCAGTCTGACCATAGCCGACATCAAGGCTCTGACCCTCCTGCCACCCCAGGATTTCAGTGGTAAGATAGATCTTGGTGTCAAGGTCTATTCCAAAGACTATGATGATGATACACCAGGGCAAGGGGAAGCAGCCACCCAAAACCCAACCGAAGTCACCCATACCATCACCGTCAACGGTGTGGTGGATACCTCGGCCACAGGTGCAGACCAATGGACAGAAGGCACCGCAGAGCTCACCCAGGATAACGGCACGTATCAAGGCAATCTGTATGTTACCCACGACGGGGCGGAATTAAAGGGTGATGCTACGGTTACGCCTGTTTCTGGCACAGAAGACAATTCCGTCGCTCTTGAACTTAACTGGAATAACTACGAAAGCCAGCAGCATTCCACCGGGGACAACTCGGAAACCGCCGAGTTTATCATTCGTGCCGGAGAGGGGGAAACCAACTCATTTACCATTGTCAATGGAAGCGGCGATGCCATAGGCACCCAGGTATCTGGCGGCTGGAAACTGACGCTTGCTGAGTTGCAGAATGCCCATGTCAAGGCCCAGAAAGACTTTTCCGGCAATCTGAATTTGGAACTTGAAACCAAAGTGACCGACGGTACAGACGAAAAAACCCAGGTTGACAAGTTCCAGGTACAGTTGGCTCCGGAAACGGACATCCCCACCCTGCAACTCACGGGTGTGTACGCCACCGAGGATACGCCAGCCAAGTTTGACGTTTATCCGCAGACTTCAGACTCGGATGGCAGTGAAGATGTCACCAAAGTGGAGATAACAGTCATCCCCAAAGGGGTTACCTTTTCCATTGGTGCCAGCGGTGGACAGTCAAGAACAACAACTACTGAAAATGAGGCTATAACCCTTACTATCAGCAATACGACCAATCTTGCCCAGGGCAAGATTACCCAAGCCGATCTCCAAAACCTGTATATCACAGCACCACCGGAATCCAATACGGACTTTAAGGTGCATGTAAAAGCCTTTGTGCAAGACCCAGATACGACAGGTGGTGGTCAGCACGGGACTGAGGTAGCGACCGATGAGAAAGTGGTTGACGTCTGGGTCAAGGGTGATGCGGATGATCTGGTACGTACAGACAGAACCACTGGTACGACCGAAATAACAGCCAATGAACCCCAGTCTGGTGGTGGGCTTGTGGACATTCATAACCTGGGTTTCACATCCGGGGAGACTCAATCCGGCCAGGCAGCCGATGACGATAACTCAGAAACCCTGACCTATATTCTGAAAAACCTACCCAAGGAGTTTTTACTCACAGACGCAGACGGGAATCTCATTGGAGATTTTATCGCCACGGATGGCAGCACAGTAAACTGGTCATTTACCCAAGCTCAGATGGACGGGTTGCAGATCAAGGTACCTCAATATTATAGCGGCACCTCCCAAATGACGCTGGAAGCCATTGCCGTGGAAAATGACGGCGATACCGCTACCGCATCACGAAACTTTAGTTTAGTGGTAAGCCCTATTGTCAGCACCTTAGACCCGGTGGAACCCAATGCCTATACCATTAAGGAGCCGGTAACCGTACACGCGAACAGCAACCTAGGTGAGGATACAAAAACAACAGCAGATACCTTTGTTCCTCTTGTGTTTACCAATACCACGGATGGAGAAGAAGTGACCAAGGTGGAAATCTCCACTGTTCCTACGGGTGTTGTCCTGGGTATCAATAATGGTGGTACCATCACAGAGGGCACCCCTGGTGGCAACGGGAAATATACCTTTACCGGCAACGATATCGGCAAGATTGTGGCCATTATCAAAGGTGCAGGATCGAACAGTAACCAGACCCATTCGAATGATGGTACCCAGCTTACCATCAACGACATACAGGTTACTGTTGTCGATACCAAAGATGATGAAGCAACAGTGACAGCCGAAAAGACTATCAATGGCGGCACCATAACCCTTACTGTGGAAGGCCAAGCCGACCAGCCGGATATTACAGGACTGATAGTGAACAACCCTCAGACATCGTCTTACTACAATGAGGTTAAAGTTACCACTGCCTTTCCTGATACTGATGGTGAATCCCACTACTTTATTGTCTCTGCACCAGAGGAGGTTCTGCTTGGTTCAGGAGAGCATCAGGGAGGAGGGAACTGGTATCTTACCGAAGCTGAGGCCGCCAGCTTTAACGCCTGGTTCCATGGGCCATCTACCCTTACGAAGGATATTACCATCACGGCCTATGCCGCAGAAAACACCCTGGCCCAGGACGAGATTGTTGCGACTATTTCTGGCAGCCAGGAAGACGATGGCACACAAACCAAGTATACGGCCCAGACACCACTCCTTACGGTCAATTCCCCCACGCCCAATGAGGATACCTCCTTTACCCTGGCACAAGTGGTAAATGACGCGCAGCTTACCAACAATGACGAAGGTTCTGAAAAACTGTCCATTGTCATCAAGGGGCTGGATTTGTCAGTCACAGGCCCTGTCCAATCCATTGTGGGAGCCAGCCAGTACTCCTATGATGACAATGGTGTTACAAAAACCGCGTACCAGATTGACCCGGATAAACTAGCCAATGTGATTATCACACCGAAAGAGGACTACAGCGGCCCCGTCACTTTCACTGTGGAGGCGGTTGCCTATGAGACCAAGGCAGCCGATAAAGACCACCGGGTTGCCACTACCAGCAAGGAAGTCACGGTTAACGTACAGCCCAAGGCGGAAACTGAACTGACTGTTACCCCGGAAGGCGATTTGGTTGACGGTATTAATGAAGACGCCAGACCCCTGGTGAAACTGGCATTGTCCAACGAGGATGCCAGCAATCCTGAAACCTTTGATGCTCCGGATACTGCCAGACTGTCTGTTGATAACGGAGAGTTTGTGGATGGTGATGGCAACAGTTTGGGAAAAAACCTGATAAATCTGACCTATGACAGCACAAACCATACCTTTACCACCAGTGAAGGAGCGCCGGTTTACTACCAGCCGTTATCACACGATGATGGCGATTTTACCATCACGGTGACGGCACAGGCCAGGGATAGCACAACCACCGCCACAGACACCTTTAATGTTTCGCAAAATATCACTGTGGATATAATCCCCATTGCCAACGGTGGAACATTTACCCTGACCGATGGTGCCGCCCCCAACCCCAACCCCGTAAGTACAGAGGATAAGCTGGTTGTGAATGAGGACGGTACGGTCAAACTGGATATTCACAGTGATTTCCATGATGATGATGATTCCGAATTCCAGACCATTCTCATTGAAAATGTCCCGGCTGGAATGCTGTTTTATAATGCCAGTAATCAACTGGTGGGTGAGATTAACGCAGTAGGAGGTGATGGGAAAAGCACCTGGAAACTGCCTGCCGGGTCAGCTCCAGATGGTGTTATGAACGGTAATCTGTATATCAAACCGCCCCTGCACTATACCGATGATATTACTCTGAAAGTTGTAGGTATTTCCATGGAAGGCGGTGCTATGGGAACCCAGGTAAGCCATGAAGCCTCCTTTACCCTGGATATTACGCCGGTGGCCAACGGGGTGACCCTCTTCCCGCAAAATGCTAGCGGCGAGGAAGACCTGCCCATCCATATTGATTTGGGCGCAAAGCTGATTGCCCAGGAAGAAACAGATACGGTGGGGCTGAATCACACCATTAACGAAACCTATAATGTCACCTTTGCTAATGCAAGTGATGAAATTATCCTGTTCTGGAAGGATGATGGAGATCATTACCATACCTTGCCCAATGCAGACGGCACCGGAACTGATTATAAAGTTACCGGCCTGAACCAGACCCAGATTGACCATTTGTATGTGCAGGTAGAAGGCAACAGGGCCGGTAGTTTTGAATGGAATATAGCGGTTTCAAGCTCCGAAGGCACCAGCACCTCTACGCCTGAAACTGCAACCGTGGGTGTGGTGGCTTCCTATGAATATGATAGCCAAACAAACCCTGCCCCAGGCCAAACCATAACCATAGACGACAAAACCCACATCTTTGCCCAGTCCGGGAATGATACGATAACCGGCACAGATGCAGTGGAAATCATCGACGGCGGCAAGGGAAGAGACACCCTGGACGGCGGTGTCGGAGCCGACGAACTCTACGGCGGCAAGGGTGATGACACCATTGTATTTGACCCCAGCGATACCACTATTGATGGCGGTGATGGTGAAGATACTCTGAAGGTGGAGAGTGATCAGGACTTTACCGGACTTGCAAGTGACCTGATTTCAGATATGGAGATCATCGATCTAACAACCGGCTCGCAGCAAATCACCCTTGACCCTGCTCATGTAAAAGCGATGAGCGGCAATAATAACCACGAGCTGCTTGTCAAGGGCGATAACCAGGATGCCGTCAATATCTCAGGCTGGACACAAGACAGCGACGCTACTATCGATGGCACGCTTTATCATGTATTTGAATCCGACGGTGCTATCCTGAAAATCGAAGACGGAATCAGTTACCACATAGCATAAAGATAACAACCACGGCAGTCCGGAAACTGGCTTCCGGGCCTGCCCGGCAAACCAATAAAGGAAACAACAATGATGAAACCAAAGGCTACTCACTTCTTTCCTGTCATTATGGCAGGCTGCCTGACGATTGCCGGAGCCACTGGCGTTCAGGCTGTGACTCTGGACGAGGTGTTACGGGATGTGGTGACCACCAACCCGTCTGTTCTGGAAAAACAAAAGGCCTATAATGCCGCATTGGCCGAACAGAAAGATGCCAGAAGCGGCTATTTGCCGAAGGTGATTTTTACCGGTGATGCTTTACGCCTATATCAACGAAGCCAGCCAGGTCAGTTTCGATACCATTGCCGCCTATCTGAACGTACTCAAATACCAGGAACTGCGGGAACTTGCGATGCAAAATGTGGTGACCCATGAAAACTTGCTGGAGAATATCCGGATGCAGGTGGAGCGGGGTAAAAAAGGCCGCTCGGAGCTGGAGCGTATCAACGGGCGTATGGCGGCCGCCCAGTCGAGATTGCTGTTATCACGCAATGATTACAAAAAAGCAGTATATGAACTGCACAAGCTGCTGGGTCGATTCACTTCTGTCAATGAAATGACAATGCCACAGCTGGATACCAGCGAACTACCTGGGTCATTGCGCGAGGCGCTTGACCTGCAGGTCAAGTTCAACCCCCAGCTAAGGGAAACCTTTTACAGCACCGCCCAGAAGCGGTATGAATACCTGAGCAAAAAAAGCGAACGTTTCGGTCGGCTGTCTCTGGAAGGCAGTGCCAATATCGAAAACGAATTCGACGATTCGGATCAATACGAAACCGATGCCAGAATCGCCCTTCGCTATCATCTGCCACTGTTCGATTCCGGGCTATCTCATCAAGCCAGAGCCGCATCCAGTCAGGTGCACCGACAACAGCAGGAAAGCTATCGTCTGCGCCGTACCCTGCTCAATGATATTCAGCTGACCTGGGCCGCCCACAAAATGCTTGACGAGCAAATTGCGGTGCTCAAGAAAAACCTCTACTTTACCCGCCGCTCGCTGGAATCCTACAAAGAAGAATTTGTCCTTGGCCGTAGAAGCCTGATCAATATTCTCGATGCCCAGAACGAGCACCAACACGTCAACGAGCAACTGGTCGATGCAATTTATTCCCGCGAAATGGAAAAATACCGGATTCTGCTTGCCGAAGGCGTGTTATTGTCAAAACTCGGCCTGCTTAACCCACTCGCCCAACGCATGATCGACGAAGATCACCACTATGTGCCGTTCAGCGATGACGACCTGCCGCTAAACCATGACTTCGATCAGGACGGTGTGGCAGACGATCGCGATGTCAGCGTCAATAACCCAAAAGGCACCCAGGTCAACGAACTGGGCATCGACCAGAACTATGACAGCGGTTATCTCTTTGCCACCGCCGTTGGCAGCGTAGAAGTAGAAGAAGCCGAAAACGTCATTGGCCGAAAAGATTCCCTGGTCAAAAAACCGATGCGACTGAACGTCACCACAAAATTTGACTTCAATGCCTTTTTGCCTGGTGGTGCGGCGCTGACGAACACCATGAGCCAAAAGATGATGAAGCAGCTGGTCAAACAAGCCAGATCCTACAGTGTGCAAACACCGCTTTATATCACCGTCAGTACCAATGAATACGACAATGCAGACAAAAACTATCGCCTGTCTATCGAACGTGCCTATGCCCTGAAACGCATTTTGCTTCAGCACAAGATAGACGATAAAGGCGTTTTTGTTTTTGCCGATACCAATGCCCCGAAAGGCCGCAATATCCTGCGTTTGAAATTTACCGATCAGATTACCGAATACCAGCACCAATACCAGACCCATTCGGTCACTGACCAGATATTCGCATCGAAAGCCAATCGGATTGCCAATGTACAAAGGCTGGATGAAATAATCGATACCATCCGCCAGCATCCAGGCAAGGTGGATATCGTCCTGTATTCCAACGAGTTGCCAAACCGGGAAGACAACCGTCAGCTTGACCTGAAACGCTCGTTTTTGCTGGCCAAATATCTGGCCGAGAAAGGACTCAAAGCCGGCAAGGTGGCCATTTTCTCCTGGGGTAGCTTCGCGGAAGACCCACTGGTACCGGAAGTCAGACATGCCCGGCAATTAATGCAGTATGTGCTGAGAAAGCCGAAAAACCGTTAATTATCAACAAAAGAAAAAGTCGCGCCAGGGAATGGTCGCGACAAGAAAATAGTACCTTCAAAAACCATTACTATTAAAAACTTTTCTAAGCAAAATATTTATTACTTCTATGAAACGAAGTGTTCTTGACCTGTTATCGGCCCATCTGGGCCGGCAGGGTATCGACTTGCACACCGAAACCCTTTGCCACAGCCTCGGGCTGGCCGCAGAGGCGCAGACCATTGAACCCTCCCATGTCCTGGAATTTGCCGAAAAAGCCGGTATTGCAGCCAGATTCGTTCGTCAAGACCTGGTCAGTATCCATGCCCTGACCCTGCCGGTACTGCTGATTCTGAAAGATGGTAGTGGTTGTCTGCTCAACCGGATCGACAACAACCAGGCCGATTGTCTGTTTTCCGATCAGCTTTGCCATGGTGTGCCCATCGACGAACTGAAAGGCAACTACTCCGGCTATTGTTTTTTTCTTGGCAAGGAACCGGATAACCTGAGCCAAGCCGGGGCGGATGTGCGCGATAAAAACGCCTGGTTCAGCCAGGCTATCAGGCGATCCCTGCCGATTTATCGCGATATTCTGATCGCCTCTTTTGCGATCAATCTGTTTGTCCTGGCCGTACCCATGTTTTCCATGAACGTCTATGACCGGGTGGTACCCAACTTTGCCACCGACACCCTTTGGGTGCTGGCCAGTGCGGTCATTATGATCATTGGCTTTGACGGGCTACTCAAGTTTTTACGGGTCAACTTTATCGAGCTGGCAACCAAAAAAAGTGACATTCTGATTTCTTCGCTGCTGTTTGAAAAAGTGATGGATCTTCGTATGGCAGCCGGCCCGCGCAATGTCGGCGGCTTTGCCAGCAATATCAAGGAATTTGATTCGATCAAGCATTTTATGAGTTCATCGGTGATCTTGTTTGTCATCGACCTGCCCTTCGCTGTGTTGTTTCTGGGCATGATTTTTTATGTCGGCGGAGTGCTGGTCGCCATTCCGATTGCCTGTATGCTGCTGTTGCTGGTTTATGTCGCCATTATCCGCAAACCCTTGTTTGCCAGTATTGCCGCGTCCTTTGAAGACGGTGTACAAAAAAATGCATTGCTGATTGAAAGCATTGCCGGGCTGAAAAATATCAAACTGTTCAATGCCGGCGGCAAATTCAGAGCCAGGTGGGAACGCCTGGTCAGTACGCTCGCCGGACACAGCATCAAAAGCCGGTTTTTATCCAGCTCTATTACGACAGTGATGGGCATGCTGGTACAACTGAACAGCGTTTTTGTGGTTGCCTGGGGTGTGTATCTGATTCAGGACGGTGACCTGACCATGGGCGGCCTGATTGCAGTCATGATTCTCTCCTCCAGAGCGATTTCCCCGGTCGGCCAGGTGGCCAGTCTGCTGGCCTCCTACGATCAGACCAAAGTGGCCTATTCCTCGCTGAAACAGATAATGGCTCTGCCAGCCGAACTGGAAAGCCAGCAAAACTTTCTCAATCCGAAACAGCTCGATGGTGATATCAGGTTTAAAGATGTCACCTTTACCTATCCGGGGAGCGAAAAACCCAGCGTAAGCGGGGTTTCTTTCCATATCCGGCCCGGCGAAAAGGTCGCCATTTTAGGTGCCAACGGATCAGGTAAAACCACCATCCACAAGCTGATCGCCGGGTTCTATCAGCCCCAGCAGGGCAGTATTTTGATAGATAACCTGGATATCGCTGCTATTTCCCCGATCTTTTTACGCCAGCAAATTGCCTGCGTACCCCAGGATATTGTCCTTTTTGCCGGTACCCTGCGTGACAATCTCACCTTGAAAAATGTACCGATAACAGATGACAACCTGATTGCAGCCATTCATCTGGCCGGACTGGAACCCTTGATTGAAGGCTGTCCCCAGGGGCTGGCTATGCCCATCAGTGAAGGTGGTGCCAATCTGTCCGGCGGCCAGCGTCAGGCCATCGCCATTGCCAGAGCGTTTACCGGCAGCCCGACCATTGCCCTGCTCGATGAACCCAGCCACTCTATGGACGGCAAAAGTGAAACCGAGTTCGTTCGCCGACTCGAAGCCAGTACCCGGGATAGGACGTTAATTGTCTCCAGTCACAAAAACGCCCTGTTATCTCTGGTCAACCGGGTCATCGTGATCGACCAGGGTCGAATTGTTTTCGATAATTCGAAGCAGAAATTTATGCAAACCTTCTATGGCCAAAAACCGGCCGTCAAGGACAAACAGGCGTGAAACAGACTATTCCCCAAGAGCAGTTAGATTATATTCGCATCTATGACCGGGCCGCACGTGAACAGCATTACTCCGGCTCCAGAATCATTGTGTTGAGTCTGGTACTGATTCTGGTAATGCTGGTTGTCTGGGCCAAATATGCCACTATCGATGAAGTCACCCGTGGTATGGGCGTGGTCATTCCATCCGGCAAAATTCAGACGGTACAAAATCTGGAAGGTGGCATTGTCGAAGAATTGCTGGTTCGCGATGGAGATCAAGTCGTCAAAGGCCAGGCGCTGATCAAAATAAAAAACCAGCAATTCGAAAGCATATTCAAAGAATCAAAATCCACGATAAACGGCCTTGCCCTGGAAATCGCCCGACTCAGAGCCGAGCTTAACCATACCCCGCTGGTCATCGACCCCGAATTAAAAACAATCGTGCCGGCGATTGCCCGAATCCAAAGCCAGCTATACGAATCAAACACCCGTTTTTTGCTCAACCAGCAACGTATCCTGGAGGAAAAAATCAAGCAGAAACAGGCTCAAATCGACAAATACCGGCTGCAAATCAAACATCTTGCTAAAAAAGCCAGACTCCTCAAACAACAGATTGACATTACCCAACCGCTGGTGGAGAGAAAAATAGAATCGCAAACGGATTTTCTCGACTTGCAGCGCAAACAGGCCGATATCATCGAGCAAAAGGAATTAGCCTCCTCTTCCATTCCTGAACTGAAAAGCCAGATTGCCGAAATGCAAAAGAAAAAAGAGGAACTGGCCATTACGTTCAGAACCAGGGCACAAAAAGAACTCAGCGAAGCCCTGACCCGAAAAGCCTCCCTGGTCGAAAAACAGGCGACCTTCAAGGACCAAGTCAGCCGAACTCTGGTCACTGCACCCTCGGCAGGCATTGTCAAACAGATTCATGTCAATACCCTGGGCCAGGTGGTCAAACCGGGCATGGATCTGGTCGAAATCGTACCTCTGGAAGACAACCTGCTGGTCGAAGCCAGAATCCGCCCATCGGACATCGCCTTTCTGCACCCGGGCCAGAAAGCTACGGTAAAGGTCACCGCCTATGATTTTTCAATCTACGGCGGTCTGCCGGGCCGGGTAGAAAGAATTAGTGCCGACACGTTGGAAGACGAACGCAACCAGACTTATTTCCTGGTGGAAATCGTCACTCCGAAGACCAACCTCGGCACCAAAGACAAACCCCTTGAAATCATCCCGGGTATGACCGTCTCGGTCGATATTATCACCGGCAAAAAAACCATTCTGTCCTATATCCTGAAACCCCTGCTCAAGGCGAAACAAAATGCCCTGACGGAAAGGTAATATCAGCATTCATGAAATCTATACCTCTCCCAACCACATCTAGGGCATAATAGCCCTCGTACCGGCAGATATGGCGCCTACCCCTACAAAATCAATCTCAACGGTTTTCCGGTCGGCTTTTTTCGTTTTGTTCAGTTTCAGTTTAGCTTTTCCGTTCTATACTGATAAGCTAATTAAATCCAATACCCGGATCAAACCCACCCTGTTTTATTTCAGTGATACCAGAAGAGGTTATATATGTTAAAAAAAATTACTGTTTTTCTACTGTTAAGCAGTGTACTGAGCACCGCACAGGCAGGCTTGCCCGATGCGAGCAAATTGCAAGCGCTCAAGCAGGGTTTGCAAAAACAACTGGATGCGTTCAAGCTGGTCAAGAATTCTTCTGGTCAATGCCTTGCGCTGGATATGGCCAACGTAAAAATCAGCGGCTCCACGGCGTTGCTGCAGAATTGTACCGGCAAGCCAAATCAGAGATGGAGTATTAGGAATGGCATCATATCCAACCCGGCCAAACTTTGTATACAACCGGTAAAAAACGACAAAGGCGAAACACTGCTGCAGGCAATGACCTGCACGGGTAAGCCACACCAAATATGGCAAATCGTGACTAATCCGGACAAGCGGATCGAAATCAGGAAAGACAAGCAATGTCTTGGTGTGGTCAGCCGCAAAAATGGCTTTGCGCTGGCGCTTGAACCCTGTGTTGCAAAAAATGCCAACCAGAAATGGACTCACCAATAGGAGGTTTCGATCGCGTGGCTTTGACTTGATCGGATCGACAGCAAAGCCACTATCGACTGAGGCGGTAACTGAAATCGATACCACTTTCTCGGTCTCCGGCAACACCCTCGACGCCCAACTTGTCGTTGAAATCGTAACGCAGATTAAAGGTTTTTTCGGCCTCGAAAATATCGAACGCCAGGCTGACAAACAGATTGGGTCGAAGATAGGTACCCAAAGCCAGCTCCGTCCGCTTATCACCGATATAGGGGGCTCCGGTCACGATATAGGACAGAATGTTCTTTTCATCCATCGAGGGTTCGGAAAACAGGATTAATTGCGGCTCGCTGAGCCGACCACGAATATGAACTCCGGCTTTTTTCACCTTGTCAATGCCGGCGTTGTTCGATCCTATTTCACGTATCGGACGATACGCTTCAATATCCAGGGTTGGATTGTCTACCGGCCCGCCCGAAAATATTACCCTGCCCTTATCAATCACCAAATCCTGATTGTATTTACGGAATCGGCCATCTACTATCTGCACTTCACCAAACGCGTTAGGCAATGCCAAAGCAGGATCGAGCAGGAGGTCTATGCCCCCGGCAATCCGGCTATTGAAACCAACGACAGACAAATTGATATTGTTCCCCAGTGCTATCGCCACTTTACCATCGACATTAAACAACTGTTCTTCTTCCTTTCGCTGTGCTTCGCTCGTGGTATCGACAATCACCACATCGCGCGATGCAGTGACTGCGGCAGCGCCGCCATCAGACTCTCCGACCACGATATCCGGGGTAATTTCAGCGGCAGGAATGACGACTGACCCACTGACCGAGACACCATCGGGTTCAATCTGTAATTTCAGGTTCGGCGAAACCTGGGCATTGACCACCGGCAAATCCACAGCGGTCAGATTTTGCCCATCAATCTGAACTTGTCCCTGCCAATTCTCCGGACTGTGATAGCGAGCATGACTGGTAATTTTGAGCCAGCCCTGCCCCGAAACCAAATCGATAGTCGATTTTGCCCTGCCCTGTTCATCCGCAATCAAAGACGCACTGATTTTCTCCAATGACAAACCAACACCTGGAACAAAAAGGCTGGCATCTTTGACAGACAAAGCTACATTTATTCTCGGCTTCGCCAGTTTGCCATTGGCTGTCGCCCTGCCGTCAATCGCCCCTTTGACTTTTTCTATTTGAGGAACGAAGGCAGGAATAAGACTGAAGTCCTCGATCCGAGTATCCAGAGTCGCCTGTATTGTCTGATCTTCGCTTACAGGTATACGATTGAACCCGGGAAGTGCCGCTTCCGTGGTGATAATACTGTTTGTCAAAAGCGCAAACTCGCCCTGCGTAGTCAACCCCGTTTTATCAATGTTGAGATCGATTCTGCCCCCGTCATGATGCAACTCCTTTATCTCACCGTCCAGTTCGGTTTTCACCATACCTTTACTCAAGCGCACTGTCGCTGTGGAACGAATGGCTTGATTATCGGCAACACTGGCAACGACATCGGCATCGATTTCAGTGCCGGTTATCGCGATGCCAACGGGTAGCCAGTGAGCAGCGACAAATTCCATCGGCAAATCACGCAAAGTCAGATTCAAGATCGATTTATCGGGTTGCCAGCCTAGTCTGGTGCAGAGTGAGGCGGTCACATGAGACTCCGATGGGTCAGGCTCGAAACATGCCGCCGATTGCGCCCCACCCAGCGCCAGCTTTTTTTTATCCAGATAAAGTGACGTGTTTTCCGCAAGATGCCAGCGGCCGAATAATTCGGTGGCCAATCTTATATCCTCGACCCAGCCAGACCACGCCTGAACCTTGTGGGTGTAGCCTCCTTGCAAGGTCAGTGCCAGCTCTTCTTCCAGCGTTGCCAGAGAGGCGTGAATTTTATGCTCGGTAATTTTACCCTGGGTATTCAGGGACAAGGTTTTCAACCGGGTTTGACCGGATTGCGCCATGTGTTTTGCGTTCAGATCGACAACCAGCCTGTCTTTCAACACATTCAGATCGATCGCCCCGTCGAGCTTGCCTAACGACCATTGCTCAAATCCCAAATCGGTACCCTTCAGGTTAACCGCCAGATGCGGGGTATCGGGATGCCCCGATACAGAAGCCTGGACGTTTAGCTTACCTTTGGCCTGAGGCAGCAGCGTCGATACATCAGGTGCGCTCACTGTCACTTGTGCAGCGATATCGGTGGCATGTTTATCCGCTTTAAAGCGACCATGACCTGCAATCTGAGTAGATCCTGACAACAGTTGCAACTGCTTGATTTGATAGTCAGACCCAGCGACCGCGATCTGACTTTTAGCCAGTAACGGATAGTCTCTTAACCGGCCACTGAGTTGATAAAGATCCAGCGTGGCATCCAATTCTTTGGTCAAGGTTCCTCGAGTGTCGAGGCGCAACGCCAATTGTCCGGGCCAGTCCGACCATCGCTTGCCCGGATTCACGCCATCACCGGTAACACGAACATTCCAGTCCACCACTGGTTTCCAGTTCGCCTGCCCCTCGATAGCAATTTTTCCACCCAACGAAGCCAGAACCGCATCGAATTGTTGCAGACCCTGTTGATTGCCATTGGCGTTGACCTGCATCTGTATATCAGGCAATTGACGGCCTGCAACCTGCCCAGTCAAGTCCAGGTGGTAGGTATCGGCATTGCCCTGGATCACGAGCCGGCCGGTTCGACTCGTTAGCTCTGCCGAATTCAACAAAGGCCACTGCAGGTTTTGCCAATCAAGGGTCAGGTTATTTGCACCGGATAAATCCAGATTCACCGCTCCGGCTATCTGCATGGCAGCGGCAGTCGGCAGCAGGTTCAATTCGAATTGTTCGATCCTTAGCGTACTATCCGTGAAACTGGCCAGCAGCTTTTGTTGCAGTGACAGCGCCGACGGCCAGTCGGGCCAGAATTCGGTCAGTTTGATACCATGACTGTCAAGCTCCAGATGGCCCTGTATAGTCGGCTGGAAATAAACCATACCCTTGGCGTTTATTGCGCCTTCGAACAGATGGCCAACCAGTTGTTCAATACTGACCTGCCGTTGATTGCCTTTCAGTGTCAGCTGCCAGTCAGTTTCGGGAAGCGGTGGCGTTTCAAGCCGGGTGTTCAGTTTCAGCTGATAGCTCTTCATATCACCCTGACCCTTGATCCGAAGTTGCGTTACTGCCAGCTGAGGTTTCTGCCCTGCCTCACCACTATCGCCCACTTTCGTTTTTACCTGGGCTCGTGTTTTTGCCTGGGCTTGCAATGATGACAAGGGCCATTGCAAAGTGGGCACCACCAAGTCGGCATACCAGTTGAGGGCTCGCATTGGCTGTTCAAGCCGCACGTTCAATTGCGCAGAAAAAGGCTGCAAATGGTGTTTGAGCACCAGCTTTTCGGAATTACCCTGAACGATCAACTCCCCTTTTAACTTTCCCACCGGATCGATCGACGTCGACCAGTTCAGATTCAGCAGTGCATCATGGGGTCGTGTCAGTTCGGAGGTTCCCGATGCAGTTAGCTGAATAGCGGGAATCTGCCGTTGCTGCGGCACATCGAGCTGTAATTCTTTCAACACAAGCCGATCGGTCAATTCGGCACTGAAGAGAAAATGATCGAGCTGATAAGGCTCACCAGAGTGAACCAATGCAAAATCATCGACCCGTATACGGTTCAGCTCGATAGCCAGCGGTAACTCGATATCGGGAAGCGACAGCGGCACTTCGTCTCGTGCCGGCGTGGTTTTATCGTCGGCAGGAGTCAATACCAGCTGCACACCCTCAAGGTACAGGCTGTCGATCTGAACTGTACCAGTCAGCAACTCGCTCAATGTGATTTGAAATTTGATCGCCTTCGACTTTATTTGAAGATCAGGCGCCTGGTACCGAACGTCGCTCAAAGACAAACCATCGGCCACCGTACCGTCAATAGTCGCAATATGTAAACCAGGTAAAGACTCCTGGGCCTGTTTGCCGATAAACTGCAAGCCAGATTCGGTAGCCAGCAACCAGTACATCGAGACAGCCAGAACAAACAGGCTTGTTACCGACAAGCCCAACACGTACCTAATAATTCGTCTACTCAGTTGTCCAACCGATTTCATTAAAAGTCCGGTCCAATTACCAGGTGAAAACGAAAGCTATTCTCTGCCTCATCGTCATCGATGGGAGCGGCGATATCCGCCCTGACCAGCCCCACCGGAGAATGCCAGCGAATCCCGAAACCAGCACTTTTGCGTAATGTAACACGCGAATAATCGTTAAATACATTACCCGCATCGGCAAACACCGATGCACTCCAGCTAGCCAGAAACCGGTATTCATATTCTACCCCGACAGTAAGCAAATGTTTGCCTGCTACCAGAGTCTGGTCACCACCGCTAATGGCTTCGAACTCGTGGCCACGCACACTGTTATCGCCGCCCGTTCTGAATTGCAGCGACTTAGGGATGAGATTGGCGTTGATCGGAATTTGTCCAGCATTGTACAACAAAGAAAGATAGGGGAGGGTTTTCACTTCGGTATAGGCAGCGCTGGCTCTTAAAATGGCTCTACCTCTTTTATGCAAACGACGAATCACTTCGGTGTCCAGATGAGCTTGCCAGAAAGAAACATTTGAAGCGACACCATCTTTCGCCCCCTTTAAGTGAAAAATCACTTCCTGACCTGAACTGCTATACATAGGGTCGTCCGCTTGCAGAAAGCGCCAACTCATATCTAACAGCAACACCTTGAAGTCGGGTAACAAGACGCCCACCTCGTTTTCGTCAACAAAAATCAACAGTAACTCCTGATCTTCCGGTGTAAAAAGTAACGGCAGCAATTCGTACTCTTCCGTCAAATACTGTACACCTATGGTTTCTTCGAGATCCCAGTTGAAAAGTTTTCGCTTATGATGCTGGGCCAGCGTCAAGGACAGATCGACGACACGGGTTTCACCATCGACACCCTCGACATCAATATCACCGGAAACAAAATCCTCTGCCCGATAATCCAGCGTCGCATCAAAAAAACGGGATCGGGTACGATTGCTCAATACCCGATATCGCAGTTGCGCAAGGTGCTTGTTTTTGTTTTGGCTGACACCGACCGTACTGTTTAGCTGGTGACCATGCCGGTTTAAATAACGCAATCCGTAGTCCAGGCCGACGCGAACGCCCGAATCGGTACCATAGCCTAGCCGGGCCTGATATTCAGCTCGGGCACCCAGTTCCAGATCCGCTATCACATCGACACAATTTGGTTTGCTGACGGATTTTCGAGTATGGATGTTGACTTTACTAAAGTAGCCACTCGCGGCTAAATTTGCCTGTAAATCCAGCAAGGAGTCCGAAAGGTAGGGGTCGCCAGTAAAAAACGACAGATACTTTGACATAAAAGCATCGGAAAACTGATCCTGGTGCCATTCGACTTCAGCCAGACAGTATTGGGGGCCGGAGTCGAAAACCAAATCGATATCTGCCCGAGTATCCTGCAAACGCACCTTCACTTCATTTTGGATCAAACGGGCGTCCAGATAACCTTGCTGGTTAGCCAGATTTATGAGCGCTTTCTTGGTCTTTTCATAGGCGTCGTGGTTTAACGGCTGACCCGCTCGCAAAGGTTGCTGTTGCAAAAAAGCGACAAAGTGGGGATCATCCTTCGCTTCGCCCAACACCTCGATCGTCACCCTATCCAGTAAAACCGGCTCACCTTGTCGTACCTGATAAACGGCCTGCCACTTGCCACCATCGGAATCCGGGGCAGTCAAGGTTGCGTTGACGACGAGATGATAAAACCCGAAGGGCTCCAGTGCTCGTTTTATCTGACTTGAAGCTTGTTTATGCAGATAGCGAATATGATGCGGGTCGAGATCGTCCGTTTTTTTCTGATAGAGACTAACCCGTGCCTGGGCGTTGGCTAACAGCTCACCTTCCAGCCCGAGCAGTTTAACGTCAACCTGATCGGCATAAGCTGCCCCCCCCCATAAAATCAATAGAAAAATGTAAACCCGGCTAGTCATAATATTCGCTATTTACAATGACCGAAGAGCACCCGCCACAAATCTGCGTAGCCTGTGCTGAGAAATCGGCATAACAGTTACCTGATCTGAGTTTAACATCAATCCGACGGCTTGGCCTGCTCCGTTCCGCCAATTCAACTCGAAAAAACCAAGCTGCCGCATATACCAGACGTTCAGCGCCCTGGAAAGGGTCAATGCAAAACGCCATTCCGGTTATCTGGAGCAGCGTAAAGGCGATATGATCGACAAAGCCCAAGTGTCTGCCAGTGAGAATGAAGAAGGACTTGAAAAGACTACGCGAGTTACTTAGCATTTGGCGCTACTAAAAATAACAGTTTAGGAGCAGTCGTCAAATGCAGGATAAATACAAATGGATCGGCCCGGCCTATGATTTTCTGAGCACTGTCTACGGTGGCAAATCCATTCACAACTGCAAGCGTGCAATGCTGACCGACGAGCATGTCAAACCGGGAGACAAAATACTGATTGCCGGCGTCGGCCACGGGAAAGATGCGATTCGGGCAGCGGAGATGGGAGCCGATGTCACTGTCGTCGACCTGTCCGAAACCATGCTGAAAAAACTGCAACAGGCAATCGACAATCATCCTGCCGATCTTAAAATAAACAAGGTGCATAGCGATATTCTCGAGTTCGGTGAGTGCGACCATTACGATATGGTTATCGCCAACTTTTTTCTCAACGTGTTTTACCCGGATTTGATGTCGAAAATTCTTGGCCATTTGATCACTTTGGTAAAGCCTGAAAGGGGCAAGATGGTGATCGGTGACTTTTCCTACCCGCAAGGCAATATCGTAAAACGGAATTTACAAAAGTGCTATTGGTATATCGCTGCACTGATTTTCTATTTCGCCACCGACAATGCATTACATCAAATATACAACTACCCGGAATTACTCAAACAACACGGCCTGACCATCAAGGATCGCAAAGACTTCAGCTATCTGGGTCTGCGTTGCTACACCTCTGTCTTGGGCGAGAGAGCCAGCTTTCACGCTGAGGGCATGGAGCAAAACAGAAACAACTAAGCGTTGATAAGGTAATGCGTGTAAATACTCGCAGCATAACCCAAGGCAATTGCCCAGCTCCATTTTATATGGCTGAAAAACGTATACATTCCGTTGGATTGCCCCATCAACGCGACACCAGCGGCCGAACCCACTGACAATAAACTACCGCCGACACCAACAGTCATGGTAACCAGCAACCATTGGTAATGATTCATTTCCGGGTTCATCGTCAATATCGCAAACATAACCGGTATGTTATCTACCACTGCTGACAGCACCCCGGCAATAATATTGGCAGCGGTAACGCCCAGTCCGCCATAAAGTGCCTCCGATACGTAAGACAAATAGCCAATTATACCCAGCCCACCGACACAGAATATGACCCCGAAAAAGAAAAACAAGGTGCCCCATTCCACTCTGGCAACCTGTTCAAAAGCACTAAACTCCGGCCCTGTGTCCAGGATTTTCGACCGGGATTGTTTCAGGTAATAGGAAAACAAAAACAGGTAGGACAGGCCCATCATCATCCCTAAAAAGGGTGGCAGGTGGAGCACTTTTTCAAAGCTGACAGCAGTCGCTATGGTAGAGATAAACAGAAAGCAAATAACGAATCCACCTCGAAGAACCACTATTTCTTTTCCGGATAATGCCGGTGTTTCCTGTGGCACAGCCAGACTGATAAGCAAAGCCGGAACCAGATAACTGACCAAAGACGGAATGAAAAGCGCGAAAAAACCAAAAAAATCAATATTGCCAGACTGCCAAACCATCAAAGTCGTGATATCACCAAAAGGGCTGAAAGCCCCTCCCGAATTGGCGCCAACGACAATACCGATAAAAGCCAAAGAAACAAACTTGGGGTTGTCATAACCAACAGCCAAAACCACTGCTCCCATCAACAGGGCAATGGTCAGATTATCTGCAATCGGTGAGATAAAAAATGCCAAAAATCCGGTAATCCAAAACAGTTTTCTATAACTGAATCCTCGTTTGATCAACCATTCTTTCAACGCATCAAAGACTTTTCTGTCTGTCATCGCGTTGATATAGGTCATCGCCGTCAGCAAGAACAGACAGAGCGCGCCATACTCGAGCAGATCGTGGTTAATGGCATGATCGATTAATTCTTTGCCATGCTTATTTTGTCTAGCCAGGATAGCGACCATTATCCATATCAAGCCAGCGGCAAACATCACCGGTTTGGATTTATGCAGATCAATAAACTCTTCTGCAACCACCAGCGCATAAGCTACAGCAAAAATTATCAGGGACAGTATCGCCAAACCGGATCCAGTCATAGACAGATTGTCGACAACACCAGTATCAGATGCGAATACGGGTACGGTTATAGAAAAACACAATAAAACCAGCGACAAAATACAGTTCACGGGAACCTCCATAAACACCAAACCAAGGATACAAAACCAGCGCAGCGAAGAAAGCATCCCACTCCCCTACGACAGCGACGCGCTAGAATTATTTTTCTCTCTATTAAATCTACTTATCGGTTTCTTGTCGACCCAATAAACGCATGATCTCAATCAAGTCACTATCGATACGGTAAATTTCACCAATTCACGGACGACTTCGAGATAATGCGGTATTATCTGATCGATGAAGCCGCTATTCGCAAGATAAGGCTGGTTCTTTATCAGGAATACGGTTTAAACTGGAAAACGTGAAAATACCCAGGGACGCCCTGGCTATCATAGATGGACTGGTTTCGGTGTCAAAAAAGACCCCTTCGGTTCGGGAATTAACAGGAAGGCGAAACATAAAGGCTCCCGGTCAGGCTGCCGCACCTTGCGCTAGCCACATCTGTGCAGATCGTGGTGATATGGCCAGGTTCAAGCGTTCCTGACCATGAAGTTCCATATGGTACCCGTGAATCAGCTCGTTAAATATTGACGGATTTTCGACGCCATACAGCCAGATATCGGCATTGACCCATCGGGCACTCTTGTTAATGGCGACAATCCCTTTGCTGCCTCGTCTGAAAACAAGAAAATCATCATGCTCATAAAGCATGGCCATGGGCATTCCGGCAACAGCATTGTGAAATTCGATCATGGCTCTGATATCCGGCCTTTTATAGGCATTGGCCCAGCGATCCCTGTCTTCAGGGTGAGATTTTCCATCACCGTTTTCTTCCAGGCTTTCATTATTGTCGGAATACACCAGAGGGACACCGCCATCCCTTCCCATAATGTAAACATTGGCCAAAAACTCATCCTGACGCCCAAGCATCAGGGCTCGGAAGTTTTCGTTAAGCGGAAGATCATGATTGACCGTAAATGTTACGGCCCGAGACCAATGCAGAGCTTTTCCATACGCAAAGGGATCAACAAGCCGCCTAAGCGAGCCGCCAATGGAAAACGCCTTTCTGATCTGCTCCTGGAGAGGAAAATCATAGGCCGATATATGGGTTTCTGACAGATAGGGCTTCATAAAGACATTGGTTTCGGTCTCGTTGGTTGTAAGCACCTCTCCAAACAAAAAAGAATCCTGGAGAAAATGCTGATCTGCAATATTATCTATCTGGCGCTCATTCAAGTGTTTTGCGGCATCGAGCCTGAACCCGTCAAATCCCATCCGATGAAGGGCATAAAAGAGTTCCCGTTGCTGTTTCAATATCCAGTAGTTGTCCTTTAAATCCGGCAGGTCACCGAGTTGCCGGTATTGCACATCGTAACGGTTATACCAGTCAACGATATTCACCTGATCATTGAAATCCCATTTTGAAAACAATCCATAATTCAGATCGCCATACAGCCTGTTTTTTTCGTACGTTTCACGATCCGAAGCATATTTCATCAGTTCTGTCTTTCCCGGAAAGTTCAATTTTTCCGAAACATCCCTTTCTTCATTGGCCATATGATTCAAAACGATATCCGCATAGATTTTAATGCCTTTGCCGTGCGCCGCATCAATCAGTTCCTCAAGTGTCGGCTTGTCACCAAGGTACGACAAAAGAATCCTGTAATCTTTAGGCTGGTATCGCTGCCACCATTCTCTTCTCTCAGGCTTGCTGTAAAGGGGCGGTGAAATCAAAACAGCGCCAAAACCACTGGCTGAAATCTCGTCTAAACGGCCAATGATATCTCTATACGTCCAGTTGAAGGCGTGTAAGATAACATCTTTCATGTTACCTCCTTTTTTCTATGAAAATTTCAGTAAGTTATTCAATTACCTTCATTTTCCGTTACGGGTCGGGAATGCCGCCAACTTCGCGACAAGACCCATCGGCTCAAAGACCAACTGAGTGGGGCCGTCATGATACGGTATCTTTAACCAATAACGAATCTGACCGGTAGAAGCGGCGTACGTAAAGCTTAAAAGCTGGCTCGTATAACGAGAAGGCGAAAATTTATCCCGAAAAGTCACAAAACATCAATTACATTTAGCGGAGGAGTAACGGAAATCAACGCCAGCTTGACTATCGAGATCTCGATCAAGCTGGCAGACAGTTGTTTGCACAAAGCGAAAAGCACACACCGAAACGCAATACGTGATGAATAATCATCTCAAGCATTGCTGATACTATGGCGATAAATATTCACATATTATATTTCATGTGCTAGCTTCAGAAAGTCTGGACGAATACGCTTCTGTCAATCTACTCAACGAGACCGAATATGGCAGGCTGATGGTTCAAACTCACCACCATACCCTATACCACGAGGATTCTGTTCACGAAACGGCCAGATTAACAAAACCAGATCACTTTTGTTTTCTTGAAACACCTAACGCCAACAATCCCAACCCCACAAGTGCCAATGGTGCAGGCGCCGGTACCTCTCCACTTCCGTCATTAATATCGACCCCATCAATTGTAGCACCGTCAAATGCCATACCGGTATCGTAGAACTCATCATTCCAATTGACCACACCTATCTCGAGAAGGTAGTTACCTGTTGTCAGAATTTCATAAGACACTTGAACCCAGTCTGTATATCCACATCCGGTAGAATAGCAGCTTCCGGAATCACCACCCAGTGGAGACCATAGTGGCTCACCGCTTATGATCGGAGTGTTGGTAGGAGTCAATGTCGCATCTGGGGCTGGCATTGAAAAGCCGGGAACCGTATCGCTACCTACTGTAGTGCGAGCGGTAAAGAGTAGACTTGCTTGCGTCATATCTTCGTTAAGAAGACGTGCCCATCCGTAATCGGCGTATCCTGCACCATCTGACGTAACATAGTTGAAATAAAACTGCAATGAACTGCCAGCTTCTGCGGAAAACGCAGATGAAGTCAACACAGATCCGTTTGTAGAATTACCAGCCCCCCCTATTCCGGCCAGGCCAACACCATCTACACCATTCCTCGTAGACACCCAGCCATACTGTGAAGAGTCGGTGTAAGGCGATAGGGTAACCGAACCATCGGCAACACCTGTGCCGTAGTTTCCAACGCCAGTCCAGCCATTGATTTCAATAGCGTGAACCTGTACTGACAACAGAATTGCTGTAGAAGACAATACCAGTTTACTTCTTTTCATACGATTTTCTCCTTGATCAATGAGCCCAGTTCTGCTAAGCAGATTAGAGGCCAAAAACAAAAATAACAAAAAAAAACAAGGAAGCGAGATTGTATGCGTGATAGGTTAGCTTATCGATATGTAAAAAATTTCGACAATCTCCAAAGACCAAAAATACCGGCCGAAACTTGTCCCTCGGCGACGTCCACAAGGCTGCGAAAGACATACCCATGACTGCTCCACAGCAAACAGATTGGCGCAAAATAAAAAATATTTGGATTATGGCATTCCCGTCTTTACAATCAGACAATGCCTATCAACAGTTTTGTTTATAGTGAATCCAGTACATTTGCGACCGGCATATCCTTATATGCCAGGCTGTTCAGAGGCCTGCTGGATTCTTGGCCAGACCAGACTGAATTTTGCCCCGCCCATTTTACTTTTGCCCAGCATGGCCTGCCCCCCATGCCAATATAAGATTCGTCGTACAATCGACAAACCTAAACCATAGCCACCTGAGGTTCTGGTGCGACTGTCATCCAGACGAGCGAATGGTGTAAAAACCTTGTCCCAATCGCTTTCCGGAATACCCGAACCATCATCTTCGACATCGACGCGACAAGTGTCACTGTCGAGTTGACACTTCACGATTACCCTCGATTTACAATAGCGGGTAGCATTACCAACCAGATTCTGTATCGCTCTATGTATATAGCGGGGTTCAATTTCAGACAATCGCCAGCTTTTCGAATCACCGGAAAAATCGGCCGAAATAGTCAAATCCGGTCTGATCCCGCCCTGCTCTGACACCACTTGAGTCACGATTTCAACAATATCTGATTCTTGAAAATCAAAAATCGGCCCGCCTTGTTCGAGTCGGGCATAGGTTAATATTTCATCAATTAAATCATCCAGCTCCTGAATATCACTATCAATACCCTTTAATTGCTTGTCCATCGCCTTCCGATCGGGAGAGTCTTCGATCATCTGCACGCCAAAGCGAATTCGCGCCACCGGAGTACGCAACTCATGAGAGACAGCATGTATCATTTCACGCTGCACCAGCACCAGACGCTGAATCTGGTCAGCCATACTATTGAAAGACTCACCCAATCGGCCAATCGCATCCAGTTTTTGCGTTTTCACTCTGGCTTCAAGCTCACCCCGCGCTATCCGACTGGCCACCATTTCCAGGTTTCTCAGCCGCCCAATCAGTGTTTGCAATAACCCAAAAACCGTCGCCGCCAAAACACCGGCAGAAACGATGGCAAGCAGAATGACGATGGGCCAGGCCACTGGAGAAAAGGGTTTGACAAATTCAAGTCTGACCAACTCACCAGAGCTGAGAGTAAGGAAAAAAACTGCGGGATCACTCATTTCAGGACGATAATAAGCCCTTCTGTGATCAGCCAAATTGGCCAATAACTCTTCGTTGGGTAAATCATCGGCATCTTGTAAAACCCCAACCTTCAGCCCCGTTGTGGTTCGGATAAGTGAAATTACCTCACTCAATGGCCGACCGGAAAGGTTATTAAGCTCATAGTGCACTAAATTGAACACACTCTCGGCCATATCCGAATATAAATTGGGTAACACCCCTGTTATCAATAATTTCTGGTTATACGCTTTAAAAACATGACTTCCATGCGGATCCCGACGCACCAGTACCTGCCCCCAACTCAATCTCTCACGATACAAAGCAGACAACCGAGTCTCGTCAACAAGCCTCAAACCCAGTTGAACGCCCTGCGGGGTGTTGATAGATAACCAGTGCGGTAATTGATTCTCGGGTATTTGAGATATCCAATTCAGAAGCGGCGATGAAACCTCGATGGAATGATGTTCGATTCGGACTGTATTGACCGCGGAAAACAGCAAGTAACAAAAAAAGCCCACCACTACCAAAGATAAAAGCAGGCCGCCGAATACGCGTACAAACAAATTATTCACAGAATAATCCCGCTAAAGCTTATGCAGAACGACAAGTTCGGCTAAGCCTCTTTAACAAACAGATACCCTTTACTGCGCACAGTCTTTATTCTTCTTGGATGCACCGGGTCATCACCAATTTTTGGCCTGATTCGAGAAACGCGAACGTCAATTGACCTGTCCTGCCCGTCGTATTCAATTCCGCGCAGCGACGTAAAAATCTCTTCACGACTCAGAACATTACCCGCATTGCTCGCCAACAACCATAAAAGGTCAAACTCGGCGCTGGTTAAATCGATGCTTTCCTCGTTCAGCCAGGCTTCCCGCATGGCTTTGTCGACGACCAGATCATTGTATACCAGACGAGTCTGCTCTGAATCCTTCGAATCGCCGGATTTATCAGCCTCACCGTCAGCAGGTTGTTCTTTGATTCGGCGCAACAAGGCCCGGATACGAGCCAATAATACCCGGGGCCGAACCGGCTTGGACATATAGTCATCCGCTCCCATTTCCAAGCCGAGCACCTGATCGAGATCCTCGGTACGAGCAGTTAGCATCAATATTGGCCCGTGATAGCTTGGTCGCACCTTCCGGCAGACTGAAAGGCCATCTTCTCCCGGCAGCATCAAGTCCAACACAACCAGATCCGGCTTTTCATTTTTAATTCTTTCAACTGCATTGGTACCATTTGGCTCAATCGAGACAATAAGACCATTACTTTCGAGATACTCTTTCGTTAGATCGGCCAACCTCTCATCATCTTCAACAATGAGAATACGCCACGCTTCGTTGTTATCCAGACTGTCCATTCAACACTCCATGCAACACTCGCAATTGATTGGGTTATTATTATCGATTCAATTCAGGCGCACCACGATTCTGCTCACCGACGCTTATTCTGATTTGCAGTATTTTCAGACCAAGCTTCCATCCTTTATGGACAAAGGTATCACCCAGCACGCTTACTTTAGATAGGTACATCTTTAGATTAAGTATATATGGTGTTTACAGATTTACCCATTTAATCGGCTACTAATCTGGTTTTTAATCAAAACTGGGGTTATTGCCGCAATATCTGTCGGGCTGGACAAAAACATAGATTGCAACCAAAATACTGTGACTAGCTGCCGACGTTTTTTTAAACGCGAAGTGCAAAGCGCAAACAACCTATTCGACAATCCAGGCGTCATCGTTATAGTGTTGAACCAGACACGGATGCATCAATGTATTGACGCATGAATAGTCGGAATGGAGTTCACCTTTGCCGAAGGCCAGCGATGCCACCATCAGTTCCGGCGTAATAAATTGTGTCTCGACATCAAAATGGTCAACCTCCTGAATTGCCTGCACCATTTCCTTTTCTGTCACATCATTCCGCCACGCGAGAAAGTAGCCCCAGTCACCAAAACTCGGGATATTTTGTCGATAGGGAAGGGTTTTGTATCCTGCGGCTTTTAGTGTCGCTCCTATGGCCAAAAAGGCTTCTTTAGCGTGATAAGGGGAGGTCGATTGTACGGCGATCAGGGCGTTGGGCGACAAATGCCTGGCCAGTTTCCGGTAAAACTGCTGGCTATATAGCTTACTCAACTCAACAGAGGAAGGATCAGGAAAATCAATCACGACGACATCCCATTGGCGACCGGACAAACTAGCCAAAAACCGGTCAGCGTCGACATTGATCACATCGATACTGGCAACCCATTCAGTGTCCGACTGACCGACAACAAGGCTGTGATCCGCCGTCAGCAACACAGGTTTGATATCTGCTGAACTCACCCCATCGTTAGCCAGAATAGTGACTCTTCTATCCGAGAATGCATTGCCATTCAACTTCGACAAATGAGGTTCTGATGCAGCCAGTCTGACCATATCGGGATCGAGATCTACCAGGCTGATATGTTTGATGTCGGCATATTTTTTCAGCTCTCGCAGAGCCAGCCCATCGCCTCCGCCAAGCAGCAGGACATTCTCTTTGCTGTCCGCTAAGGTCATAACCGGATGAACCAGGAAATCGTGATAACGCACTTCATCAAGTGAGCTAAATTGTGTATTGCCATTGATATAAAGTCGAACATCGCCTGTGCGACTGTTTTTAGTGACCACTAAATGCTGATATCGAGTGGTTTCGCGATGCACGATGGGGTCTTCGTAAAAGCGTTGCTCCATCAGGTTGCTTATGTCTCTATTGTGACTGTAGCCATAGAACAGGGCGGCGGCAGTCACCACTATGGCCGAGATAACCACAAAGTTATTTTTTATTTCTTTACGGACAATAAAATAAACAACGGCGACAACCGCAACCAGAAAATTAAAACCGGCGACAATAAAACTGATTTCAGTGAGCGGGTAATGTTTTAACAAATACCGGACCCAGACTATGGCGCCGATAAATGCCCCGATATAGTCCATGGCATACACAATGGCCAGATTGGCTTTCAGCCTGATTTTGTTTTGCTCGATGATGCGCATCACAATCGGTATTTCAAAACCGATCAAGAAACCCACCGTGAGCACAAAGCCGTAGTGAACGAACAGAAAATGATCCTGTAAATAGCCATAGGCCGCATAGATAGCGAGAGGAGCAAAACCTCCCAATAGGGCCATAAGCACTTCGACGCCCATAAATTTATAGACCAGCGCTGCATCGGACATCTTGTTCTGGACAAGCCCGGAAATCCCCATCATCAGCATCATCGAGGCAATCACCAGAGAAAACTGCTCGATGGAATTGCCCAGAATATAGGTGGTGATGGTCGCGAGAACGTATTCGTTGACCAAACCGCTGGCACCGGTTGAAAACATACAAAAGCCCAGCAAAAAGGCAAAAAGACGATCCGGCCGTTTTTGCTTCTGCCCGGCATGCGCCGGTGCTGTGCAGCGGGTCACTATTGATGTCGCCATTCCATTTACAGAATAGCCATACCGAGAATCAACGCCATAGCGATCCTGGATAGTGCCAATTGTACCGATTGCACAATTTGATCTTTTTCCAATATATCTTTAACGGTACTGGTGGTCACAATGACTAGATCAATCAAATATTCAAAGAAATAGAGCAGCACCATACCGGACAACGCAGTGATAACAAATTCCATTGCCGCACTGGCAAAGGTTTCAGGCATACTGCCGCCAGAGATGGCGCTTTGCATAATCAAACCATAAGCAATAATCTTGCCTGCAAGATAAATCCCTGCCGCAAGACTGCCTTCCTGAACTCGTTGTACCGGATTCAGTCTCGCCTGAAAAAGTTTCCGATAAATGACTACCAGCAAGATAAGCATAATCTGACCGGCCACAAAATAGACAATGGCCTCGATCCAGCCACCCTGATCGCCTTGGATGCTGGCATAAGCGAGTATCCCGGTCATCAGCAAGGTACCAAATTCGACAAAGCTGATAGCCAGATTACCCTCGCCAATTTCTTCTGAATTATCAACCCCTGGCAGGACCAGACGGTCGGTGACCAGCAATGAGGAAAACATAAAGCCGGCGGCAGTCAGGCCATAGAGCAAGGTTGCCAGCAGATCCGACGCGAAGTTAGTCGCACTTTGTCCGCTCAATACACCAACCATCGCAATCGCCAACCCCAACTGAATACCTCCCCGTCGTATTGCCAGTGCCAGATTACCCTTGGTGATTTCACGCTCGGCATCGAAATATTTTTTATCTTTGAAGTTGAGAAGGTATTTAACGCCAACGGCAATGGTGAGATAAACCAGAGTAAAGATAATGTAATAGCCATAGTTTTCGATATTCATACCATTGATTTCCACTTAAAATTATTTACCGCCACTTGCCGGGCCTCTGCCTCGGCTAGCACGCCCGGCACCCCGTATACTTGTGGTAGTGCCCCGGTCAAATCCGCTGCGGCGTGCTTTTTTCGCTTTATCCGGGTAACGCCTGGCATGCTCCGAACGACCATTCCCCGCTGAGCCCTTGCTGTAGGCATACGGGCCATAGGTACCGTATTTACGTCGTTTACCGTAAAAAGGCTTTCCGCGTTGGCGCTGGTTATAATTTTTCCAGTTATTGTACGAATAACCGCGCCCACCCTGGATCAACCCGTTCATAAAGGCATACATACCGTAATAATGCCAGAAACTGTTACCGGAGCTATCCGTCCGCCATTCACCATATTGATTCGATCCGGTCGGACGACCGTCAACCATGTCGGGCCTGGCCACCATCGCCATTCCAGCAGGTTCGGCATTTTTCAGGGAGTCTTCCTGGTAATAACCATAAGGTTTGGTCAGAATTGCCATACCAAGGTTGTTCCATTGTCGCCAGAAATCATCTTCTTGGACTGGCAGCCAATTCGTTCTGGTCTGTTTTTCATCGACAATATCAATATATTTGTGAAAACTTCGGGCCTCGGTTTTTTCTACCCAGTAATCCGCCTGATCGAATTTGGGATTCATATTGGCGCGTTCATCGATGTTCAACGCATGCCAGTATTTGGCCGGTATAGTTAAACGAAAATCCGTGCCCATCCAACCACTTCGCAGCGTCGCAATCAGGTTGCCACTGTAGGTATCGAAGTATTCGAACACCTTTCCATCTACCCGTTTTGGCCGGTAGCTGGTCTCCGAGCCATTGCCACAGTATTCGCCGTCGCACCATGCCGCGCGACGTATTTGCACGTAGTAGTCAATCTTTTGGTCGGCCAGAATACGCGTGTAACTGCGGTAAAGTTCATCCAGTTTGGCCTGGGTGGCCGCTTCGTATTTAGTGATTTTGTCCAGACTTTCAAGAATCGCCTGTTTAGCGTCGCCCAAAATCGCGTAATCGGCATGGTTGTTTTTTGAATGCTGGTCAAATTGAGTTTGAACAGCATCATACTGCTTCTTGGCGCTATCGACATAGCCATCCATAGTCGCCAGGCGCCGGGCAACGTCTTCAGCTTTATGGCTGTAATCTTTGGTCACTCTCTGAGCGCGAATCCGGAGCTTTTTTTGCAGCTGATCGATCGTTACCAGGGCGCCACCGGCGGCAGAATAATAGTGCGCTGCATTTTCCCGAACCTGGGTCAAAAACGCCAGCCGCTCGTTTGGATAATCAGCAGCCGCAGATGACTGCATCAGCAGAGAATCAAATTTATCCAGCTTGCGAGCAAAGTCTTTAGCCTGTTCCGGCTCGTTACTTTCATACAGTGGTTTTAACTCTTGTTCATACAGTCGCTTGGCCTGACTGAGCCTGCTTTGTGCCAAATTGAATTTATCCTGCCAGTTTTCCTTTTCTGCGTAATACCGAGCAAACTGCCAATCCTCAGACTGCTTGCGCCGATCATAGACCTTTTGCGCACGCACCAACATTTCCTCATGCTGGTGCAATCGCTGAGGAATGTTTTCATATCGAAGTGTCAAATAATCAGGCAACCCCGAGCAAGCCACCACGACACTGGCAAGCAGTGCCGTCATGGCCCATCGGTAGCATACTTTGTTCAATGCCAACAAACGATCGTTCTCCTTCTCTATCAGAGGTGTATTCCAGCGGCAGACCAATAACACCCGAACGACTCAAACACCGGCCAACTGCAGTATTTCAATAGCGGACGGTTCTATTACCCTGCTAAGAAAGGCTTCACGATCCGGTCGATCATCATCGTCATGCCAGGTCTCTATGGTGAGATAACTCCCCTGCTCCCCTTCGAACTCATAGGCCCTCATTGGCAAGCCATCTTTTCGTTTGTCTTTTGCATACCGGCCGGCCCAGGTATCTTCTTCGACATAATGGAATCGCTTACCGTTGACGGTGACTTCACCGCTCTCTTCATCCGCGATCTCTTTCAACGCGGTTTGTGTCAATGAGTTACCGAGATAGCGAATCTCCCGCATTTTGACCAGACAATCAGTCAAACTGATTTCCAGATCGTCATCGATCTCCCACTCCAGGTAGGTTTTTGCACCCGTATGCAAGTTGAACAACTCTAACTCGGTGATCCAATAATCGGTTTTTTTTGCCGCGAAGTTTTTCCACTTAACCTCGAGGTAATAGGCGACAGACTTTACCTGATAGGTTTTATCTTCGATAGTGACAAAGCCTCCGGCCAACAGGTTTTGTATTTTGTTCCGCTTACGCTGTTCGGGAGGTGTCGGGTGCAATTGCCGTATTGCATCGATACGTGTTTGTATATCCATCAGTCTTTGACCACCTCACCTTCAATGACTGGCATCTCTGCATTCCTTGCCTCTCTCATCCCTTGAGCAACGGGTGATAACTCAAGTGTCATGGTTTCCAGTTTTGCGCTGGCTTCTCTCGCCTTGATCGTACTCGTGGTCATGGTCTCGTTAGCTTTATTAACCGCCTGCACCAGTTGATCGAAACCTTGTTCCAGTTTTTCCAGTGCGATTACAGGATTATTGTAAAGATCACCAATCTCATCCGCTGCCTGATTAACCGCAGCCGCATTTTGTTGCATCAAATCACCCAAACCTTCCTGAAAGCTGGTCACAGCCTGCTGCACCGCAGCCTGTTTTGCCAGTGCCGATTGAATGCGCAATGCATTGGTCATGACCATAGGGCCAACGGTCAGGGCACTATCAATTTGCTCGCTTAACAACTCATTGGATTGAATGGTTTGATCGATACTGACAAAAAACTGAACCGCCGCTTGCTCCATGGTTCTCAGGTCACGAATTCTGCGTGCCGCCTTGTTCAGGACACCGGCCAGTTTTTGTTCTTCCTGAGCATCGAGTTCACCGGCTTTTTGCATTTCTTCGACCTGCTTGACGAATAGTTCACCGACATGTATTTCACTCTGAATTTCCCGCTGCGCTGCAGAGATTTGCTCGTATTGCTGTTCCAAGTCAATACTGGTCTGCAATAAATCGTCCTTACCTTCCCTGAGACCATTCAGGATTTGATCGACATGTTTTTGCATTGGCTGATATTTGTGCACAAAGTTGGCAACCGCCTTGCGTTTGATGCCTTTTGGCATCCATGAGAACCACCAGGCATTATGCAAAGAGTGAGGATTCAGTTCGTCCATCGCGGATCGTAATTCAAGCAGTTTTTCCCCGGCTGGCGATTTGCCTTCCAGGCCCTGCAAAAGACTGCCAACGCTGCCGGCCATCAAATCATTGGCCTTTTTCATCTTATCTTGAGATTGGGCGCCCAGCGCATCCATTGCACGCATTAAAGCTGGCCCAGCTTTTTCTTTTACTTGTGCCACCAGTTGCATACTTTTCTCTTGCATTTTGGCAACATCTTCACGCTTCGCCCACTTTGGCGCATTCGTCTTGTCAGTCATTGGTCTCGCCTTCCTTAATTAAATGTTAAACCTGTGTTTGATAAAGATGGCCTTTGCTTGGAACTCGTCGCTCTTCTTCTGGCTCAACAGGTCATCAATTTCTTTCAATTCATCACGCATAGCTTGTTGTCCGGATATCAGGTCGGTCAACACCTTGTCGTCAGACTGAGAATCTTTGTCGAGCGCTAAATAAGGCAATACCGCACGATTTGGCAGATAGTCCGTAGCGATTCTATTCACAACCCATTTGAGTTCCCCATCTTCGAGCTCCTTGTGAACTCTTGGCAATAATGCAATCAAGATATCAATAGTCTGTTCAATTGAATTTCTTGCGATCTCGACTGAACACGTTAACCGTAGCGTTAAATTCAGTTGGGCAATATCATCCAAGATACTGTCAAGTGTTGGAGCAGTAACGACATCGGCAGCGGACGGAGCGACCTTGGTCTGCTTGTGATAGAAAAAATAAACAATCCCGGCCACGCCAATGGCCAGTAATGCACCTACTAATGTACCCAATAAAAAAACACCTGCCAGACCAACAACGGCACCAATCATCACTGCAAAAAGCAGAGAATGATTCGACTTCTTGTTATTCATACTAAACTAGTCCTATCGAAACCAATATCAGTTAACGTCTCTTGCATGAAGGGGAATAAAAAAGCGAGAACTCACCCTTCCGATGACATACAGCATAACAATATGCCACCTCGTGACCAAGGTTTGAGTCCATTGAATTAAGTTGAAATGAAATAAATCAAAACGACACAATCACTTTATTCGGCCAGGAAACACCGCTAACTGGACAATGTTTCCCGATTATAAAACGAGTTGCGCCGATAGAGCCGATTTTAATGGCCAATTATGTCAGTTTTTTTAATTGAGAATACGGGTTATTTCGCTGCCTCCAGCTTCAGGTACAAATCATCTTTTAGCTCGGCGCGCTGGTGTTTCAATAGATGCATTTCAGCATCGTCGATCGGTGCGCTGTTTAACTCAAGTTCGCGAATTTCTGCGTCGAGATCGTTATACCGTTTGCATTCGCTGGCAAATGCTGGATCCGACTCCAATAGCTGAGTGATAGTCTCTTTATGCTCAGGAAATTCATGAAGTAAAGAGTGATCTTCTCCTAACATATTTTGCTCCTTATTTTATTCAATCATCAACAGTGCTACAGGCTAATTTGGATTTGCTGTTTTTTGCGATTCAGGCTTTGCTCAATGCTCCCACGACGGATTATAAATCAAGAAAGCTGGTTTTTGCCAGATTCACCCCCCTCAGATAGGCGAGCAAATCAAGATTTGATATCGAGATAACCACGTTGAATAGATATTTCAAACGACTTGGCTCCATCCGCCAATTCGACAAACCGATTGCGATAGGCTCTCAAGCGCTTTAGCTCCTCTGGCGAAGGTAAACCATCAGAGCCATGATACTTGCTACACAAATCATATAAATGCTTCAGATAATCGGCTCTGGATCGTGCGACCAGGTCGATAATGGGCTTTAGATCATCTATCGCCAACTCATCAATCACCGGGTTGATCCGCTCTCGATTGCTCTGCCTCATCAGGTGCTCGAATTGCATCAAAATTCGGTTAATATCTTTATCTGACATTGGTCATCCTTTAGTTATATCTTATTGAGAACCCCGCAAATTTAGAAAAAAGCGCCACAATTCAGTGTGCTATCAAAAAAATTGGCTAGCTCAGGCTCATTTTTTATCGGTATCGACAGGAAATGAATTAGCTTTGTTATCGACCTCCCCCAAACGATCCAGTGTTCCCACATCCAGCACCGGAGAAGCATCTATATGTTGCGCATCCATCATTTGAGCAACGCGCTGAAGCGCCGATATTATCATCGTCTGCTCCCATTCATGCAAGTCGGCGTACTGCCGGGCAAACTGATCTTGAAGCGGAATCGGGGCACTTTTCAGCACCTCTAAAGCCTGGTCGGTCAGATAGGCGTGAACCTTTCTTTTGTCTTCCTTGGAACGCTCCCGATACACCAAATTACGCTTTTCAAGTCGATCGAGAATTGTCGTTACCGTAGCCTGACTGAGACTCATATCATTGGCAATTTCACCGATCGTCACCTCACCTCTGGCACGTATGGTCTGCAAAAGCAAAATCTGGGGGGCAGTGAGCCCGGTCGTTTTGGCCAGGTGTTTTGAGTGCAGATCGGTCGCCCGAATCACGCGCCGCAATGCAACCAACACCTCTTCAATACTGTTCAAAAGCTGCTCTCTCTATCCGTCACTGAAATGTGCTATCGCCAGGGCTTCATTATATCCAGGCCATCTGAAAAGGATAAAGCATTTATTGGTGCTTGTCTTTCGCGACTCCAATACCGAACCCAACGCAACCCCGGGCTAGTAAGCTATCACTAATGCGGGGGATCGATGCGAGATTCGGTCGAAGTATTGACCCGATACCAACCGGCAATGGAGTAACGTTCACGATCTGCTGGCAATACTTCGTGGGGAAATTCGTCACTTAAAAACACCACCACTGTACCCATTTCCGGTACAACGCAAGTTCCGTTGTCATCATGTTCATCTTTATACAACACCAACTGTCCACCATCTTCCGGCGACCAGTCTTTATTCAGGTAAACGACCATCGATAAAACACGATTGGCATCACCTTTGAATGAATCCAGGTGGCGCTGATAAAAATCCCCGGGCCGATAACGCGCAAAATGGCTTTCAAACGAGAACAAACCCAAAAACAAACGACGATTCAGGTAAAGCTGTAACTCAGATGCCCACTGCAACCATTGCTTACCAGCCGGTGAATCGTCGCTAATCCAGCAAATATCGTCACTTCGCACCTGTTCATCGTGAAGATGCGCCTGACCACGCCCAACCCCGGCTGATGAAAAGAACCGATCCGGAAGCCGACCAATCGACTCTCTCAATAAGTTTGATAGCGAAACAGGCAACGCACCGGGGTTGATACTGTAACCGTTTTCCCTAAGATCCTGAGCAATCGATTCGAACAAGCTGGAATTCGCATCATTTTCGCTATCACACAACATACTGCACCCTCTCCTAAGTCAAAATGTATTTGGAATAGTGTATCAGCATATAGCATTGAGTGTTTTTGCTTAATATGTAACCCTCTGGAAATTCGAAAAACAGGAAAAGCCTACCTCCAATGACGCATCAAAAGCCCAACCTGATCTTTACCCAAATCCCTATCGGGATTCGCTATATGATTCTCAGCGCATTTGGTTTTGCCATTATGGCAGTTTGCGTTAAATGGACAAGCAAGGGAGGTATTCCGGTTCTTGAGATTGTCGCTGCCCGGTCACTGATATCACTGGTATTGAGTATTCTCGATGTCAAACGGAAACGCCTGCCACTGTTCGGTCACCGCAAACCTCTGCTTATCGCAAGAGGCACAGTGGGTGCTTTCGCACTTATGTGTGTTTACTACGCGATCACCGCCCTGCCCCTAGCAGAAGCCACCGTTTTACAGTATCTCCATCCTGTGTTCACTGCATTACTTGCGCTTTTTCTTCTAAAAGAACGTCTGCATCCGCCGACCATTGTATGTATTGTTCTCAGTTTTATAGGCGTATTGATAATTGCAAGACCGGCCTTTTTATTTGGGGATGATATTCAGAAATTCTCGATGATTTCGATTGGTATAGGCATATTGGGCGCATTCGGCAGCGCCATCGCCTATGTTCTGGTCAGAAAACTCAATGAAACCGAAGACCCGTCCGTTATCATTTTCTATTTCCCGCTGATCGCGCTGCCAATTTCACTGTTTTTTCTGGGAAACGAGTTCGTTATGCCAACAGGCCGGCAATGGATCGAGTTACTGTGTGTCGGAATATTTACCCAGATAGGTCAAATTGGGCTGACTAAATCCATGCAAACGGAAACGGCCAGCAGAGCGACTGCGTTTTCTTACTTGCAAGTCGTTTTCTCTGTATTTCTGGGCTGGTTCGTTTTCGATGAAATACCAGTGATATTCACCTGGATTGGTGGTGGTTTTATCTTACTTGGCGCGCTCATCAATCTTTTCTGGAAAAGAAAACTCAACTGATTGAAGCAAGAATTTGGCAAGCACACAGTGCCATTATTTTTTTGTTTTAGGTATTGACGGAATGACAATGGCAATATAGAATACGCTGCTCAACTAAAGACGTTCCTCGATAGCTCAGTTGGTAGAGCAACGGACTGTTAATCCGTTTGTCCCTGGTTCGAGCCCAGGTCGAGGAGCCAACTTCTTTATCTGGTTAGCCTAATCAGAACACAGTCTGTCTCTTCCGATGCCCGCGTAGCAAAATTTTCGATCAATAAAACATGCTCAGTAGTTGGCACCTGATCAAACCAACCTCCGCTACATTCGAGTCGCGACTTTCATCTTTGATTCGTAAAAACGCCCCCCGCCAAACCCGATGCAAGCACTAGCCTGCAGTGCAAAGACCGGGAGCGCTAGAAAAGCAAATGAACTGTCAATCAAATCGTTCCGCGGAGATTCTTACCTCTTTGGAAAAACTCTTCATTTTGTCTGCCACTCGCTCCAGTTCGACAAAAACGGCGGCGTCAATTGCCGACTCAACCAACAGTTCCAACTCTTTCAGATGTTTTTTACTGATATTCTCTCGCGCTTTTTTATTCAATTTGCCCTTGAATGCTTCAACTACCTGTTTTGCATGTTCGGTCTGACTATTTGACATTGAATTGCTCCTGAGTTCGAGCCCTAAGGCTCAGTGACGAAAAATTATCGGCTTGACTGTGGAAAACCAACGAATCAGGTTTTCCGATTGACGCCAGATTTTTTTGTTAATACTGATTCGTCTTTCTCATGAATATCCGCAGCTCGCCCGACTATGAGACGATCGGCCGGGATAGCGACATCGGTGTTTTTATCAGGATATTCGACTTTACTTAGGACATACCGCATGGCATTGATCCTGGCCCTTTTTTTGTCATCAGACTTAACCACGGTCCACGGCGCTTCGGCCGTATCAGTATAAAAAAACATATCTTCTTTGGCTTTCGTGTAGTCTGCCCACTTATCGAGAGAGGCCAAATCGACGGGACTCAATTTCCATTGCTTCAGAGGGTCTTTACGGCGCCCCTGGAATCGACGGAATTGCTCCTCTCTGCTGACAGAAAACCACAGTTTGTAGAAAATAATGCCACTTTGTACCAACATTCTTTCGAAATCAGGTGTTTGCCGCAAAAAATCCAGATACTCATTATCTGTACAAAAACCCATCACTCTTTCGACGCCCGCCCTGTTATACCAGGAACGGTCGAACAGCACGATTTCTCCCGCCGTAGGAAGGTGTTGGATATAGCGCTGGTAATACCACTGCCCCGCTTCGGTTTCCGTCGGCTTTTCAAGCGCGACAACCCGGGCACCACGGGGATTCAGGTGCTCCATCATACGCTTGATGGTGCCTCCCTTACCCGCCGCGTCTCGACCTTCACATAAAATAACCACTTTCTGCCCGGTTTCTTTCACCCATTTTTGAAACTTGAGCAATTCTACCTGAAGCTGTATTTTCTTTTTCTCATACTCGCGCCGGGATATTTTCTTGTCGTAAGGGTATATACCACGCTTGAAAATATCTTCCTTGGTTAGCGCCTTTTTACCCGCGTGTTTCTTTTTTGCTTCCTTTTTTTCCTGCTTGATTTGCGCTTCAACCATTTTCAGGTTTTTTACCGCTTTTTTATCAGAATCTGCCACTCGCACCTCCAGTCAACGTCGTATATTAGTCTTAGGCTTACTGCTCGCCTTGTATATTCTTCGAAAAAGGCGTCAGCATGTATGATCTCTGACGGTATCGCCAGAACACGCTACAGAATTATATCCGGGGTAGGTGACAAAAACTAATATATGGATCAATGCGCGTTCAGTTATTGCTATCCAGCGCTTAGCCTCAGCAAAATTTAGTGGCGGCTGGCCTTTACATTCAAAATAACGAAAAATCAGTGCTTCCCCGGAACGGGATCTTGGGATGACGGTTGTTGCGTTTTTTCACGCAAATATTCCAGCATTTTTTTTGAAGGCTTCAGCTCTTTCATATCATACAAACGTGCATCCGCCTCTTTGAGCAGGTTCTTGCTATTTAGTTCACGTAGCTCGTTTGATGAGGCTGCCCCAAAACTGATATGGACAGGTATCGAATAATCCTGATTTCGCAGCGGCGTATTCTGCAAATGCTCTCGAATTCTCTGGGCTATTTTTTCTGCGCCAGGGCGTGCCAGGTTAGGCAGGATAATAACGAATTCATCACCCGCAAACCGAAAAGCGGTATCGCCCTTGCGAATCATATCGGTCAGATTATCAGCCACATATTTCAGATAGGCATCACCACAGTCGTGACCATAGGTATCATTCACCAACTTGAAATCATCACAGTCGATAAACAGAACCGCAATGTCATAATTATGGCGACGACATCGACTGATTTCCTTTTCCAGCGATTCTTCCATTTCCCGCCGGTTTTTAAGCAGAGTCAAAGAATCACGGGTGGCCAAAAAGCTGACCCGCTCGTGAGCTATCACGCTTGAAAGACATATTGAGGCTTTGACTGCGAGCTGCCTAAGAAAAAAATGATCTTTAGAAGGTTCATATCGGCAGTCATCTTCGGATGCAAAGTTCAGGCTACCGATAAGCTGGCCATCCACAATCAGAGGCAATACGGCCAACGATCGAACTTCAGGCCAGATGACAGCAGGTACGAGCGCCTTGTAGAAGGACAGGTTACTATTGACCAAAATCGGCTCACGACAGCTTTTGGTCACTCGAAGAAAATCGACGGTATTGCAAATATATGCACGATGCAGCGGCATATCGGGCGCTTTGAACAAGGCTGCAAGCTGAGTCTTGATTGTTTTTTCGGTCAGGCACAACCAAACGTTATCTATGTTGAACGATTCCTGCACTGTCTTCAGCAATTTCTCGAAAAAATCCGTCCCATTTAAAACGTTCATTATCTCAACTTCAATTTCAAACAGTTTGCTCGCAATTTCTTCGTTCTTCCTCGCCAAGTTGATCAATTGATCAACCGTCGGATTTTGCTTCTGCACGCGAAATACCCATTAGTTTTGATACATAAAGCTAAGTGTAGCTAAAAAGCTAACGAATGATGTAACAATCATTATACAGGAAGCTGAAATATTTATATGCGAGTTATTGACGACAAGAGAGGTGATAGGTATGATACGCCCCAAGTTACTCAGGACGAGCCAAAAGATTCAAACAGTTTGATGCGGGGTGGAGCAGCCTGGTAGCTCGTCGGGCTCATAACCCGAAGGTCGTCAGTTCAAATCTGGCCCCCGCTACCAAATATCAAAGGCTTACGTGATTATCTTCCGTAAGCCTTTTTTACTTACCAAA
>PDSQ01000006.1 GCA_002747055.1 Gammaproteobacteria bacterium
GACCTTGATAGCTCCGATCGCGATGGAGGAAGGTTTGCGCTTTGCGATACGGGAAGGGGGTCGCACGGTCGGTGCCGGCGTGGTCAGCAAGGTTATCGAATAGTCTCGAACACTCTGATTTATAAAGGGGTCGCGTATTTTGCGGCCCTTTTTTCGTTTTGGTTATTGGGCAAAATAATTCTTGACTTGGTCTTGTCACCGCCCTACAATGCGTCTCCTTTTTTAGGTGCGGCTTAACCTAAAGTCGAGAACTGGAGTTAAAAAATGCAAAGTCAGAAAATCAGGATTCGGTTGAAGGCTTTTGATTACCGCTTGATCGATCAATCCACACAAGAGATTGTCGAGACAGCAAAGCGCACGGGTGCGCAGGTTAAAGGTCCGATACCGCTTCCTACCAAAAAAGAGCGTTTTACCGTGCTGGTTTCGCCTCATGTAAACAAAGATGCGCGTGATCAGTATGAAATCAGAACACACAAAAGACTTTTAGATATTGTTGAGCCTACTGAAAAGACTGTAGATGCACTCATGAAGCTTGACCTGGCTGCTGGCGTAGATGTTCAGATAAGCCTGGGTTAAGAGGTGAAAAATGGCAATTGGTATTGTCGGCCGAAAGGCTGGTATGACTCGCGTATTCAATGACAGCGGAGAGTCTATCCCTGTAACTGTAATCGAAGTTCAGGCAAATAAAATTTCACAAGTTAAAACAGATGAGCTGGATGGTTACAATGCCATTCAAGTGTCTGTTGGTGAGAAGAAAACATCCCACACGAACAAGGCGGAAGCGGGACACTTCGCTAAAGCAGGAATCACCGCAGGCTCTTTCCTGTGCGAGTTTCGCACTGATGGTGTGACTGAAGAAGTGCCTGGAATTGGCGGTGAACTCAAAGTCGATCAGTTTGAAGAAGGTCAGCTGGTAGATGTCATTGGTCAATCGAAAGGTAAAGGATTCGCCGGCGGCGTAAAACGCTGGAACTTCCGTATGCAAGACGCTACTCATGGTAACTCCCTTTCTCATCGGGCGCCGGGTTCTATCGGTCAATGTCAAACTCCAGGTCGGGTTTTCAAAGGTAAGAAAATGGCAGGCCAACTGGGTGCTGCGCGTGTTACTGTTCAGAGTCTTCGTGTCGTCAGGGTCGATCAAGAACGGAATTTGCTGCTTATCAGAGGCGCTGTGCCTGGGGCGAATGGAAGCAGCGTGGTTGTTAAGCCCGCAGTTAAGGCTTGAGGGGAGAGTTATGGATTTGAAAATATCTGGTGGCGAAGAGCAATCGGTAAGCGTTTCTGATGTTACTTTTGCTCGTGAGTTCAATGAGTCGCTCGTACACCAAGTCGTTACTGCCTATCTGGCCGCCGGTCGACAAGGTACCCGAGCGCAGAAAACGCGCTCTGAAGTTCGTGGTGGTGGCAAGAAGCCTTGGCGGCAGAAGGGTACCGGTAGGGCACGATCTGGAACGATCCGCAGCCCTATATGGAGAAGTGGTGGTGTCACGTTTGCCGCTAAGCCGCAAGACTACAAACAGAAAGTCAACAGGAAAATGTATCGGGCAGCTATTCGATCTATTCTGTCAGAATTGGTTCGTCAGGATCGATTGATGGTGGTTGACTCGTTGAATGTCGATACACCGAAAACTAAAGCCTTTCATCAGCAATTGTCCGGGTTGGGTCTTTCTAATGCATTGATCGTTTCAGATGAAGTCAGTGAGAATCTGCATCTGGCCTCTCGAAATCTGCCAGAAGTGGATGTGCGTGAAGCGTCTGTGATTGATCCGGTTAGTTTGATGGCGTACGAAAAAGTGTTAGTGACAGTGCCTGCGATCAAGAAAATTGAGGAGATGTTGGGATGAATCAGGAAAGAATCTACAAGGTTCTGTTAGGTCCACACGTTTCCGAAAAAGCGACTCTGTCTGCTGAAGTTGGTGGCCAAGTCGTATTTCGGGTTGCTCCAGATGCCACTAAAACAGAAGTTAAGGCGGCGGTTGAGCAATTATTCGATGTTAAAGTCGATTCGGTTAATGTCTTGAACCAGAAAGGCAAAGTTAAAAGAACAGTGCGTGGTCTGGGAAAACGTAAAACGATCAGAAAAGCATACGTCCGATTGGCCGAAGGCCAAGATATTGATTTTCTGGATGTGGAATAAGAGGGATTGATCAATGCCTGTAGTTAAAGCTAAACCCACTTCGGCTGGGCGTCGCCACGTTGTTAAAGTTGTTAATCCGGATCTGCACAAAGGTAAGCCTTACGCGAGTCTGTTGGAACACAAAACTAAGACGGGTGGAAGAAACAATAACGGTAGGATTACGACCCGTCATAGGGGCGGTGGTCACAAGCAGCACTATCGTAAAGTTGATTTTAAAAGAAATAAGGATGGTATTCCTGCGGTTGTTGAACGCATTGAATATGATCCAAACAGGTCTGCACATATTGCCTTGCTCAAATATGCGGATGGTGAGTGGCGATACATTATCGCAGCCAAGGGCATGAAAGCCGGGGATTCTGTGTTGTCTGGAGAAGCTGCGCCTATCAAGGTTGGTAGTTCACTGCCAATGCGCAATATACCTGTAGGTAGTGTTGTTCATTGTATCGAACTCAAGCCGGGTAAAGGTGCCCAGATTGCACGAAGTGCAGGTGCATCTGCTCAATTGGTTGCTCGGGAAGGAGCCTATGCGACGCTAAGACTGCGTTCCGGTGAGATGCGAAAAGTGCTTTCGGAATGCAAGGCGACCTTGGGTGAGGTTTCCAATAACGAGCATAATTTGAGACAGCTTGGTAAAGCGGGTGCATCACGTTGGCGCGGCGTTAGGCCAACAGTGCGTGGTGTGGTTATGAACCCAGTTGACCATCCACATGGTGGTGGTGAAGGGAGAACCTCTGGCGGACGTCATCCAGTGACACCTTGGGGTGTGCCGACCAAAGGACATAAAACTCGCAAAAACAAACGTACTGATAAGATGATTATACGTCGTCGATCAGCTAAATAAGAGGAATAGCGATATTTCCGGAGATGGTCGGTTTAACCATTGCCGTGCACAATGGCAGGCAGCATGTGCCAGTGTTTGTTACAGAAGACATGGTTGGCCATAAACTGGGTGAATTTGCAGCAACCAGAACTTATCGCGGCCACGCTGCAGATAAGAAAGCGAAACGTTAATCTGAGGAGAGGAAGATGGAAGAAGTATCTGCGAAGCTGAAAGGTGCTCGTATGTCTGCTCAGAAAGCCAGGCTGGTTGCAGACCAAATTCGCGGTAAGCCCGTTGAAGAGGCGTTGAACACGCTGGTATATAGTGGCAAGAAGGCTGCCGCTATTATGAAGAAAGTGCTGGATTCGGCTATCGCGAATGCTGAGCACAACGAAGGTCTTGATGTGGATGAGTTGAAAGTTTCCACCGTGTTTGTTGATGAGGGCGCCACGATGAAGCGGATTAGACCGCGTGCTAAAGGTCGGGCGGATCGTATCTTCAAGCGTACATGTCACATCACAGTCAAAGTTGCTGAACAATAGGAGGTGCTCAGATGGGTCAGAAGGTACATCCAGTAGGTATCAGGTTGGGAGTGATCAAAGATCACAACTCGGTTTGGTACGCGGAAAAAGATGCCTACTCCAAAAATCTTCTTAATGACATCCAGGTTCGGGAGTATCTCGTTAAGAAGTTGGAAAAGGCATCGGTGAGTAAAGTTGTTATAGAGCGTCCTGCGCAAAACGCCAGAATTACCATACATACGGCGAGGCCCGGTATTGTCATTGGTAAAAAAGGCGAAGATGTTGAAAAGTTGAGAAAAGAAATCAGCGGTATGATGGGAGTTCCCGTTCATATCAATATCGAAGAGATCAGAAAGCCTGACCTCGATGCAAAACTCGTTGCAGCGGGTGTGGCCAGTCAGCTTGAACGCCGGGTTATGTTTCGTCGTGCTATGAAGCGTGCGGTTCAAAATGCGATGCGGCAAGGGGCGAAAGGAATCAAAATTCAGGTTGGCGGGCGACTCGGTGGCGCTGAGATAGCGCGTTCAGAGTGGTATCGGGAAGGGCGTGTGCCACTGCATACGTTACGAGCGGATATCGATTACGCAACCCACGAAGCCTTGACCACCTATGGCATCATTGGCGTAAAAGTTTGGATCTTTAAAGGTGAGATTCTTGGTGGCATGGATCAAGTGCGTGCTGACAAGCAAAACACCAAGAAGAAAGGATCTAAGTAAGGGGCTCGGTTATGTTGCAACCTAAACGTACTAAATTTAGAAAAGCGCAGAAGGGGCGAAATCGCGGACTCGCGCTAAGAGGAAGCAAAGTAAGCTTCGGAGATTTCGGTTTGAAAGCAGTCGGCAGAGGCAGAATCACTTCTCGCCAGATTGAGGCTGCTCGTAGAACCATGACCCGTAAAATCAAACGGGGCGGAAAAATCTGGATCCGCATCTTTCCAGACAAGCCTATTACCCAAAAGCCATTGGAAGTACGGCAAGGTAAGGGTAAGGGTTCTGTTGAATATTGGGTCGCTCAAATTCAGCCAGGTAGAGTGTTGTATGAAATGGAGGGTGTGCCCGAAGAAGTGGCACGGCAAGCCTTTGCTTTAGCAGCCGCCAAATTACCTGTTGCGACTACTTTTGTAACGAGGACGGTGATGTAATGAAAGCAAGTGAACTGAGAGAAAAAACAGTGGAAGAGCTGAACAAAGAGCTGATTGACTTGTTAAAAGAGCAATTCAATTTGCGTATGCGTAAAGCGACTGGCCAACTGAGTCAGAACCACTTGCTGGGTCAGACAAAACGTAACATCGCTCGAGTCAAAACAGTGTTAAGTGAAAAAGCGGGTAATTGATGATGACTGAAACTGCCAAAAGCCTACGAACAGTGAGCGGTAAAGTTGTCAGCAACAAAATGGATAAGTCCATTACTGTGCTGATCGAGCGACGCGTTAAACATCCTATTTATGGCAAATACGTAAAGCGCTCAACGAAGCTTCACGCTCATGATGAAAAAAACGAGTGCAACATCGGTGATACTGTGACAATTGCAGAGTCACGCCCAATTTCCAAAACCAAAACCTGGAGATTGGTAACCATCGATGAACATGCCAATAAAGTATAACCACCCAGCGGTGGATGTGCCATTTGACAGATATTTAGTTGGAGAACAGCCATGATTCAGACACAATCGATGCTCGATGTCGCCGATAACAGCGGCGCTCGCAGAGTCATGTGCATCAAGGTTCTGGGTGGGTCACATCGACGATATGCGAACATTGGTGACGTGATTAAAGTTACAGTGAAGGAAGCGATTCCTCGCGGTAAGGTTAAAAAAGGTCAGGTTTTAAGCGCCGTAGTTGTTAGAACTCGTAAAGGCGTGAGAAGGCCAGATGGTTCGTTGATTCGTTTTGATGGTAATGCTGCGGTTTTGTTGAATGCTCAACAAGCACCCATCGGCACCCGGATCTTTGGTCCCGTGACTCGTGAACTTCGTAACGACAAGTTCATGAAGATAATTTCGTTAGCTCCAGAAGTGCTTTGAGGACGAGAGGCCAGATATGAAAAAACTAAAACGTGATGATGAGGTCGTTGTCATTGCCGGTAAAGACAAAGGCAAACGAGGTAAGATTACTCGTGTAATGTCTGACGGTCGTCTTGTTGTATCAGGAATTAATATGATTAAGCGTCATACTAAGCCTAATCCGATGCAGGGCGTACCTGGAGGAATCGTTGAGAAAGAAGCGCCGATTCAGGTTTCCAATGTTGCCATTTATAACAGAGCAACCAGTAAAGCTGATAGAGTGGGTTTCAAAATTCTTGAAGACGGCTCCAAAGTTAGAATATTCAAATCAAATAGCGAAGCTATTGATAATTAATAGCGGTGGGTTAAGTCATGTCAAGAATGAAAGAACTCTACAAAAAAGAGATTGTGCCCGCGTTGATGAAGGAGCTTGGCTGCCGGAACGTCATGCAGGTGCCCAGGCTGGAGAAAATAACGCTCAATATGGGTGTCGGTGAAGCGCTTGGGGACAAAAAGCAGATCGATCATGCAGTGGCAGATATGACGTTGCTTTCTGGCCAAAAGCCGGTTGTGACGAAAGCCAAAAAATCAGTAGCGGCATTCAAAATCCGCGAAGGTTACCCAATTGGTTGTAAGGTGACATTGCGTGGCGACAGAATGTGGGAATTCATGGAGAGACTGGTAGATATTTCTATCCCTCGTATCCGGGATTTCCGTGGCCTGAACGGTAAATCTTTTGATGGTCGTGGTAACTACAGTATGGGTATCAAAGAGCAGATTATCTTTCCTGAGATCGAGTATGACAAGGTAGACAAGTTGCGCGGAATGGATATTACTGTTACCACTTCAGCAAGAACAGATGACGAAGGTCGAGCGTTGTTGAAAGCCTTCAATTTCCCCTTTAGAAAGTAAGGTTTGAAATTATGGCAAAGATAAGTATGAAAGAGCGTGAGCTCAAGCGAATCAAAACTGTAGAGAAATACGCAGAAAAGCGACGGCAGCTAAAAGCTAAAATCGGTGACGTCAAGACCACCGAGGAAGAGCGTTGGGAAGCCCAGCAACAGCTACAGAAGTTGCCGCGAAATGCGAGTCCCATCAGGCTTCGAAGAAGATGTCAGGTTACTGGCAGACCTCATGGGGTATTTCGTAAGTTCAAGTTGTCACGTATAAAACTGCGAGAATACGGTATGCTTGGTGATGTTCCCGGATTGAAAAAAGCGTCCTGGTAACAAGCGGTGTTGGTAAGCGAGAGTTTCCGCTGCACAACTGAAAAGAATGATAGGAGCCTCATACAGATGAGTATGCAAGACACATTAGCGGATATGTTTACTCGTATTCGTAATGCCCAGATGGCAGAAAAAAAATCGGTTGCTATGCCTTCATCGAAGATGAAAGTATCTGTCGCCAAGGTATTGCAGGAAGAAGGGTATATCGAAAGTTATCAAGTTTCAGAGGAAGTTAAGCCATCTTTATCGATAGAGCTTAGATACTTTGAAGGTAAGCCTGTAATTGAGCAGATTAAGCGTGTCAGTCGTCCAGGGTTACGACAATACAAGGGCTCGCAAGAATTGCCAAAAGTCTCCAATGGCCTCGGCGTGGCGATCGTGTCTACCTCCAAGGGTGTAATGACGGATCGGGCAGCAAGAAAAGCCGGCGTTGGTGGCGAAGTTATCTGCACAGTATTCTAGGAGTTAAAGATGTCCAGAGTTGCTAATAGTCCTGTTGCTTTACCGCCCGGTGTTGAGGTGAAGATGCAGGGTGGCGAGATCGAAGTTAAAGGTGGTAAAGGCTCTCTTAAAATGGCCATTCACGAAATGGTTGAAATAAAGCAGGAAGAAAATGAGCTAAGGTTTGCGGCCAAAAATGGCGGCAAGCAGGCCAAAGCAATGTCCGGTACCATTCGAGCGTTAGTCAACAACATGGTTGTTGGTGTCACCCAAGGTTTTGAAAAGAAATTGCAATTGATTGGTGTTGGATACAGAGCGCAAGCAAAGGGTTCGAGTTTGAATCTTACCCTGGGTTTTTCGCACCCAGTAGAGTATGCATTGCCAGCGGGTGTTACTTGTGAAACTCCTTCTCAAACTGAGGTGGTATTGAAGGGAATTGATAAACAGGTAATTGGTCAAGCAGCAGCTGAAATACGCGCATTCAGACCACCTGAGCCATATAAGGGTAAAGGTGTCAGATATGCTGATGAGTATGTGCGTCGTAAAGAAGCTAAGAAAAAGTAGGGTAAGTCGATGAATGTTAAAAAACAATCTAGGATGCGTAGAGCGCGCAAAACTAGGCTGAACATGAGAGAAGCCGGTGCCGTTCGGTTGTGCGTGCACAGAACTCCTCGTCATATTTATGCTCAGATTATCTCTGGTGACGGCTCACGAATACTTGCCTCGGCTTCGACAATTCAAAAAGAGCTGAGAGAGGGAAGTACGGGTAACATTGAAGCCGCGACAAAGGTGGGTAAGGCAATCGCGGAAAAGGCAAAAGAAGTGGGTGTGACAGCCGTTGCATTTGACCGATCCGGCTTTAGATATCATGGTCGCGTAAAGGCTTTGGCTGATGCTGCACGTGAAGCTGGACTGGAATTCTAAGGGGTATAGATATGAGTGTTAATGATCAAAAAACACCTGATTTACAGGAAAAGCTGGTACAGGTTAATCGTGTTGCCAAGGTAGTTAAGGGTGGCCGAATTTTTGGTTTTACCGCGCTGACAGTTGTGGGTGATGGCAACGGTCGGGTTGGATTTGGTCGTGGTAAAGCGCGTGAAGTTCCGGTTGCCATTCAAAAGGCGATGGAATCCGCGAAAAAGAATATGATCAATGTGGCGCTTAATGGAACGACCTTACAGTACCCGGTGAGTGCAAGGCATGGTGCATCCAAAGTGTTTATGCAGCCTGCTTCGGATGGTACGGGGATTATCGCAGGCGGTGCAATGCGTGCTGTATTGGAAGTGGCTGGCGTGCAGAATGTTTTGGCAAAATGCTACGGATCGACCAATCCGGTCAATGTTGTCAGGGCAACGTTTGAAGGTTTGAAGGACATGACGTCACCGGAAGCGGTTGCGGCGAAGCGCGGTAAAACAGTGGAAGAGATTTCGGAGTAATTACGATGACTGACAAAAAAACTGTCAAAGTTACCCTGACCAAAAGCACCATTGGGCGACTGCCTAAGCATCAAGCGAGTGTCCGAGGGTTGGGTTTGAGAAAAATTGGTCACACTGTTGAGGTTGAAGATACGCCGGCAGTTAGAGGTATGATCAATAAAGTGAATTATATGGTAAGGGTTGAAGGTGAGTGATATGAAACTGAATTCTCTAAGCCCAGCTCCAGGATCGAAGAAGGCGCCAAAGCGTCTTGGTCGAGGTATTGGTAGCGGTTCAGGTAAAACCTGTGGCCGAGGTCATAAGGGATTGAAGGCTCGTTCGGGCGGCTCTGTCAAGCCGGGTTTTGAGGGCGGTCAACAGCCGCTACAAAGGCGCTTGCCGAAATTTGGCTTTACCTCGAGGAAAGGTCGGTTTTCAGAGGAAGTTCGATTGAATGAGTTAGCTATTGTCGATGCAGAAGTTATTGATCTGGATGTACTTAAAAAAGCGAATCTGGTCGGTGCCAATGCGAAGACAGTAAAGGTTATTAAGTCTGGAGAACTCAACAAGGCCGTAATCCTGAAGGGTCTTAAAGTGACTAAAGGTGCGCTTGAAGTGATTCAGGCGGCCGGAGGCAAAGTAGAGGGCTAAATGGCTAAATCACCGTTACCGTCAGCAGGAAAGGGATTTGCCGAACTGAGAAGCAGACTTTGGTTTGTTTTTCTGGCAATCGTTGTATACAGAATCGGCGCGCATATACCTGTTCCGGGAATCAATCCAGACAGATTGGCTGCGTTGTTTGAACAAAATCAGGGAACGATACTGAGTTTGTTTAACATGTTTTCTGGTGGCGCGCTGGAAAGAATGAGTATTTTTGCTCTGGGTATTATGCCTTACATTTCCGCGTCTATCATAATGCAATTAATGACGGTAGTGAGCCCCCAGCTTGAGCAACTAAAAAAAGAGGGCGAGGCAGGGCGCCGCAAGATCAGTCAAATGACTCGGTATGCGACAGTCGTTCTGGCCACTGTGCAGGCGACCGGTATTTCCGTTGGTCTCGCTTCTCAAGGCGTTACCTTTGTTGATAATTACAGCTTCTATTTTGTTGCGGTGATTACTTTCGTTTGTGGTGCCGTTTTTTTAATGTGGCTGGGCGAACAGATTACGGAAAGAGGTATTGGTAATGGTATCTCATTATTGATATTTGCTGGTATTGTCGCCGGCCTGCCTTCTGCATTCGGCCAATCTCTGGAGCAGGCGAGGCAGGGTGAGATCAATATTCTCGCATTGCTGGCAATTGCGGTTTTCGCTGTTGTAATTGTTGCCTTCGTCGTTTTTATGGAGCGTGGTCAAAGGCGTATCACAGTCAACTACGCCAAGCGTCAGCAGGGTCGAAAAGTGTATGCTCAGCAAAGTAGTCATTTGCCTCTGAAGGTGAATATGGCGGGCGTTATTCCTCCTATATTTGCGTCGAGTATCTTGCTGTTTCCGGCGTCGCTCGGTCAGTGGTTTGGTCAGAAAGAGGGGATGCAGTGGCTAGCTGATATTTCTCAGGCGCTGGCTCCCAGTCAGCCTTTGTATATTATACTTTTTGCCGCCGCGGTCATGTTCTTTTGCTTCTTTTACACGGCATTGATGTATAACCCCAAAGAAGTGGCAGACAATCTTAAAAAGTCTGGTGCATTTGTTCCGGGTATACGACCGGGTGATCAGACAGCCAACTATATAGATGGTGTTTTGACAAAGCTGACTATTTTTGGTGCTTTGTATATTACGGCAGTCTCGCTATTGCCTCAGTTTATGGTCGTAGCCTGGAATGTTCCTTTTTATTTTGGTGGAACATCACTGCTTATCGTTGTTGTTGTGGTTATGGACTTTATGGCTCAAGTTCAGTCTCATTTGATGTCACATCAGTATGAATCTCTGATGAAAAAATCGAATTTGAAAAACTATGGTCGAAGCGGAATCAGTCGATAGCTTTTTATTTAGCACAAATTGGTGGAGATCAGTTACGATGAAAGTGCGCGCGTCAGTCAAGAAGATTTGTAGAAACTGCAAAGTTATACGTCGCAATGGCTCTGTTAGGGTTATTTGCAAAGAACCTCGTCATAAACAACGCCAAGGCTAATACTTGTCGTTACTAAAAAGGGCGTCAAAATAGCGCTTGATTTATAACTAATCAGGCGCTATCATTTTGCGCCCTTTTGTCAAAGGCGGATAATATCAATAGCGGAGTTTAACCGGAGTAACACATCATGGCACGTATTGCTGGTGTCAATATACCCGATAATAAACATGCTGTGATTTCTTTGACCTATATTTATGGGATTGGAAAAACAACAGCATATAAACTTTGCGAGGCAACGAATATTGAGCCAATGCGGCGGATTAAAGACTTGTCCGAAGAGCAGTTGGACTCATTACGTACAGAGGTTACCAATCTTACCGTAGAAGGTGACTTGCGTCGTGAAGTTCAAATGAACATAAAACGGTTGAAAGACCTGGGTTGTTATAGGGGGCTGCGTCATAGGCACAGTCTGCCTGTGCGTGGACAAAGATCCAAGACTAACGCCAGAACCCGTAAAGGTCCACGTAAACCAATTAGAAAATAGGAATGTAACGAATGGCTAAGCCAGGACAACGTACCCGTAAAAAGGTGAAAAAGACGGTTGTTGACGGAGTGGCGCATATTCACGCTTCGTTCAATAACACGATAGTGACCATCACTGATCGTCAAGGCAATGCGCTTAGCTGGGCAACGGCTGGTGGATCAGGTTTTAGAGGGTCGCGGAAAAGTACGCCTTTTGCTGCGCAGGTAGCAGCTGAAAGAGCCGGTAATGCGGCTGCTGAATACGGCCTGAAAAATCTGGATGTACTTGTTAAGGGGCCGGGTCCCGGACGTGAATCGGCAGTGCGCGCGCTCAACGCGTGTGGCTACAAAATTACCAATATTACAGACGTAACGCCGATTCCGCATAATGGCTGTCGTCCACCCAAGAAACGTCGCGTATAAGGAGGCAATAAATGGCTAGGTATATTGGTCCAAAGTGTAAGTTGTCTCGGCGTGAAGGCACCGATCTTTTCTTGAAGAGTGGCGCACGAGCATTAGACTCAAAATGTAATCTCGAAACAGCTCCAGGTCAGCATGGCGCGAGAAGGGGAAGACTCTCTGACTATGGTCTTCAGCTTCGTGAAAAACAGAAAGTTCGCCGTATTTATGGCGTACTGGAAAGGCAATTCAGGAATTACTATAAGGAAGCCGCTCGTTTGAAAGGGGCAACGGGTGAAAACCTGCTGCAGCTTTTGGAGCGTCGACTCGATAACGTGGTTTATAGAATGGGGTTCGGTGCGACTCGCTCAGAAGCCCGTCAACTCGTATCTCACAAGGCAATTCTCGTCAATGATAAGGTGTTGAACATTGCATCTTACCAGGTAAAGCCCGGGGATGTTATCTCGATAAGAGAGAAAGCGAAAAATCAACTGCGGATCAAAAGCGCCTTAGAAATAGCGGCGAACAGAGCGCCAATCGACTGGGTCGATGTCGATAGTGCAAAGTTGTCCGGGATATTTAAAGCTGCTCCTGAAAGAAGTGAATTGTCAGCGGAAATTAACGAGAACCTGATAGTTGAACTTTATTCCAAGTAATCCAAGCACCCAAATATTATATCGTAGGGGAAACAATGCAGCGTTCAGTTAATGAATTTCTAAATCCTCGTAATATCGAAGTACAGGAAATAAGTACAACTCATGCAAAGGTCACTTTGGAGCCGTTGGAGCGGGGGTTTGGTCATACTCTAGGAAGTGCGCTTCGCCGTATTCTTCTTTCTTCAATGCCGGGTTGCGCGGTAGTTGAAGTCGAGATAGATGGTGTTTTACATGAGTACAGTGCGATCGAAGGTGTTCAGGAAGATGTCATTGAAATATTGCTGAACCTAAAAGGTTTGTCTATCAGAATGCACAATAGAGACGAAGTGGTATTGACTTTGTCTCGTACCGGCCCTGGAGCGGTAACTGCTGGCGATATTCAGGTTGATCACGATGTAGAGATCCTTAATCCAGAGCAAGTTATCTGTAACCTTAGTGGTTCAGCTAGTATTGATATGAGATTAAAAATTGCCAGAGGGCGTGGTTATGAGCCTTCTGATCAGCGGTTTTCTGCAGATGATGAAACCCGAGCAATTGGGCGATTGCAACTTGACGCATCATTCAGTCCGGTTCGACGGGTGTCGTACTCGGTAGAAAATGCGCGGGTTGAGCAGCGTACCGATTTGGACAAGCTGGTTATCGATCTTGAAACCAATGGAGCGATCGATCCGGAGGAGTCAATTCGACGGGCGGCGACGATTCTTCAGCAGCAGCTTGCCGTGTTTGTCGATTTTGACAATGAAAAGGAACCGGAGCTGGTCGAGGAAGAGGAAGAGGTTGATCCAATACTGTTGAGACCGGTTGATGACCTCGAACTTACGGTTCGTTCGGCAAACTGTTTGAAAGCAGAAAATATCTATTACATTGGTGACCTGATTCAGCGTACTGAAGTTGAACTGCTTAAAACTCCCAATCTGGGTAAGAAGTCGCTAACAGAAATAAAAGATGTTTTGGCAACAAGAGGCTTGTCGCTAGGTATGAGGCTTGAGAGCTGGCCGCCGGCCAGTTTGAAAGGTGATGATCGAGTGCTGGGCGGTTAGTGCCAGGTTGTAGAAGATAAAGGATCAAAAAAATGCGTCATCGTAAAAGTGGTCGTAAATTAAATAGAAATAGCGCTCATCGCCAGGCGATGTTTAAAAATATGACATCGTCTTTGGTTGAGCATGAGCTGATAAAGACAACATTGCCAAAAGCCAAAGAACTTCGGCGCGTAGCAGAGCCTTTGATTACTCTAGCAAAGCGAGATAGTGTCGCTAATCGTCGATTGGCCTTTGCACGTTTGAGAAACAGAAGTAGTGTAACCAAACTCTTTAATGAGCTTGGGCCTCGATACGAAAATCGCCCTGGCGGTTACATCCGGATATTGAAATGTGGTGTTCGTGCCGGTGACAACGCACCTATGGCCTATGTAGAGTTGGTTGATCGGCCTATTGAAGCAGCCGTGGAAGAAGACTAGGCAATACACGTTCTTGCTGAGTTTGGCTAGTTTAGGTCTTGTAGAAAGCCCGTGATCGATGCGGGCTTTTTTGGTTTTTATCTGAAAATCTCACTGTTAAGAGTTAGGCTCAGGTTCCTGCTTGCCTATGGTTAAGCAGTTTGGCCAGATAGTTTCCGGTGTACGATTGTTCAATGTTTGCAATGTCTTCCGGTGTCCCTTCCGCTATCACGTTTCCGCCCTTGGTTCCGCCCTCAGGGCCCAGATCGATTATCCAGTCTGCCGTTTTTATCACATCGAGGTTATGCTCGATCACTATGATGGTATTGCCCTGTGATTTCAATGCCAACAAAACGTTGAGTAGTTGTTGAATGTCGAAAAAGTGAAGCCCTGTGGTTGGTTCATCCAATATGTAGATAGTTTTGCCGGTAGACCTTTTGGAAAGCTCCTTGGCCAATTTGACTCGTTGCGCCTCACCCCCGGATAAGGTAACTGCATTTTGACCCAGTCTTAGGTAGCTAAGTCCTACATCCATTAGTGTTTTTAGTTTTCTGGCAATAAAAGGTACGGCTGAAAAAAAATCGTAAGCTTCTTCCACCGTCATATCCAACACTTGGTTAATGTTTTTCCCCTTGTATAAAATATCGAGCGTTTCCCTGTTATAGCGTTTGCCTTTGCATTCATCGCAAGGCACATACATATCTGGCAAGAAGTGCATTTCTACCTTTATGACACCATCACCCTGGCAGGCTTCACATCGGCCGCCTTTTACATTGAAGCTGAAACGGCCTGCTTTATAGCCCCTGGATCTTGCTTCCTGGGTTCCTGAAAAAAGATCTCTGATCGGGGTGAAAAGCCCGGTGTAAGTGGCCGGGTTCGATCTGGGTGTGCGGCCAATCGGGCTTTGGTCTATGTCGATGACTTTATCAAAATGGTTTAATCCATCAATGCTCCGGTAAGGCGAATGCGATGGAGATTTCGCGCCATTTAGCCGTTGCGCGAGAATTGGATAGAGTGTTGAGTTGATCAGTGTCGATTTTCCGGAACCTGACACGCCGGTAATGCACGTAAACAGTCCGGCTGGAATGCTCAGAGTGACATTGTTGAGGTTGTTGCCGCTGGCGCCGGTCAGTGTCAGTTGCCTGTCGCTATCCGGTTGGGTGCGCTGTTCAGGGATTGCGATTTTTTTGCGCCCCGACAGGTAGGCGCCAGTGATCGAGTCGCGGTGATTTTCGATTTCGTCCGGCGTGCCTTGGGCGACGATGTGTCCCCCATGAACGCCAGCTCCCGGTCCAATGTCAATAACGCAATCCGCCGCGCGAATGGCATCTTCATCATGCTCTACCACGATAAGTGTATTGCCCAGGTTTCTTAGATGGGCCAGGGTTTCGAGCAGTCGGTCATTGTCGCGTTGGTGCAGACCGATCGATGGTTCATCCAAAATGTACATCACACCGACAAGCCCGGCGCCGATCTGGCTCGCTAAGCGTATCCGTTGTGCCTCTCCGCCTGATAACGTATCGGCGCCGCGATCGAGAGTCAGGTACTCCAGCCCGACATTGACCAAAAACTGCAGTCGTAACCTGATCTCTTTGACAATTTTGTCCGCTATCTCGCGCTTTCTGCCAGTCAGGTGTAGGCCATCAAAATACGCTAACGAAGCCTCTATCGATAAACATGCAATACTTGGCAGGTTTGATTTTCCGATAAATACGTTTCTTGCCGCTTGATTCAAGCGTGAACCCTGGCATGCCTGACAACGCCTGCTGGTGAGCAGTTTGGACAGGTCTTCTCTCACTGCCTGAGACTCTGTCTCTCGGTAGCGTCGTTCTAGATTCGGCACGACGCCTTCGAAACGATGTGCTCGATGTATGATATCGCCTCTCGTATTGACGTAGCTAAAATCTATCGCCTGCTTGCCGCTGCCAAACAAGATGATGTTTCTGAAGTCTTTCGGGAGCTGGTTGAAAGGTTGGCTGATATCCACGTTATAATGCTGACCGACACTTTCCAGCATTTGATAGTAGTAGACTGTCCGTCGATCCCAGCCTTTTATCGCTCCTTCGGCCAGGTTCAAGGATTCATCCTGAACAATTTTGTCGGGATCGAAAAATTGCTTGATGCCCAGTCCGTCGCAATCCGGGCACGCTCCGGATGGATTGTTGAAGGAAAACAGTCTGGGTTCCAGTTCGCTGATTGCGTAGCCGCACTGCGGGCAAGAAAAGCGAGAGGAAAAAATGCTTTCATTGCCAGACCCTTCGAGTGGGGCGATGATCGCGAGTCCATCCGATAAGTCGAGGCAGGTTTCAAATGATTCGGAAAGCCTCAGTTCAATGTCTTCTTTTACCTTGAATCTATCGACTACAACTTCGATGCTGTGTTTTTTATTTTTATCCAGAGAAGGGATATCGTCCAGATCGGTGACGATGCCGTCCAGTCTGACCCGGATAAATCCTTGTCTTTTAAGATTGTCGAATACATGCTGGTGCTCACCTTTTCTGCCGCGCACTATAGGTGCCAGAAGCAGAAGTTTGCTGCCGGGTTCCATTGCGAGTACGTGATCCACCATTTGGCTGATGGTTTGTGCTTGCAGCGGCAGTTCATGTGTGGGGCAGCGAGGGTCACCAACACGTGCGAAAAGTAATCTGAGGTAATCGTAAATTTCGGTGATAGTTCCAACGGTGGATCGTGGGTTGTGAGAGGTCGATTTCTGCTCTATCGAGATGGCGGGCGACAAGCCTTCAATGTGATCGACATCGGGTTTTTCCATCATGGACAAAAACTGTCTCGCGTAGGTCGAAAGTGATTCGACGTATCTGCGTTGGCCTTCAGCATATAGCGTATCAAAGGCCAGAGACGATTTGCCGGAGCCGCTGAGTCCGGTAATGACGATCATTTTGTCTCTGGGAATTTCGATATCAATATTTTTCAGGTTGTGCGTTCGCGCACCCTGAACCAGGATGTTTTCCATGAGATTACCCTAAGAGTACACTACTATAGTGCTGACATTATGTGGTTGGATCGACTATCTGGCTGCGCTATCTTAAAAAAAATAACACCGCATTTTCACTGTCGTACAATTATTTACTCATGTTTCGGCGTTCGGAAATGACACAAAAAGCTCTTTATATGATTGAAATAAAAGAAAAAACAGCGTCAATCGGATATTGTTTCATCGCACTTAAAAAAAACACCAAAAAAAGGTTGCCAAAGTGAATAATGACATAGAAATACCTGTAAGCCCAGGGAGCGTAGGCGAATTAGTCACAAATGGACATATCAAACCCGATAACTTGATTGCCGATCTCTGGAAAGCATTTCCGGTTAAAAATAAATCGTTACAACCCCCTTGTCGGTCTCTTTTTGGTAATATGTCCGTTTTCTGGTTCTTGGTAAAAAACCAAGTGTTGAAGGCTACCATAAAACCCCGTCTTGGGGCATGGATATTTAGGTTGAATTGAATGAAGTTTGGTGAAAGACGGACAGTAGTTTCGTTAGCGGTACTCTATGCAATGCGAATGTTGGGCTTGTTTATGATGCTGCCGGTGTTCAGTGTTCTCGGGCAATCTTTGACCGGCGCGACTGGCTACCTTATTGGGTTGGCCATTGGTGCTTATGGGCTGAGCCAGGCGGTGTTGCAAGTTCCTTTCGGGCTTTTATCGGATCGCTATGGTCGTAAAAAACTAATCGTCGTTGGTTTGCTGATTTTTGCAGCGGGCAGTATCGTAGCGGCGGTATCGGAGTCGATATATGGTGTGATAGCGGGTCGCTTGCTGCAAGGCGCGGGAGCAATCGCAAGCGTTCTGATGGCTTTGTTAAGTGATCTTACCAAAGAAGAAAATCGCACCAAGGCCATGGCGGTGATTGGCATGTCTATTGGTATCGCCTTTTCAGCTGCGTTGGTACTTGGGCCAATAGTTGCCGGCTGGTTTGGTTTGTCGGGGATTTTCTGGTTGACCGCCTGTATGGCAGGAATGGGTATTATCATTATCACTTTTTTGGTGCCAACGCCGGTTATGGGTGTTCGCCATAGAGATGCCCAGCCCGCCATGGATATGGTAAGCCTGGCCTTGAATAATTCAGAGCTGCGCAGGCTGGATTTTGGTATCTTCGCACTGCACCTGTGTTTGACAGCCGTTTTCGTCGTGCTTCCTTTGGGTCTGATCGAGAATTTCCAGCTTGGTCAAACCGAGCATTGGCCAGTATACCTTTCCGTTACGGCATGTTCGTTTTTTGCAATGATTCCCTTCATTATTGTCGGTGAGAAGAAACGGAAAATGAAACCCGTTTTACTAGCCGCGATTGCGCTACTGTCACTATCACTGCTGTGGCTGGTCTTTATTGATGATTCACTTACTGAAATGTGGTTTGGCTTGTTTGCCTTTTTTATGGCGTTTAATCTGCTGGAAGCGTCTTTGCCATCTTTAGTCAGCAAAATTTCACCGGCCGGAGTCAAGGGAACCGCGATGGGGGTTTATTCGATGAGCCAGTTTTTAGGTGCCTTTTTTGGCGGTGTCTGTGGCGGTCTGGTTTTTCAACGATGGGGGATAGAGGTTGTTTATCTCTTCTGTTCGGTGGTGACGGGGGGGTGGTTTTTGTACGCTTTGTCAATGAAATCGCCGGGCTATACGACAAGTTTGATGGTTAAACTCAATGGCGACCTGAATCCGGATGATGCTCAACGCATATCGATGGAGTTGGCTGGCATTTATGGGGTTGAGGATGTGGTTGTCGTGGTTGAAGAACGCTCTGCTTACCTAAAGGTGGATCAGGCCAAGGTTGACATAGACTCGATCAGGCATTACTCGCCTTTCGCATCGGGTAAGTGTGCTGTGGAATGACTTTGGCGTCACAACTACTTTTGTAGGGAGTTTCCCCAGGTGTCAGTACCACGAAAATTTGTTACGATCGGCCCAATCAAGACATCGACAGGGATGTTTCAATAATCGTTTAATTAGCCGGAGAGAAAAATGGCGCGTGGAGTCAATAAAGTCATACTAATTGGTAATCTTGGATCTGATCCGGAGACACGATACACCGCCCAAGGGTCTGCGGTGACCCACCTCAGTATTGCCACTGATGACAGTTACAAAGACAAAAATACCGGGCAAATGGTGCCCAGAACAGAATGGCATCGGGTCGTATTGTTTAATCGCCTGGCAGAAATTGCCAAAGAATATTTGAGAAAAGGCTCGAAGGTCTATCTGGAAGGTCGCCTTAGAACGAACAAGTGGCAAGATAACAGTGGTCAGGATAGGTACACGACCGAGATCATCGGCAACGACATGCAGATGTTGGACAGTCGCGCCGGTGCATGGGGGGATAACAATATGGATCGTGGTGCACCGGCTTACAACGATAGCCAGCAAGCTGGCTATCAAACGGGTGGCCAGCAGTTGAACCAAGGACAGCCCGCACCGGCACCCGCCAATGCACAGCGCAGTGGCAGCTATGGGTCGAGTGCCGGTCAGCCGGCGCCTATGCCAGAACCCTTGGACGATATGGATGATGATATTCCGTTCTGAATGAATATATCGGTCAAAGGGTTGACTTTAGTATGAAATACGAATGGCGAAAAGAAGAAAAAAATATTTACTTACCACCTAAAAAGCCTGTGCTTGTGGATGTTCCGCAATTTAACTATTGTACGATTAGCGGAAGTGGAAATCCCGACAGCCCGTTTTTTGCCGAATGTGTCGACGCCTTGTATGCGGTTTCGTATGCAATACGAATGTCTCACAAGAAAGGACTGCAACCCGAAAATTTCTACGAATACACAGTGTATCCGTTGGAAGGGGTTTGGGATCTATCAGAAAAGGCAAAGCGATCTTTTGACGGGGCTGTAAACAAAGATGAGCTCGTTTTTACGTTGATGATTCGTCAGCCAAATTTTGTGTCAAGTGAATTTGCAGAAATGGCCAAGGCCTGGGCAATGAAGAAAAAGCCCCATCTCCCTATTCAAGCAATAGCATTTCGCCAAATATCGGAAGGCAAGTGTATACAAATGATGCATCTGGGCAGTTATGACAACGAACCGGAATCATTTGCACTTATGGATGATTTTGCCAGGAACAATCAGCTAAAACGAAAATCAATGAAACACAAGGAAATATATATTTCAGATCCAAGAAAAGTAGTACCGGAAAAACTGAAAACGGTTTTACGTTTTAAAGTGGAATAACAATACCTCGAAATAAATCGTTTCACGGGGTCTGTTGTGCACGCCGGTAAACCCTGCGTCATGCAGGAACCCTCCAAAAATAGGCAATAGATATTGAATAAAAGACAAAAGAGGTCAAAATGAGCAAGCATGAAAAAATAACCTACGTTGAATTTCCGTCAAAAAACCTGGCGATTACCAAGAAATTTTTTGCTGAAGTATTTGGCTGGATCTTTGTCGACTATGGTTCTGAATATGTCGCTTTTAAAGACAAAGGCATAAATGGCGGCTTCTATCGATCCAGCCTCAGTTCGACAACGGATCGAGGCAGTGCGCTTGTCGTTCTCTACAGCGACGAGTTTGAAACAACGCTGGCAAAAATCGAAAAAGCGGGGGGGACGATTACCAAGCCAGTATTCTCTTTTCCTGGTGGTCGCAGGTTTCATTTTGCCGATCCTAACGGTAATGAATACGCAGTCTGGACAGAATAACTTCAAAACCGGATTTTTATCGTGAAATCATCCGACACCCCAAAAGTTCAGGAACCGCTCAGCGGCATCGATACAGTCGACCCTGAAAAATATGACACGCTAATGAGGGTACGTGATTGGGTGTTTGTTCAGCATATTGGCGGGTTATCGAGTTGCCTACGTTAAATCCTCGAATGATATTCTTGCCGTTGCCGGTTTGAGCACCGGTGTAAAGCTCGCCTGGGGTAAATCTATCTGCTTCGACGATCAGGTAACAAACTCTCGGCATCGGTCAACAGGGGACGGTAAGTCTTTCATTGATTGGTTCAATGCCGATGCCTTAGAAAAGGGTTGTGAACAAATTCATTTGGATTCTGTTGTCCCGCGCTTTCCTGCACATAGATTCTATTTGCGTGAAGGTTTTGTTGTGGCCAGTCATCATTTTTCAATTTCAGCTGTTAATGATGGCTAATCGGGAAACCCGGTCTATCCTGATATAAGGGGGCTGAGGTATCGCCAGTGTTTGCAACTTAGAATCTGGAACGGGGCGGTGGTTCCATGATCAAACAGGACTTTGTCAGTCTCCTGCCGGGCAATATATGCTCTATACTGCTCTAAACAAACCAGAGTGTTTGGCAAGACCACTTCTGGTATGCATTCCTCTAACCATGTGGCTAGATAAAAAGAAGTCCGTAGTGAAGAAGGTTGCTATGAAAAACTCGAATACAACTCCGATTTCTTTCGGTATAGGTTTCCGCATTGCGCTAATTTCTTGGCTGGTATCTATCGGCACCTTGATAATTTTTGTTGTCGTTATCATCCCCCAGCAAAAAGCCATATTTTTCGAGGATATGGAATCCAAGAGCAGAAGTCTGGAGGCGTCAGTGCATCATGCAATCGAAAGAGAGGCCATCACGGAGAACTTTTCCAGCCTGGTCAGGACCAGCCGGGCTTTGCTGGAGGGTGACCCTGATCTGGAATTTTTGGTCATCGTAAAAAAGAATGAATTTGCTTTGATCAATCAGCGAAACGGGTGGAAGCTCGAGAAAAACATAGATGAATTCTGGATTCCTGAGACACTCCACTATGTCAGTGCCATCGCCACCACTCCGGTTCTGGATAGACAGGTTTTTCATCACGCCCATCCGCTTGAGCATTCAGGTGTTAAATGGGGATGGCTTCATATTGGCTTAAGCCTCAGTAATTATAACCAGCGTCTGGGTCACTTCTATCATCAGACCTTCTTGTTGGGCCTGGGCTGCGCGATCCTCAGCCTGTTACTCTGTCTGGGCTACGCTCATCAGTTGGTTAAACCAATTATCCGGCTGCGCGATGTTGTCTACCAGATTGCCAGTGGTAACCTCAATGTGCGTGCCGAAAGCACCCGCCGGGATGAGATCGGCAATTTGGCTGACTCGGTTAACAATATGACCGAAGGACTGCTGCATCGGGAAATAATTATAGACAGTGTCCGCTATGCCGCTCAACACTTTCTGCAATGCATGGATTGGCAAGTCGCCATCCCGCCTATCATGGAGAAAATGGGGCAGTCGATCGATGCCTCCCGGGTTTATGTTTTTGAAAACACCCGCGACGATAGTGGTCAACTATGTATGTCTCGGCGCTGTGAATGGGTGGCCGAAAACATTACTGCCCAAATAGCCAATCCTGCATTACAAAGCCTCCCCTACGCTGAAAGCGGTTTGGGTGAAAAAATAATCTCCTCGCTTGGGCAGAACGAAGCCGTCTCTGTGCTGTTATCCAAGATGAATGATGAAATTCGAGCCATACTGGAACCCCTGGGAATTTATTCCGTTATCCTCGTGCCAATTATGGTGGGAAAAGACTGGTGGGGCTTTATTGGTCTGGATGACTGTAGTCGCGAACGTGCGTGGCTTGAAAGCGAGCAGGACAGCATCTGTGCTATCGCAGATATGCTGGGTACAACCATTGCCCGGCAGCAGGCCCAGCAATCCTTGCTGGAAGCCAAAGCCACGCTGGAAGAACGGGTTGAAGAACGAACCAGGGAACTCCAGGATCAGGTAACAGCCAAAGAGCAGGCTATGAGTCAGTTAGCCGAGACCCAGAGTTCGCTGCTTGAAATGTCGCGTACTGCCGGCATGGCTGAAGTGGCAACGGGCGTGCTCCATAATGTTGGCAATGTTTTAAACAGTGTTAACGTCTCCAGCAATTTGATCCGGGAACAGGTTCGCCAGTCCCGGATCGGCAATGTCAGTAAAGTCGCGGCTCTCTTGACGGAGCCCCAGGGTGGCCTCGCCCATTTCTTGACAGAAGATTCGCGTGGCAAACAAATCCCGGCCTATCTAAATTCTCTGGCGACAGCGTTGCAAAAAGAGCATCAGCAAATAGTAGACGAGGTCGAAGCGTTGCGCCGCAAGATCGATCATATCAAGGAAATTGTCAGCATGCAGCAAACCTACGGACGCGTTCTCGGCGTGGTTGAAACCGTCGCTCCTAAAGACCTGATGGAGGACGCATTGACCTTGAACTCGGGTGGAATGACCCGGCATCAGATTGACGTTGTTCGTGACTATAAGGATGTCCCTGCCATAGTTGCAGACAAACATACCATCATGCAGATTTTGCTGAACTTCATTACCAATGCCAAATACGCTTGCTCAGAAGGTGATGGCCCCAAAAAGGTGATTCTGCGTATTTTCAGTCCCGCTCAGAATCGAGTGGCTTTTCAGGTGCAGGATACTGGCGTTGGCATCCTGCCCGAAAATATGGATCGTATCTTTCAGCACGGCTTTACCACGCGTAAAAAAGGCCATGGATTTGGTTTGCACAGCGGGGTATTGGCTGCCCGTTCTCTAGGCGGCGACATTAACGTTGCCAGCGACGGCCCCGGATGCGGCGCCACCTTTACCCTGGAAGTGCCTGTTCATTCTGGAGAAAGTGTATGATGGATGCCGGAAACAATCAGTCATACCGTATTCTCACCATCGACGACAATCAGGCCATTCATCAGGATTTTGCCAAAATCCTGATCAAGGCACCGAATGAAGATGCCGATCTGGACGACCTGGAAGCGGTACTTTTCGGTACCGCAAAGCCAACGAGCGGCGCGTTGAATTTCAAGCTCGATTGTGCGACTCAGGGTGCAGAAGGACTGGTTATGGTGGAGCAGGCGTTGGCAGAGAGTCAGCCCTACGCGCTGGCCTTTGTGGATAGCCGCATGCCTCCCGGAATAGACGGCGTTGAAACCATTCGGGGGCTTTGGCAAAGAGACCCGGAATTGCAGGTTGTGTTATGCACCGCCTATGCGGACTATTCGTGGCAGGAAATACGCAATATACTGGGCGAGACGGACAATCTGCTGGTTCTTAAAAAGCCGTTTGACAATATGGAAGTACTGCAAATGGCGCATGCATTGACTCGCAAATGGCAACTCGCCAGAGACGTAAGAGGGCGCTTGCATCAACTTGCGTTCTATGACAGATTGACCGGTCTGCCAAACAGAACCATGCTTTCAGAGCGACTTGCGAAGGCGTTGCGACATGCCAAAGCGAATCAGTCACAAGTGGCCCTGCTGTTTATTGATGTGGATAATTTCAAGCTGATCAATGATTCTCTGGGACACGGCTTTGGTGACAAGTTGCTGAAGATCATTGCCGAAAGAGTGGTCTCTTGTCTGCGTGCCTCAGACATCGTTGGCCGATGGGTCGCGGCCAGGCTTGGCGGCGATGAGTTTATCGTCGTACTACCGAAAATCGCTGCAGAACATGCCGCCGCTGGCGTGGCCCAGCGCATCACCGATACCGTTGTCCAGCCCTTGATGTTGGATGGACATCAAATTCTGGCTACGCTGAGTATTGGTATCGCCATTTATCCCCAGGATGGAGAAACCAACGAAGATCTGCTGAAAAACGCGGATCTGGCTATGTACACGGCCAAACAGACTGGCAAGAATACCATTGCCTACTACCAGGAATCTATGAACACGCGGGCTGTGAAGCGACTGGCTCTGGAAAATGCATTGCGACATGCGCCTGCCCGAAATGAGTTTTTTCTTCACTACCAACCCCAAATGGATCTGGAATCCGGCAAAGTCAGCGGGCTGGAGGCGCTGTTACGCTGGCACAACCCCACCCTGGGGCAGGTGCCACCGCTCGACTTTATTAAAATAGCTGAAGAACTCGGTCTGATCATTGAAATTGGTGCCTGGGTTTTGCGAACGGCCTGTAGCCAGGCCAAGACATGGATAGACCAGGGGCTGTCTGTACCCCGTATTGCGGTCAATGTATCCATCAAGCAATTCTGCCATCCTGATTTTGTCCCTGACGTAAAACAGATCCTTGCCGACACTGGCCTCGATCCAAAAGTGCTTGAAGTTGAAATTACGGAAACGCTGTTTGAAGAAAACGTCGTCGATCTGGGGGCGATTGTGCAGCAGCTCAGGGAAATCGGAATCAGTATTGCAATCGATGACTTTGGTACTGGCTATGCCGGCTTGAGCCGGTTCCGGAAAATTCAGGTAGATTTCCTGAAAATAGATCGCTCCTTTATCAGCGAAATTGAAAGCAGTAACAGTGCCCGGGATCTAATCAGGGGCATCGTCGCCCTGTCAAAATGTCTCAATCTCAATATTATTTCAGAAGGTATCGAAACCTCGGCTCAGATAGAATACTTGCGTTCCATCGGCTGTCAGCATATTCAGGGGTACCTCTACAGTAAACCTCTCGCTGCGGATGCCGCTGAATCCTTTCTGCGTAATCCGCCGGATGTCGGAAAAGAAGCCGGACACGTACTTTAAGCGCTGAACGATCGGTTAGCGACAAGCGTTTTTTAGCGATAGCCGATCGGTAATCTCACTGCATATTTTCCTATCCAGAAGAACTGACCCTAACCGCTCGGTGCCTGCGGCGACCGAGGCGGTGTTCGTGGTTGCGCGTCAGCATTGAATGGCTGATTCGGCAAAGCCCAGTGGATGCAAGTGGCCAATAAATGTTATCGTGTCAAGGCTGAAAGAACACAATCACCCTGTTGACTAAGGTGTTGTTATGAAACTAATCCCGTTAAAAGGTAATTCTCAAAAGCTCGATGGCGGAGCCATGTTCGGTAATGCGCCCAAGGCACTGTGGCAGCGTTGGGTGAAAGTCGACGAGTTGAACCGCATCGAATTGTCTTGTCGTTCTTTGCTTATTCAATATCAGGGTAACAATATTTTACTGGAAACGGGCATCGGCGCGTTTTTTGACCCGCATTTGAGAGATCGCTATGGTGTTGTCGAGAGCGATCATAGGCTTTTAATTGCGTTGCAGGAGCATCAGCTTACCCACGAAGATATCGATATGGTTATCTTGTCCCACCTGCATTTCGATCATGCCGGTGGTATGTTAACGCCGTGGCAAGCGGATAGTGACAGTCAGTTGCTGTTTCCGAATGCGCAAATATATGTAGGTAAAGAACAGTGGGAGAGAGCCTGTCAGCCTAATCGAAGAGACCGGGGATCTTATATTCCCGGTTTACAGACTTTGCTGAAAAACTCCGGCCGGTTGCATCTGGTCGAGCGCAATGACGCGGCTCCGTACCCGGAGATTTTATCCTTTCTCTGGTCTGACGGACATACCCCCGGGCTTATGATGACGTGGATAAAAACAGACAACTGTCCCGTTGTTTTTGCGTCTGATCTTGTTCCGGGCAGCCCGTGGGTGAACCTTTCCATTACTATGGGATATGATCGTTATCCCGAACTACTGATCGATGAAAAAACCCGATTGATTGAATCTTTAATAGCGGAAAATGGCATGATTGCCTTTCCTCACGATGCCGAAATGGCCATCGGCAAAATAATAAAAGACGCCAAAGGCAAGTATATGGCTGAGGAAGTCGAGCTGAAATAACAGCGTATCAAGTGGCCATGAGCCGAACGTCAGGAATTGTAAAGCCCAAGCCATCACAGATTTTTAAATCGGATGGACTATTGTCGTTGGCGTGATGCGTTTTTAATAAGCTGATTTTGCATCCGGCGTTAAGCGATAATTAGCCATATTGTTATTCGTCTATGCGGCATTCTAAACCCAACTCCTCCCACATCCAGTTAAAATCATGGTGCGCCATAGGTGGGACAGTGGTGGTGTTTCCCAAACCTTTAAGCCACTGAATCAGTGACGATTGGTCGTGTGGTCCCGAGTCTAATTCACTGAAAAATGACTCACCATCAATCAGGTTGCCTGCTGCTATATCAGCATTGACCTGCAGGACTCTTGATTGCAAAAAACGCAGCTTGAGCGTTCGATATTCTCGTATTCTTCTGCTGAGATCACCACCACAACCGGTTTGCCGTTCTTGTTAATCTGAACTGGAGCACGCTGCGCTTTTAAGAGCATGTCACCAAAATGGGGTTTCGCTTCATTTAATGCCACCCGGTTTGGCCATTTGTTTCCGGTCGGGTCGCCTGTTCCAATGCATCCAGTATCCTGATTGCCTGTTCGGTACTGTCGCCACAGTTCTCCGCACTGGCGACAAAAGCCGCGCAAACAGCGGGTCTTTCGGGTTGACCGAATAGTTTGCAAAGATTGTTTTCGTCGAGCTGAACGCATCTTTGCCCGGCTGGCTTGCCTTCCGGCATACCGGGAATCGGGGAGTCGATGGATGGCGCGATACAACAGGCAGCGCAGCCGGGGCGGCATTGGAACCCAGTCGATTTTTTATGTTCTGTGTTTTGCATCTGCCTGTGTTTGCTGTTCTGATTTTTCTTGATCAAGCGGCAAGATATCCAGAATAATCGCGGTTTTATCGATCACCTGCCATTTAACGTCAGACTCGAAAAAACGTGTGCCGTAAATCCGATTTGGATCATTTTGATAGGCTGGACGTGGATCTAATGACAAGGTACTTTCTACCAGCTTTCTCAGGTTTTCTATCCCTTGTCGATTTTGGTGACCGACTTGTAGATGAGCCAACCGCTCGAGTGCGGTTGTCTGCCATTCGATTTGCAAGGTCGTTTTCGGCGCGTCGGCGGCAAACGAGCTGCGGGCGTCCGTTTTGCTATCGGCATAGGGAATATAGGGCTTGATATCGATAATGGGTGTGCCGTCCATTATATCGGCACCGATGATATCCAGCCATAACCCATCGCGTGCCCGACGCAGCCCGTTAAATTCGACACAGGACAAACCCATTCCGTTTGGCCGAAAAGGACTGCGGGTCGCGAAGACTCCCCGTTTTTCGTTGCCTCCCATGCGGGGCGGCCGCACTTTCGGTAACCAGCCTTTGCCCCGGTTTTTATGGAACAAAAACGCTAGCCAAAGGTGGGAGAAGTTGTCTATGCCGTCGAACGCATCGGTCGTATCAAATGGCGGGAGCATGTGTATCGAGGCTGGCATGGCGACCAGGCCGGATTGGCGGGGAGTGCCAAACTTTTCTTTAAAACCGGAAGTCAGAATGCCGATCGGAGTGATTTCAACCGGGTCGCTTGCAAGAAAGTCAGTCATAGCCTATCTGTTTTTGGTAAAGAGCACTTCAAGTTTAAATGTAATGGCTGGGTTGACCTGATAGTCATCCCGCTCCGGGAAAGACAGCAAGGGTGTCACCTCGAAAAAAAGCCAGTTTCGGTAGAGCTTTTGTCTATAGGTGGTTTCATAATAATAATCACTGACAAAAGGATGGGGTTTGCTTTCCACCAGTGTCGCCAGTTTGTAACGAATGATTCGATGGTCGTCCAGCTCTTGAAACAGGTTGAATGAATTGGCAAACTCGAACTTGTCGTGGTCTCTTGACCATTGGGCTTCAAATGTGTTGCGAAAGAACAGTGTCGTTGACAGTTGCCGGTCAAAATTACTGACAATACTGGCACCTAAGTCTTCACTGATAAAGTAGTATAGACTGGCCTGAATACTGGTATACCAGTCACTGTTCAGTTGCCATCCGTTGCTGGCTCTGGTACGGACAAAGGGGTCTGGCGGGAAATGAAACTTGATACCGATGTCGTTGCTGAGAGTCCAGTTTTTCTGCAGTTCTGAAATGATCCGCAAGGTACCCGTTGTGTCATTGTTTTCGTCAGCGACTCCTTTAATTCGCTCTATGGTTTTAGTGTACAGCGATTTTCCTTCTTCCGGATCATTTTCGATAATCAGCCGATACCTGTCTTTGGTTAGCGGCAGGTTTAGTTTGAACTTTATCTCCGGGGTAAAGTCATGGTCACCCTGTTTTCGATAGGTTGGGCCAAGTCGTACCCGCAGAAAACTTGTGTTGCTGAAGCTTTGTGTTTGCTTGCCTGCAAAGTAAGCGTCGAGTCGGCTGCCGGTATCGGCAACCCAGTCGGACCAACTGTTCCGGGTATCCAGTAGCCAGATTAGTTGCTGCTCGATAAATGGCAGTGGCGCCGGTTCTACATCGTCAAACTCAGGATCGTAGTTGTAGAGGAATTGCTCGATATAAACGTCCGTGTCCTGTCGAGTCCGGTATTGTTCAATATTGACAGTCTCGGATAAAGCCAGCAGAGCGAGTTCAGCAGAATTGGCCTGGATTGACTGAGACGTGGCCAGCGATAGGCTGACTAGCAGCCAATACCAGGCTCTGCCTTGTGCTTTTGGTATGCCGACAATTGTCATTGGAAAAGCGGCACTGAGTCAGGCAGCGTGACAGAAATATAAATTCCGATCAATCTCATTGCCAACGCCGCAAAAGCACCAGTTTTGCTGTCGAGTTCAAAGGCGCGAGCGGTGACAATACCGTGCCCTGTCATGCCCATTGCCAATCCACGAACCATTGGGTCATCTTCCTGCAACTGCAAAAGTGGCCAGCAAAGACAGCATTCCTGTAACTGCCCCCGGAATAGGTAACTGAAACCACTTCTTTAAGGCTTCGCCCAGGATCTGGCAGCCAAAGATGACAAGTAAAAACAGCGGATCAATCATCTCGCTTACCAACATGAAGTTGCTTTTTAATGTTATTTGCCTGCTTTTGCAAGGTTTGGGTTCGGGTTCGGAAACCGAAGAAACCGGATACATGCAAAATCAGTCGAATGGCGGAATGAATCATGTCGCCGCTTTTTCTCGGAATCAGATGAATATGCACATGCGGAATAGTCTGGTTTGCCGCTTTACCATCATTGATCAGCAGGTTGGTTCCTCCTCTGCCAAATCCGGCTTTTCTCTGGGCTTCTATAATCCTGTTTGCGACATCGAAAAGATGCCCTTGAGTCGCGTTGTCCAGTTCCTCCAGGCGAGTGGCATGCTGCTTGGGGATAACCAGAACATGGCCTTGTCCGAGCGGATAGATATCCATAAAAGCCAAGCAGGCATCATCTTCATGGACGACAACGGAAGGTTCGTTTCTAGCCACCATTTTGCAAAACAGGCAGCTTCCTTTAGTACTCACAAATATTAGTACTCATAAATATTCTCTTGAATCACAACAGCCACAATTAAACGGAAGCCAAAAATAAAAATGGGGTCAATACAACGCCGGGATGGGAAAACAATCGTCAATTGAGCCGATGAGTAACGCCATTTTGCTGACTTTCAGCCAATTCTTCAAGCGCCTCTTCGTTCAACCTGATGATATCGGGCTTGACGGGAATTTTGTAGGACTCGCTTGACCACTCACCAAAGTCGATCATCTGGCAGCGTTGACTGCAAAAAGGCCGGTAGTCATTGGCAGCGACCCAGGCCACAGGTTTCTTGCAGGTTGGGCAGTTGACATATCCTATGGATGCGGTGTCGTCTTGTCTAGACATGAGCTGATGCTAACTCGAGATAGTGTGTATGTAATCGTTCGACCTGACTGCGCAAATCAGCCAGAGATGTATCGTTGATAATGATATCATCCGCTCGGGCAGTTTTGTAAGCCCTGTCTGCCTGTGCGGCAATAATGGTTTTGACCTGCTGTTCGGAAACCGTGTCGCGTTTGGTGGTTCTGCTGATCTGGAGTTCAACGGGTACGTCGATAAGCAATACCCGATTGACCAGCCGGCGCTGATTCGTTTCCAGTAATAACGGCGACGAGAGTATGACATAAGGCGAGTCGCTTTGGTCTAGTTGGGTCAGCGTTCGCTCGCGTATGATCGGGTGGAGCAGCGCTTCAAGCCATTTTTTTTGATCAGGATCGGCAAAGACAATTTCCCTTAGCCGGGATCGGTCAAGTCGGCCATCCTCGCTGAGTATATCCGGGCCGAAATGCTCGGTGATTTTGAGCAATGCCGGCGAGCCTGGTTCGACCACTTCGCGTGCGACAACATCGGCGTCAACCACATCGATACCCAATGACTGGAAAATATCCGTGGCTGAAGACTTGCCGCTGCCGATACCGCCGGTTACGCCAAGGATGAATCTAGGACCGATAGGTTTTGGTTTTGCGATGGTCATTTTATGGTTCCAATGACAGAAACAAAATAAAACTCAATGATATCATGTCCCCATAATAAAGCGACGTAACCGGCTGTGGCCAGGTACGGGCCAAAGGGGATGGGTAGGTTTTTATCTTTTCCCCGAAAGAGTATCAGGCTGATCCCTGAGGCGGCACCGACAAAGGAGGAAAGTACAATGATGAGCGGTATGGCTTGCCAGCCCATCCAGGCCCCCAAAGCGGCAAGCAGTTTGAAATCGCCAAAGCCCATGCCTTCTTTGCCTGTCAGTAGCTTAAAGCCGTGGTAGACCGTCCATAAACTCAGGTAACCCGCTACTGCCCCCCATAGGGCCTCCTCCAGGCTGGTAAAAACTCCCCAGGCGTTGACTATCAGGCCCAGCCAGAGCAGTGGCAGAGTCATGTCGTCCGGTAACAATTGGGTGTCCAGGTCGATCATTGCCAGTCCAATCAGTGTCCATACCAAGGGTAATGCAAGTATTCCCTCGGCATTAATGCCCAGTATCGCAATGGTCATCAGTGACAGCAGGCCGGTTGCCAGCTCGACGGCAGGGTATCGAGGCGAGATGGGCTCCTTGCAATCGCTGCACTTGCCTCGAAGAAAAAGGTAGCTCAACAGCGGGATGTTTTCCCAGGGCCGGATGCTGTGACCACACTTCGGACAAGTCGAGTTGGGTGTGCTCAGGGTCAGTGTGGGCCGCTTTTCGGCGGGAAGTTCCAAAATGTCACGGCATTGGCACTGCCATTCGTTTTCCAGCATTTTAGGCAGACGGTAGATCACCACATTCAGGAAGCTGCCGATGATCAGCCCCAAGACAGTGATGAAAATCCAGGTTTGCGTCAGGTGAGACTGGAGGTAATCTACTATGTCGATCATTGTGCAACCCAAATAAAAAAAGCCGCTAAAACACGGCCAAAACAGTAATGTCGTTACAAATTTCAGGTTTAACCCACTGCCTGACCCATTTGGAATATCGGCAGGTACATGGCAACGATCAGGCCGCCAACCAGAATGCCTAACACCGCCATGATCATAGGCTCCATCAGGGTCGTTAAATTATCGACCAGGTTGTCGACTTCCTCTTCAAAGTGGTCGGCGACTTTTTCCAGCATGGCATCGAGTGCGCCCGATTCTTCGCCAATGGAGACCATTTGAACCGCCATTGACGGAAATATGCCTGTCGATTTCATTGAAAACTGAAGCTGGGTTCCCGCTGCCACCTCTTCCTTGATCCGGTTGATGGCATCCCGGAACACGGCATTGCCAGTCGCGCCAGCCACTGACTCCAGTGCATCTACCAGGGGCACACCTGCGGCAAAGGTGGTTGACAGAACCCGGGCAAACCGGGCGACACTGGATTTGTCAATGATCTCACCAACGATGGGTATTTTGAGTACATATTTATCAACGCCGTCAGAGAATCGTTTTGATTTGCGTCGTGCTTCTCTAAAGCAGGCCAGGACGAATACGATGCCAAGCAAAACGATAAACCACCATTCCTGCATCCACTCGGAAATATGAATCACGAATTGGGTGAAGGCAGGCAGTTCTGCGCCAAACCCGGAAAACAGGTCTTCAAATTGCGGAACCACTTTTACCAGCAATATACCTGTCACCACAACGGCCACGACCAATACCGCTATCGGGTAGGTCATCGCTTTTTTGACCTTTTTCTTCAATGTCTCTGTTTTTTCCATGTAAGTGGCAACCCGGCCAAGCATGGTTTCCAGCGCACCGGACTTTTCACCGGAATCGACCAGGTTACAGAAAAGCTCATCGAAATACTTGGGATGCTTTCTCAAGGCTCCGGCAAAATCGTTACCTGCCGATACATCTTCCCGAATGGTCAGTACCAAATCTCTCAACGCCGGATTTTCCAGGCCATCCGCCACTATCTCAAACGACTGAACCAGCGGCACACCGGCTTTCATCATGGTTGCCATTTGCCTCACGAATACCGTGATATCGAAAGGCGTTATTTTCTTTTTGCCGCCTCCCAAGCCAAAAAGCGGCTGCGGCTTCTTGCGTACCTTGGTCGGGTTGATGCCTTGTTTTCTAAGGTTGGCTTTAATCATCGCCCCGTTCGGGCCAAGGGCCTCCCCTTTGCTTTTGCGGCCCTTTTTATCCACGCCTTCCCAAAGGAAGGTGACTACTTTTTGTGTATTTTGTGCCATGCTCGTTCCTGATCCGACAATTAATCTTTGGTGATTCTATTGGCTTCTTCGAGGCTGGTCAGGCCTTGGGCGACTTTCTCCAGTGCTGACTGCCGCAAGTTATTGAATCCCGCTGCCTGGGCGGCCTTGGCTATTTCCAGAGAGCTGGCTTCTTGCATAATCAGTTCCGCTATTTCGGGGGTGATTTTTACTACCTCGTAAACCCCGACCCGTCCTTTATAGCCGCCACTACATTTATCACAGCCTTTAGGGGAGTACACGGTAAATCCTGTAGCGATTTGTTCTTTCGTGAACCCCTCCTCGAGCAATACCTCTTTGGGTATCTTGATTTCCTGCTTGCAATTGGAACACAGCCGCCGGCCCAGCCGTTGCGCAATGATCAGGCTCACCGATGTTGCAATATTGAAGGCAGGTACCCCCATATTGAGCATTCGGGTCAAGGTTTCCGGCGCGCTGTTAGTATGCAGTGTCGACATGACCATGTGACCGGTTTGCGCCGCCTTGATCGCAATCGAGGCGGTTTCCAGATCCCGAATCTCTCCGACCATAACGATGTCCGGGTCTTGCCGCAGAAAGGATCGCAATGCCTCGGCAAAGGTCAGACCGACTTTGCTATTGACATTGACCTGGTTGATGCCCTCGAGGTTGATCTCCACTGGATCCTCGGCCGTGGAAATGTTCAATTCCGGTGTGTTGAGAATATTCAGCCCGGTGTACAACGAAACTGTCTTACCGCTGCCGGTCGGCCCTGTTACCAGTATCATGCCTTGCGGCTGGTGCAACGCATCGAGATACATCTGTTTCTGCACTTCTTCATAACCCAGCGCATCGATACCCATTTTGGCACTGCTTGGATCGAGAATTCGAAGTACGATTTTTTCACCCCAAAGCGTTGGCAGCGTGTTTACTCGAAAGTCGATCGCTTTGGTTTTGGACAGCTTCATTTTTATCCGGCCATCCTGCGGAATGCGTCGCTCTGATATGTCCATTTTCGACATGACTTTCAAACGGGCGGCGAGTTTATTGGCCAATTTAATGCTGGGTTTCGAGACCTCGTGCAGAATGCCATCCGTTCTAAAACGAACACGGTAGGTTTTTTCATAGGGTTCAAAGTGGATGTCCGACGAGCCGCCTTTAATCGCATCCAGCAGCATTTTGTTGACGTATCTGACTATCGGTGCGTCATCCGCGTCAGAACGTTCATCGTCTTCGTCTCTGGCGTCGCTATTGTCATCCACTTCCAGACCGTCCAGTTCGGCGTCGTCCATGCCCGACATGGTTGAATCAGTGTCATCCAGATAGTTTTCCACCGCTTTTCTGAGTTTGTCATCCTCGACCAGAATGGCTTCGGTATTCAGACCTGTATTGAAGCGGATTTCATCCAGTGCCTGAATGTTGGTGGGGTCTGAAACCGCGACAAACAGGCGGGTTCCTCTTTTGAACAAAGGCAGCGCGTTGTGTTTACGTATAATTTTTTCGTCGACAATTTTTTCAGGCTGACTTTCTGTTTGGAAGGCAGCCATATCCATGACCGGAACACCAAATTCATGGGCTGCGGCAAAGGCCAGGGATCTGGCTTCTCCCAGCGAATTTTCGACCAGATAGGAAATAAATGAGATATTTTGACCGCTCGAGCTGACAAACGCGTCTTTTGCTACGCCTTCATCCAGGATGCCATCATCGACGAACTTTCGGGCCAGGCCAGTTAACACCACATTTGCTGATGAAGCCATGAATCAGGTCGTTCCTTAAGTTGATAGACGGTTAAGTGAAATACGATTTTTATCCCCTAAGTTTAGAATGAATTCGGCAAAATGAAAGAGAGAACAGGAATTAAAGGCACGCCTCCGAAACGACTGCTGGGCATTGAGTCGCAAAATAAGAGAAAGTGACAATTTTTGTCAGTTATTGCCCGGAAGTGGTATTTTGTTGAAATCGTCAATTGCGCCAGCGTCCTGTCTGTTTGGTTTAACTCTATGAAAATGAATTGATTAGATGGTTTTCTTGAAACTGGCCCAGTCTGTGCTAAGTTCTAATCAAGGCAAGCGTATCCATTGCGCACCTGTTTTTAACCACTTGGAGGAAGATTGACATGAAAACAATGCAAAAAGGTTTTACCCTTATCGAACTCATGATCGTTGTGGCGATCATCGGTATCCTGGCAGCGGTAGCGATTCCGGCTTACCAGGATTATATTGCCCGGTCTCAGGTGACAGAGGCGGTGAATTTGACGGCTGGTACCAAAGCGCCGATGGCTGAATTTTTTCAAAACACCGGAAATGTGGCATCTTTAACAGATATCGGTGCAACCACTACTGGTAAGTATGTACAGAGTATGACTGTGGCTTCAAATGGAACCAATGGATGGGTTGTAAGTGCTACTATGCGTAATACGGGTGTTAACGTAAATATCCAGGGCGGAATTTTTGCGATAGCTACATCTGACGGTGGTTCGACATGGTCTTGCGGTTCTGTTGGCGACGCTGGTAGTGTGACCACAATTACAGGGCCTTATTTGCCAAGTTCATGTAAATAAAAGTTAGCGTTAAGGTGTACAGTTAGAATTGAAAAGCCTTCTTCCGGGAAGGCTTTTTTTCGGGGGGTGGTTTTTTTGATGGTTAGCCTTGATGCCTGTTAATACTGATAGTTTCAGGTTAAACGCACGATCTTTATCCGTTGCCTTTTTCCTGGGCCTGGCTTTATTTGTCGGAGTCTTTATTGTTTTCTTTCCCGGGGCAAAGGATGGCACCCTGGTGCTGGACGACCTGCATGTTATCTACAATCTGGCCACAGTCAAGGATATGCCGTGGCTGGAAGGGTATATCAACTACCTGTTTCAGCATAGGGGTTACTTTGACAGGCCGATTTCCTACCTGACTTTCTATTTGCAAAAACAGTCTCTCGATGCCGGATTATATCCGTTCAAGCTGTTTAATATCGTTCTTCATGCGGTAAACACGGTGCTTGTTTTTGCCCTCATTGTACAAATCCTGAGAACCCGTTACCTTTCGTTAAACCGGTTTCTTCTCATTACCGCTGCGGTTCTCGCTTTTCTTTGGGCGGTTTCGACCATTCAGGTGTCCACGGTTTTATACGCAACGCAAAGGATGACACTGCTTTCCGCTACGTTTTCCTTGTTGGCCTTGCTGGTCTTTGGCTATTTGCGTAAACAGAACGACATTAGGCTGCAATTGTCCGGTTTGCTGTTTGTTGTGTGTCCACTTATTGTGCTGGGTTTCCTGTGCAAGGAAAACGCATTCCTGGTTTTTTTGTATTTACTGGTTTTGGATGGCACTGTCTACAATAAAATGCCCGCACACAAATGGTATCTTGTTTGGCGTCGGCTGTTTGTGTTGTTACCCATTTTGCTGTTAGTGCTGTACTTTGTTTCTGACATTGAAAGGCATTTTATTGCCAATTTCAGCTTCAGGGAGTTCGATGTCGGCGAAAGATTTCTGACCCAGCATAGAATCGTGCTGGAGTATATCGCCAAGTTCTTTTTTCCTTTTGTTTATCATTTTGGTGTGATCAACACCGAGTTTGCTGTTTCTCACAGCTTTGTGCAACCCATCTCTACCTCGATTTCATTTGTTCTGATCTGGGGTGCAATTTTCGCGGCTTTCTATTACAGGCACAAAAAACCGCTTCTTTGTTTTGGGGTGCTTTTTTTCTTTGCCGGGCATGCAATGGAAAGTTCGGTTCTTTCGCTGGAACTGTATTTCGAGCATAGAAACTACCTTCCAGTGGCTGGTCTGGTTATGGTAATGGCGGCCGGGGTGATTTCGTTTTATGAAAAGGTGGCGCAAGAACAGTCTGTGCGTATTGGCAGGCTGGCAAGCCTGTTTGCTGTTATTATGGCAAGTGTCTATTTGATTTTTGTTGTGGTTAAAACCCGGGCAGAAGTGGAATTGTGGACTAACCCGGTCAGGCAGGCGTTTGTCTGGTACACACATAGCCCCAAAAGCCAGCGGGCGCATTCTCACCTGGGCTCGACACTGTTTAGTTATGGCCTGTATAAGGAAGCCGCTTCACTCTATCAACAAACGAATCATCTGTTTCCCGGTGATATCAGTAAAGACCTGCTCTGGCTGGAGCTGGTTTGTGTCAGCCCGGATATACACTTGCCTGACAAGTCTGCTCTGCTGGATAAAGCGAAATCGGCTGATTACCAGCGAGAGGCCATAATTATTATCAATTCACTGCTGTCTCTATTGGAATCCGGGCGCTGTAAAAACCTTCCAAGAACTGGAGTACCTCGAATCGGCGGTCAGGTTTGATTCGCGTCTCGATATCAACCTTAGTCTGATCGAAAAGTATGTGCTACTCGGGCGGGTGAAGTCAGCCAGAGCGGCCATGCAAGCGCTACTGAAACAATGTGATGAGGGCCGTTTGAACTGTAATGCGAGAACCACCGATTTGAGGCGACTTCTGGATGCGATCGAGCGTATGGAAGCCATGCCACAGGCACAATCGGCTGTTATGCAATAAAGAATAGCGGCTTTTCAGGTAACGCTTTGATTGAAAGGTTGTTCGTTTTAATACTAAGGATTGAAAATATGAGCGGAATTTCTATTGTTATTCCGGCAAAAAACGAAGCGACATCATTAATCGTGCTGTTGCCGGAATTAAAAGCACTTTATCCTGAAGCCGAAATTATTGTGGTCAATGACGGGGCTTCGGACAATACTTCGGAAATCTGTTCAAACAATGCAGTTATTGAAATTGTGCATCGCTATTCAAAAGGCAATGGCGCGTCAATTAAAAGTGGTGCCAGAGCAGCGACAGGCGATGTGATTGTTTTTATGGATGGGGATGGGCAGCATCAGCCAAAAGAGATTAAAAAGCTCCTTGAAAAAATGGAGGAGGGGTACGATATGGTCGTCGGTGCACGCAGGTCAGAATCACAGGCCAGTGTTGCGCGACTTGCTGCTAACGGTGCCTACAATCGCCTGGCAACATGGATGACCGGGCATAAAGTAGAAGACCTGACTTCCGGGTTTAGAGTTGTTAAAGCCAGTTTATTTAAACAGTATCTTTATCTGTTGCCGAATGGTTTTTCTTACCCGACGACCATTACCATGGCTTTTTTCAGAGCCGGGCTGGGTGTGGCCTATGTCAATGTCGAAGTGGAAAAAAGAGTCGGTGACAGTCATATCAGTATAGTCAAGGACGGGATTCGCTTTTTCCTGATTATATTTAAAATCGGCACCCTGTATTCACCTCTCAAGTTGTTTTTTCCTGTAAGTGCATTCCTTTTTTTCATTGGCTTATCTTACTATCTTTTCACCTTTATCACTGCATCCCGATTTACCAATATGAGCGCCTTGTTGTTTTCCACTTCCATTCTTGTATTTCTGATGGGGCTGGTATCCGAGCAAATAACCACACTCAGTTATTCATCAAGAGGTGGGCCAACAAAGATGGATGTGGATGATATTCGGGTGATCCGTAAACGATAGAGGTTTGAGTGCGAAAAAAAATATTGGTTTTAACGTCCACTTTTCCAAAGTCCGGTGATGATTTGCAGCCGGAATTCGTCAAGTTGTTGTCGTTGCAGCTCAGGGAAAACTTTGATGTCACTGTTTTGGCACCGCATGCGCCGGATACCAGGGCTGAAGAAATCGTATCCGGCCTTAATGTTGTGCGTTTCCGGTACTTTTTTACACCTTGTCAAACACTGGCTTATGGTTCGGGTATTCTGACCAATCTTAAATACCAGCCTGTTAAATGGCTGCTCGTGCCTTTTTTTATTCTAGGACTCCTGGTCGCTATAATTCGATTGACCCGAAAGGTCAGATATGATGCCATTCATGCGCACTGGATTATTCCTCAGGGTATAGCTGTCATCGGGTTGAAGTTGTTGTTCAGACAGCTTCCCCCCGTTGTCATTACTTCTCATGGCAGCGACTTGTTTGCGTTTGATGGTCGATGGGGCAGGTGGTTAAAACGTTACGTGTTGAGTAAGGCAGATGCTATTATCGTTGTCAGTTCGGCAATGAAAATGCACTGTGTTACCAGTTTGAACCTGGCACAGGAAAAGATTGATGTGATACCTATGGGGGTTGATCTTGACTCGACCTTTGTTCCCCGGCCAGGGATAAAACGTGGTGATAAGGATATTGTTTTTGTCGGCAGAATTGTCGAGAAAAAGGGTGTTCAGTATTTAATTCGGGCCATGTTAGAGGTGATCAAAGTTGAGCCAGGGGTAAAACTGACCATTATTGGTGATGGTTTGATGAAGCAGAGACTGGAACAGGAAGTTGTTGATCTTCAGCTGGACAGGTGGGTAAGGTTTCTAGGAGCGATGAGTAACAAACGCTTACCTGAACACCTGTCGGCAAGCAAAATTGCCGTAGTTCCATCATTTGGTCATGAAGGGCTCGGGCTGGTTGCAGTCGAAGCAATGGGTTGTGGTTGTGTGGTTGTCGCTTCTGATTTACCCGCTTTAAGAGACGTTGTCATTGATGGGGTAACGGGGCTTCTGGTCAGACAGCGAGACCATCATGACCTGGCAGAAAAGCTGATCAGGCTCCTGTCTGACGATATGCTTTGCAGGGAATTGTCGATTGCAGGCAGGAAGTCTGTTTCTGAAAAGTTTGACTGGAAAGATGTTGGTCAACGGTATACCGCCCTCCTGACCAGGGTGATTGAAAACAGGAATCATGGTATTGCAGCCGGGGGATAAGAGTACCGCAGTCATTCGTTATTTAGTCAGGTCAGTTTTTTTGTTTTTTGTGCTCCACGATACGCTCGATAATTGTCAGAATTTTTCGGGTCTGTCGTTGACGGGAATACTGTGAAATAACGGGTTCGTTGGCCTGAATCGTGATCCTGCCCTGTTTTTTCCACTGGAGGTAATAAGCCAACAACCTGTCAGCCACTTTCTTGTGGTTGTCGGGGGGGGCTGTTTGCCCTATGCCCGTTTTTTGAATCAAGTCGTCGAGCGGTCCTTTGTGACAAAGAGCCAGCACAGGTTTTTCGAGAGCCATCATTTCAAACACCTTTCCGGTCATGACTTCTGCTGCGGCTCTGGAGTTTTCCTTGGCGGTAATCAATAACAGAATGTGCGATCGGGCTTGTCGCTTCAGTGCTTCTGCATGAGGAACAAAGCCGGGCAGTTCGAGCTCTACTTCCTTGTTTACTTGTGAAATCGCATCTTTTGTTGCTTTATCATAGTTTCCAAGGAATAGCAGTTTGATATCCTCTGGATTAACGGAGCCATCTGCAACCAGTTTGTTGACAGCAGAAATAAATACATCAGGTTGTCTGTTGCCCAAAAAAGTTCCAGCATAGCACAATTCCAGCTTGGCAGGGTGTTCATTCTCCGTATGGCAAACGACAGTGTCGAAATCACTTTTGTCAAAGCCATTGAATACAGTATGGAATTTACTTTTATCACAGAATTGATGCCTTTGTTGCATATTGGTGGCTATTGGGTCTGAGACGGTCACAATGGCATCTGCCTGTTGGCTAAATCGGTTTTCCCAGCATGAAAATGATCGTCGGGTTAATATTTGTGTAATGTTTTTTTTCCCATCGACCGAGTCGACCATGGAGTCGCGAATATCCATTACCCAGGGTATGTTGAATTGTTTGGATAGGTGGTAGCCAATCAGGTGAGTGCTATGTGGTGGAGAAGTGGTAATTACGCAGTCGGGTGCGCATTCCTGCACAATATTTGATAAGTGTTTTTTGATGCTTCGGTACCATTCACCATACACATCGACATTAACAGCTACATTGTAGCAGTAAAGGAGCCAGTCTCTTGCCCGACTATTCTTTTTGCCCGCTTTGTGGTGGTGGAAACTGGTTAGGCGCTCTCCACCCAACCTTGTTATCCTGACGTTTTCAGGAATATCCCTGCGCATCAGTTCATGGTCATAGGTGTGGCCCAGTCCATGGGCATTGGTCAACACGGATACATGACAACCTGATTCTGTTAAATATCTGGTAAATTTGGATGCTCTGGAGACTCCGATTCCTCCTACAGGAGGAAAGTCATAAGCCACGATCAGTATATGCAGTGGTTTCATCATTGGGTTTAACGCTTTAGTGTAAAATTGATCCAGAGTTGAAACTGTCTATCCCGCTGACTATACAGGGATTAATGATAGTAATCATTATTTAAGGAGGTGAAATGGAGCGTGAGGGTAGTATAAAAAAGTATATGATGGATGTGATTATCCCTCTCTACAATTGTGAGCGAGATATTGAAAACACCGTTGATTCGATTCTGCGCCAGAACAATATGGATGAATTTGTTGGCTCAATTATTATTGTGGATGATTGCTCTACGGATGGTGGGGCTGGTGTTGTCAGCAGGTTGGCCAACCCGAAAATAAAACTGGTTTCTCTGGCGACTAATGGCGGCAGAAGTAGAGCATTAAATGAGGGAGTGAAGCGTGCAGACCAGGAATACATTCTTTTTTTGGATGCGGATTGCATGCTTGGAAGCAGATACAAGTTGAAAACGGTTTACGACCAGATTTCCAGTGGAGCACAAATGATCTTTGGCTATGCTACGAGCGATGGATGTGGTTTTTGGGATAACTATCAGCAGATGCTTGCAATGAAAAGATGGGCATCGCAATCCATAATGCAACAAACCTCGGCTTGCCTGGTTTGCCAGAGAGCACTATTTGAACAGACAGGAGGCTTCTCTGAAGAGTACACCGGCTATGGCTTTGAAGATCGTGACCTGATAATCCGTTTGTCGAAAACGGTGGATGCTGAAAACATCCGCTATCTTCGTGACCTGACCGTGATTCACCAAAATCCGGAGCAGTTATTTCAGGTGGCGAGCAAGATGTTTGAAGCTGGCAGTTCGACGGCAGGGGTGTTTCGTAGACGGTTCCCGAAAGAATACAGGCAATCCTCGTTTTCACTGGTTGACTTTCACTGTATCGGCCAGTGGAAAGCGGCGTTACTGTCGATACCAGGTCTGTTTTGGCAGGAATTGGCAATTAAGGGTGAGCCGCTATTGCAAAGTCAATATGTTCCCTTTTTAGTCAAGAAACTCTTTGTAAAGTTTGTAAGCGCAGTGTCCTTTTATCAGGGTACCAGAACATCTGCACGAAACAGCCAGTGTGACTGTTGATGCGGGAAGGTGTGTTATGTCTGCTCACCCTTTCAGTCTGGCACAGGTCAATGTACAAATAAACGCTGTACTTTTTATTTTGTTGCTACGAATACCATTTGATGACAATGATAGGGGTCGATTTTTTCGAGCCAGGGTTGCATGAAATTGGGAAATGGATACAGGCCGAATCCATAGCCCTGAATTTCCCTGAACCCTATCATTTGAAGGTAACGGTGTAAAACACGATAGCTGAATACCACCAGGTGCCTGTGAACAGGAGTGTCACTCTCAATGTCCCTGATCGACGCGTTATCGCTTAAAACAAGAGGTTGCTGATTGGTGATGAGTGCTTCAGAGTCTGGATGTGGCCCTGTTGATGGCATTTTACCCAGTAAAATAAGGACTGCGGTGAAATAGGTGCTGATATTCGGGGTTAATAATACCAGTCGACCGTTGTTTTTTAATACCCTGTGTGATTCCGCGAGGTATTTGCAAGGGTTTAACAGGTGCTCCAAAACGGAGAGTGCACAGATACAATCAAAGCTGTCGTTGTTATATTTCATGCCTTTGTTCAGGTCTCCCTGTTCAATATTCAAGCCTTTTTCTCTACCTTCATTGACATGTTTTTGGTTCCACTCGATGCCATAATAGGCTTCTTTGTCTAGCCCCATTCTTTGCTGTAATGCAGAGTAAATATATCCGTTGTATGCCCCGCAGTCCAAAAGCTTGCCATTGTTGATAAGCGTCGATTCGATAAGCTCGTAAGCTTTGTCATAGGATTCGTTCATGGTTCTAGTATAGAGAGATTTAAAATAATGATTAACCCATTGCACAAGGTGATCCTTCTTCTTTGTTATATTTGGTAAATGCTGTTCCGGTTAAGTAAAACCGGACACAACTCTCTAAGCGCTTAACAGGTTACATGCTAACGCGCTCTGCTTGTTGGCTACCGCCTTGTACACGAGGCAAACTCATGCACAAAACAGCAGCTTCCTGGTACATTGATTCGTATCTGATGGGCGATAAATCCCCATTCGACAAATGCAAACGCTTCGTGTTGTAGTGGCACTTAAAGCAGCCTGCTCATTTGTTCAACAATCTTTCCAGCAGCATTTCCCGTACCATAAAGACTGGGTGTTTTGTTGTTTGCGAGATTGTTGAAGTCAGATTTTATCAGGTCATTTATAGATGGGTGTTGAGCTATTGTCATGTCAACGAGTCTGTTTACTCCTGCCTCGACCAGCTCGACCCATTCTGTTTCAGCACGTAACGTAATACATGCCTTGCCGAAAAAGTAAGCTTCTTTTTGTACGCCGCCGGAATCGGTAATGATCAATGTTGCATTTTTTTCCAGTTTGATCATGTCAAGATAGCCAACCGGTTCCAGCAAAGTGATATTCCTTACTTTTATTCCCAAAGAATTTAATCTGGAGCGCGTTCTGGGGTGGATTGGCAAGATGACATTTCGCCCGGACGCAGCCAGATCCAGTTCCTGTATTATGCGGGTGAGCGTCTCAGGCGAGTCTGTATTCTCCGCGCGATGGATGGTGGCAAGTATGTAACCGCCGGGCGCTACATTTAAACGCTCGATAATCCGGCTTTCCAGGTCGGCACGGTCGCCATAGTAGAGAGCGGCATCATACATCACATCACCAGACAGTATGACTTTCTCTGCGGCCACGCCTTCTGATGTCAGCTGCTTCACCGCCCGTTCCGTTGGCGCGAAAAGAAGATCCGAGGCATGATCAGTCATTATACGGTTGATTTCTTCCGGCATTTTTCTGTTGAACGAGCGTAGCCCGGCTTCAACATGGCAGACTGGAACATGCAGTTTGACTGCAGCAAGTGCCCCGGCGAGGGTGGAGTTGGTATCACCATATACGATGACCGCATTGGGTTTTTCTGCAAGTATGGCTTGTTCTATGCCGGAAAGCATTTTTGCGGTT
>PDSQ01000029.1 GCA_002747055.1 Gammaproteobacteria bacterium
CGACTTTGCCAGGCTGACCGTCAATCCCGGAACGGCATATCGCTCCAAATAGTGCTTAAGCCAGGGAGAATGGCAAACCAACACTGTTTTCATCCCCGCCGCACACCAACGTTTCGCCAACTCCAACGCCAACATGGTCTTACCTGTGCCTGCACCGCCTGAACAAATCACCCGAGAATTGGCCTCAATAGCATCGACCCACTTCAACTGATCCTCGGTTAATCTAACAATCCGAGCTTCAACGTCATGCACTGAAACATGCAATGGCACCACGGCTTCGAAATCAGGTCGAAGAAATTGCTGCAGTGCTTTCAACTGCGAGGGACTCGCGGCGGGTTTTTTGGCATCTTTGGCGCACCAATGCCGAATGAATCGCTCCAGCCATTTTTCAAACTGCCGGAAGTCTCTGCCATCCGCGAGAACAGCACGGTCCCACTCCGCGCTGTCGGGAAGTCGATCGACATCCGGCATAACGACGCCGTAACCGATGACAAAGGCTTTTGATAGTATTTCAGGCAGCCTATGGCTTAAACCATGCATTGCCCCCTCGGCCTGCTTGAAGGGTGACTCTCGCAATCGATCGGTTTCACCGTACCGATTCGTCGTTTCCCAGACCCCATTATGGCAGGATACGCTACCGCCTTTGACTTCTATTACAAAGAGACCTTCCGGCCCACATAGTACAAAGTCGATTTCTCCAAATCTCTTATGCTCATGGCGCGGAAGGTTAAGTGAATGCATGGCGTACCAGCCATTCTGATCCGGCCTGGAAAAAGCGACGCGCAACTGGTCGAATAGACGTATTTCCGCATGACTGCCAGTATCGAGAGGCTGGCTGGGAATCATCCGCATGAGGAGTCCTCTCCAGTTGTTAGCTGTTTATCATCCTGCAACGTTACAAGCTGGTTGCGCACGCTGGATTCAAGCTCAGCGCCTATCGGTGGCCACTGCCCTAAACACTGCAAAAATTTGCTCGTATCCAGTTCTTCCGAAACACTCTTTACCCTGCCGGGCAACACCACCTGCAAGCCTTTGCGTTCAAAGCTTTCAGCTAAATCACTGCCCGCCAGAGTGATGCGCGTCTGAAAACAATCGTTCCAATCGCATTCGCGTGCGAGTTCTGCGGCCACATCTCGCCTCGTAGCGCCCCAACCACCGCTTGCTGCCGTAAAAAGCTCGCGCAGGGGCTTCGGGCGCGGCGGCGGATCAATGGCAAAGCCTTCGCCCCGTTTGCGATGCTCGGCATCTGCCACCCGAAAAGACACATAGGCAGACAGATCTAAGCCCCTAAGTTCCCTGGGGAACTGCACCCAGCCATCACGTACACCAAACAGGATTGCCGCGAGAATATACTCGGCATCACTCAATAAAGGGTGTGAAAACTCCAGCAAATCCGTGCAATGCTCACGCAAACAAAACAAAAGTAAAGGTCTCGATAAAGGCCCCTTGTGCCTCTCAAACAGCTCCGATATCGATCCTCCTCCCAGGCCAAGACAGCCTCGCATATCAGAGATCAGTCGTTGCAAACGCGGCCGAAATTCCGTTTCCTGCAGCAGGTCAAGTTGATTCTCCAGGTAAGCGAGCGCCACGTCGATGGGTGTTTGCGGAGGTTGCTGTGTTTGCGCATCAAGCAGCGATTGAATAACGCCCCAAAACAGCCGGGCGCGAGTGTCTGCTTGCTCGGATATCTCCCCCCCGTCCATCCAGTTAGGAAGCTCAGCCAGCACGCGATCACTTTGGATTAGATCACTGTCTTTGCCATCAACGTCTCGAGTTACCCACTGAAAGACCGCGAGTCCCAGATCACTGCGATTGGCAACGTGGTAAAGCATCGCGAGTACGCCGCCAAGCGCCTGCCCAAAAGCGGGTGAATTATCACTATCACCCTTAAACAAAGAATTTTGTTTAGACTGTTTTGACCATGGTATTTCTTTACTGGAGGAAAACAGTGATTCTGCAATCTGAATCCGGTACGTGGACAAATCTACGTTCGAAACATCGTTGGCAGAACTCTCGAACGCTTTCCGATCTTCGCTTGAACAAAAATTGACGCTCAATAACAGATTTAACGGTAAAGGCGCACGAACAAGCAGTGCAATGTCATCTTTGCGCTTTCTTGCAGTTGGTGAGGTGACATTCCGTATACTTCCATCCTTTGATAACATTCGTGTAGAACCAGACAGTTCCCTCAAATCAAAAGATGCGATACATGGCAGCAAATGCTGACGTTCGCTGGTAGCCTGATTCAAAACGTCAGCTGGTACCTCAACCTTGTCACGGAATAACGGAATCCAGCCCGGATAGACACTCAGTGGATCAGAATAGTACTTACCTCGAAAACCTGCGGGGCCCATTACCATGCCAGCGGCCAGCATATAGAGCATATTTTGATGGTTGGTTAGCAAGTGCCACTTGAGTGGCGGCTTGCGTCGACGTCGCGGCTTCTTTGAAGTATCTATTTTTGTCGTCATGGCCTACTTCCTGACAAGGATAGATGGATCGGTGGGCAGTAATCCCTCCACAACGGGGCAAGTATTACCTGTACGTAACAGAATGACCTGCTCTCGGGCGCGCGCCACCATCACATAAAACCGTGCCTTGAGTGCATAAAGATCGGATTTGGGTTGGTGCTGGTCGATATCAGCCAAGATAACGGTGTCGAACTCCAGGCCTTTGCAGGACTGGGCGTTTATGATCATGACTCCGCCCTGACTGAAGTCCGGTAAGTCCTGCTGACCAGAGACAAAAGTCTGGATCGAGGGCTTTTCATTGTCCAGCCTTGGATTCGCTTGATTCAACGCATCAATGAATTTCTCTCGCACCTGATTATTTGGTGTAATGATACCTAGTAGCTTGCGTGGGCTACGATCCTGCAACTGGAGGATGGTGTTGGCAAGTGGCGAAAGCGTTTCCTCGTCATATGTCAGTAACTCCGGCATTGCTGCAGAAGGCAGTAGTTCGGGAAGACTCGGCCTTGGGCTGGCAGGGTCTGCAGGATAAAAATGCTGGGCAAGCAGAGCGATAGGACGTGTGTTGCGATAGTTCGCCTTAAGCTCTAACGTATCCCCTGGCTCGATCGCCAATATGTTTTCAATATCTTGGCGTGAACTGCACTTGTCAGGGTGGATTTGCTGATTTTGATCGGCCGCCACATAAAAATTTTCGAAGCCTAGAGAGACAAGTGTTTGATAAAAAGCGGGCGGCATATCTTGCCCCTCATCGATAACTAAAAATTGATCGCTTTTAATTTCGATATTGTCCAGAGATTGCACCCTATTCTTGACGGCATCCCAATCTATTGGCCGATAGCCTCCAGCGTTTTCATCCATGGTAGGAACGCACTTAAGGTGTTCCTTTATAATTGACCGGATCCATTTATCCCACGTATAACTATATAAACGCTCATTGCTTCCGAAAAGATATCGATTTGATTGATCTAACAGATGATTGTAGACAAGAGTCTTGTAGACCTTGCTTTTCTCGGAGAGTCGTCTTGCTCGCAATAAAGCCACGACTGATTTTCCAGTACCAGGGCCGCCAATAATCAGGTGTTGCCCCTCCATTGGCAGCGCCAGCGCCTCATCCTGATCCTTGTTTAACTCGTGAATACCGGGAAGACTGAATTTTCGGGTGCGATCAATGGGCATGTTTAACTTATTCCAAAGAAAGAGGGCAAACCGTTGGCGGCATCGCCCTTGACGAAGCCGCGATCCAGCAAAGTATTGCCGTATTCGCAGGCAGGTTCGGGCACCAGTGCGCAGCCATGGCAGGCAGCGCGGTTCAGCAAGCCTGGTCCTTGACCTTCATGCTCACTGCAAACCGGGTCAAGCGAACACCAGCGTGAGTGCTCCAGCGCCCGATTCAGGATGCCCAGAAAACGCCGAGGTTCACTCAGTTCCGCCAACCCCCCCAACGAACCGGCAATATCGGGAACGGCGACATGAATCAGAATACCAGCCATCGGCTCTGGCGCGTTGGCACAGTAAATTCGTTCGATTAACGATGCCGCTGGATAGCCCCCCTCGAACTCGATTTGCCGGATCAACAAATGTGACAGCGTGTGCAATAACATAAAGCGTGTGGTCAATGGGTTAGGGGCATCGCGACCGGACTCGGAAAACCGGGGAAGTAATTGGTTCAACCGCGAAACAACCGCCGGTGTTTGCTCCCACACTTTGAGCCTGCTTTCATCAAGCGCCAGGAAAATACCCTCACCATAAAGTTCTACAGCCGGTAACCAGTCAGATGTTCCAACGATGTCTGGCGGTATCGTTTCCTCTCCTCCCAAGCGAGTAAACCCCTTGAACACTTTTACCGCCTTGAGACGATCTACACGGACAAGATGACGAACGCTCTTTACTATTTCCTGTTCATCAGTGCTCAGTTCGAAAGACATTCCAAGGTGACGCCACTCCTCACTTTTGTGGTAAGTGACCAGATCTTCATCCTCGCGCTGATCAGGCAGTACCTCCAGGAATGCCTTAAACTCGTTTTCGCGCAATTGTCCAGGCGTAAGGTTCTCGCCATACAGGGGATAGCCGCTGGCAAGATCAGCGAGTGCGGTTTCGATATCTTCAATACTACAACGATATGCCGTCGCCAGTTTATTCATGGCGCTTTTCCTGGCCAATGGTGTTCGTGCTTCGTCTATACGACTTCGGTCACCGGAATTGCGGTACAGGCGGTCCACCACCGTTCCCTTACGCACACGGGATTCCGGTGGAATGACCAGTACAGACTCAGCGATGGGCGCATAAACCCGCGTATCATTGATCGTCAGTACCTGCGCGAGAACTTGTTCACCCTCCTGCCCTTGCTCTATTGGAGGAACTGAATCGTCTTTGGTCCATGGCTGCATCCGGCCTTGGCCGAAGTTTAGTCGCTCATCACCACGAAACCGCGTTCCAGTGCCACAGGCGCGACATTGCAATATGCGGTCTTCATAGCCACGTTCAATCAGCTGTAATTGATTTTTTACTTTGCAGTTACGTTGAGATGGATCTCGTGCATCCTTGTGCGCGAGATAATGCCATGGCACGTCGGAAAGATACCCCTTTGGATGAACCAACACCCAAGTCACCTGCTCCAGCTTTGGATTGCGCTTGCAACCTTGATAGCGACAAGCGGGTTCATCATCGGCCTGGTAGTCTTTCCATAGCCAACGATACATGGAGCCGCAGGAAGCACAGCGGATCCATGAGGGGAATCTCGTCGCCGGTACACAGGTGCCATCTACCTGGCCTTTCGCCAGTTTTTTTGCCACGGGCGGCTCGCGCAGTTGCTCCTCCAGTCCCAGTGCAGCGCGAACGCGTTCCACATAGGGAATCCGCTTGCCAGCACTAACGCCTTGGCGATCCGTCCATTGACGGGTATCCTGAACGACCACAAGCCCGCTCGCTCCACGAACAATCGCCCCTACGCCACTGTAGCTGAGCAAATGTGACAGGCGTATCGGTATCAGTTCATTAACCATAATTTATCGCGCCTTAAGCAGGGCGGTGTTTTCGACATTGCGAAGCGACTGTAAAATTGGCCACAGGCCAGGAATTCGATCATGATGGTTGTACAGCAGACGGTCGCGTCCATTGTCCTTTTCAGGGACTTGATACTCTAATTGCCTTCTAGCTAACCGGCAACGCTCGACCTCACGTTGCCAATCAGCAACGAGTGTATCGATATGCCTGCCTACCTTATCGGCCTGATCGGGTGCCGACTGTGAACAGCGGATCTTGAGTTGTTCAACGGCTTTTGCGACATACGGATTGTGGGGGTCAAAATCGGCTGCCGTACCGTTGTTCAACAACCCAAATCCACCGTGTCGCATCACAATAACCAGCGCCGCTGGCAGAGCCCGCAAACGCGCCTGACAGGTGTAAGGCGTAACGCTGGTGGGCTCGACGAAACGGTAGAAAGCTTCGTGGTAAGGGCGGAAACTCTCATAGTGTGACAGGCTCCGCGCCTGATCACGATAATAGTTGGCAAACACCACACCAGGTGCCTCACTTCGCCCCACGCGACTGCTGGCCTGAATATATTCCGCGGTGGTCAGCGGTTGACCATTGATAATCATCAGTGCCAACCTAGCCACATCAAGCCCAACCGAGATCATACTGGTGGCCAGCACGGCATCCAGGCAGCCGTCCTCTTCACGCGGTTTACTCAAGCGAACAAAAATCTCCGCATTCTGCGCAGCCGTCTGTCGGCTGGTAAGCTGTGCAATGCACGGCGTCGAGCGTGGTTGTCGCTCCGCTTTTTCGTGTTCCTGGGCCTGCTCGTCCGTTACACCAGACAACAATCGCATGAAATCTCGCACATCGCTCGTAAAAGCCGTGTGACTGTTCCCTACGCCTTGAAGGCTACCATGGTACACGACCTGAGTCCACCAGGCATCGAGCAGTTCGGACTCGTGCACATCATCCTCAAACAAGGCGTACGGAGCTGTCAGCAATGCTGCTGCCAGCGGCGCCAGGCATTGCTTACGGTTAAGCAACGGTGCCAGATAGCCTACGTATATTCGACCCGGACGCTGATCAAGAGGCACCGTACGGGCGAAATAAGCATCGTCACAGTTCAACCCTGGCGGTGGAAACACAGCAACGTCGCGTCCGTACAGGCTTTTCACCTGTTGATTCGCCATCCGGATAGTGGCAGTCGATGCGATGTACTTCGGATACACGCCTCGCAATTGAAGTACGGTGTCTATGGCGGCTTCGTAAAGACCCGCCACCGAACCCAGCGCGCTGGCAATCAGGTGCAGTTCGTCCTGGATGATGAGTTCTGGAGGTCGATGCTGGGAGCCCCCAAAAAACGCATTGGCACGCGCTTCCCAGGCCAGCCTCGCAAATTTATCCACTGTCGCAACCAACATGGTCGGGGGCTCTGCATACAGAGCTTCATCAACAACATTACAAGGCAGCACACCATCGGGGGAGGCGCCAAAGCCGCAATCCGAATTCCGGCAGAGGAAATGGAAATACTTCCCGGTGCTGTCATAGTTACGGTCAGCCTTGAAGTCATCTCCGCACCAGGGGCAGCGATCGAGCACCAGTTCGGGTTTTTCGTTGCCAGCCATCGCCTTTTTTACAAGTTCAGCTGCTTTCTGCAGGGTGTTGGGGCATGTGGCCTCTCCCACCCACATCCCTATGGTAATCGGCGCAGAACCGAGGTCGCTTCGCTGACGCCGGATCAACTCCAACGCACAGATTAGGCGCGTGGCGCGTATAAACTGATCACGGGTCAACAGACGCAGTGTATAGCGCATCAGAATAGTCGTTCCGTTACCGGCATCAGGATGACGAAGACGTCTCAGCCCTATCTGAAATGCGATCAGACCAAGATAGGCTTCGGTTTTTCCACCGCCCGTTGGAAACCAGATCAAGTCAACCGTATCACGAAATTCGCTGTCCTCTACTGCCGTCGATTCCAGCGTGGTTAACAAAAAAGCCAACTGAAACGGGCGCCAGCGATAAGCATCGTCGGCACGGAGTTTACCCTGAATACAATCATGCTGACGCATCTGCTCCAACATGGCGCGATGGGCCAAGGCAAAGGCCAGTCTTACCTGGGCGTCGTTACCTAGCGAGCACAAGCTCGCTCGCATGCGCGAAACGACTGTGTTCATGCGCTCGACCATACGGCTTGCGGCCGCACGATCATCAGCGGAAAGCCCCGAGATACTGCTCTGCTGGCCGACAACCCAACCCGCGTATCCGCCGATGAAATCGTTCAACTCTGGCAGTAGGGTTGCATGGGCATTGTCGATGCTGGCCAGTCTCGCCAGGGACAACACAGAGTCGTCCCCCGAAGCAGTATCTGCGGTCATCTGCGGAACCTCCACCGCTGGCATCGTTTCGGAGCGCAGTTCACCCACCCTTCCGTCCTTCACTTCCCAATTGGCGGCACAACCATGCCCAATGGCGTAGATATGCCGGTGGGCATATTGAAGTTCGATTTCCTGTTCTTCCTGATCCAGCAGGCTTCGGTCGACGCGGGGATATACACCAACATCGCCGGCGTCGATAACGCAGCGGAGGCTGGCCTCGAACAGGGTTTTTTCCGCACGTTCATAGACATACTCTCTGCCCGTCGCGCTATCTGCAAGCTCTTGTGCATTGCAAAGGGAAACGGTGACGATCCAGCCATCGGCGAAGCGCCGCCACTGAACATCGAGGTGTGCCTTGTCACCCAAGCTTGAAAAGCGCTGACGTTGATCTTTTCCGGGGCAGGTTATATTCTTGAATTCCTCATCATCTCCTCGTTCAGAAACCAGCTCCCTACGTATCCAGGTATTCTTATACTGTCCTTGCTCATCGCGTTCCATGTATTCGTAACTGACGGCGCGGGTCAACACTTGAAAGCAAATATCCGCTCCCTTGACAAAGAACGAGAAACCAAGCGACGAAGGCGGAATATAACGTCGCACAGTGGCAGGCTCGGCTACGCTTTCACCCCCGACCTCGGTGACACCCTCTACATCATCGAGATCTTCGCTGGCGGGATCTATACCCTCACCCCATTTCGATGCAGGATAAAGCACACCGCAGGGAAAACGCTCCGTTGGCAGCACCTTGTGTATATCAAAGCCATCCCTCTTCGCCTTGGGTGGACCAACCAGTTGCTGACGCACCCAGTCGATCAGTTGCTTTCGTGGTTCCGCGAACATTGTCATTACACTTCTATCCGATCCTATGCTGCCGCCTCAAACACTACTGGCTCGTCGTTATCGCTCTCCCCAAACGGCTTTCAACCGGCTGATACAATGAGCCTGGATGACCGCCTCGGTCATATCACCTTTTTGTTACTAACTTGTTTATTTTTACACAATATTGCCGTATCCCCACCAGTATTACCATCATTAGTTCCCTTATCAGCCAAGTCAAACGTAAGGTGCCCACGAAGAAAGGCACTCCTAGCAGTGGTGTCATTGGTGAGAGGTAGCGGCACTGGCGAGGCCCTAGCGAAAAAATTGCAAAAAGGCAGTAATTATTAACCTAAAATCCGCAGTAGGATTTTAGGATTATCCTAGCAAAGAGCGCACACAGCTCCAACATAATCCACTATAATGGGCTTTGAATTGCGTTTAAACGAACCGGGAGTCGCATGCAAGAACTGACAGACAACGAGCCCTTTATCCGCCTCGGAGTTTTCCTGAGCCTGTTTTTTCTGTTTGGCTGCCTGGAACTGTTGATTCCACGCAGGTATTTGAGGCAACCAAAATCAACTCGGTGGGTGACCAACTTTTCGATCGCCATCCTCGACAGCCTGCTGGTAAAATGGCTTTTCCCCTTGACTGCCGTGATGTTTGCCGCCTTATGCCAGGCGCAGGGCATTGGCTTGTTCAATTGGCTGGCTCTGCCTTTGTGGGTCAATGTTGTAGTTGGTGTAGTACTGCTGGATCTGGCGATTTACAGCCAGCATGTCTTATTTCATCTACACCCCATGTTGTGGCGCCTGCACCGGATGCACCATACCGACCTTGACCTCGATGTGAGTTCGGCTGCCCGGTTTCACCCGCTTGAAATTCTGCTGTCCATGCTGATCAAGTTCATGGTCATCGTTGTTTTAGGTATTTCACCGGTTGGTGTACTGATCTTTGAGGTGGTGCTGAATGGTATGGCCCTGTTTAATCACAGCAATATCAGGCTCCCCCCTTGGCTGGACAGCGGTTTGAGAAAAATCCTGGTGACACCGGATATGCACCGGGTTCACCACTCAATCGAGCGCCGTGAAACCAACAGCAACTTCGGCTTTAACCTGTCAGTCTGGGATCGCTGGTTTGGCACCTATTGCAAAGAACCGACGCTGGGGCAGGAAGATATGGTGATCGGATTACCTCGTTTCCGACATATAGAAAAACAGAAATTCATTCACTTGTTAATCCAGCCTTTAAAGTAGCGGATTATGAAATACAGCGACTTATCCGACGCGGGGGAAATGAAGTCGCTATCGGATACCTGTTCAGTATGTTTATTCTTGTTTATCCCTAGTGCCGGTTTATCCTAGTATCGAATCTTTATCAATCTTATAAAAACAGGAGCAAATCTTATGAGTCAGACTGTTGTTATCACCGGAGCCAATCGCGGCATAGGCCTGTCACTGACTAAACACTATCTGATCAGTGGCTGCACCGTTTATGCCTTATGTCGTCACAATTCTGCAGAACTGGCTGATAGCGGTGCGCAGGTGATTGAAGGTGTAAATATGGGTGAGGACGCGGTTGTTGCCCGTCTCAAAGAAAAACTGGCTGGCGTCAAGGTGGATCTGCTGATTAACAATGCGGGTATCCTGCGCGATGATGTGCTGGGCCAGATGAATTTTGATTCATTGCGTGAGCAGTTCGAGGTAAACAGTCTCGGCCCCATTCGCGCTGTCGAAGCTCTCAAGGCCAACCTGAATACGGGTGCCAAAGTGGCGATGATTACCAGTCGCATGGGATCAATCACTGACAACACCAGTGGCGGTCGTTATGGCTACCGTATGTCCAAGGCCGCGCTGAACATTGCTGCGGTGTCCATGGCTCAGGATCTGCGGGCGGCAGGTGTTTCGGTTGCGATTGTTCACCCAGGGCTGGTCGGAACCGAAATGATCGGCGGTCACGGCGACATTACCCCTGATCAGGCGGCCGAACGAATCGCTCAGCGTATTGCGGAACTGACACTGGATACCAGTGGCAGCTTCTGGCATTCCAATGGCGAATTGCTGCCCTGGTAACAATCAAATGGGTCGAATCAATACGAAGACTTTATTTTAAATTGTTCTGGCGCACTTGTCGTTGCTGGTTTTTATTTTTTAGCCGGAATTACTGGTACTTACTATAAGCTACAAGGCTTATAGTTTCTGCTATGGTATTCCGTCAAACTTCCCATCTCTGGAAGATTGTACATATTAACCACCATGCTGCCCTGTTTTTTGAGGAGTGCTATGGTTTTCCACAGCGCACAAGATGGGACAATTGCCTTGCAGCCTGTTCCACGTCCGGGGCAGAACAAATGGCAGACACCACAGCAACACCGTCCATACCGCAGGCCATGATTTCGGCGGCATTGTCTTGATTTACCGAGCCGATGGCCACCATGGGTTTTTCCCATATTTTCCTGGCGTTTTTCAGGCCGGAAAATCCCCAGGGCGCACAGGCATCGGGTTTGGTCTGTGTGTGGAATACAGGCCCGATGCCGATGTAGTCCACAGGCATATCCCGGGCCTCCTGAATATGTTCTTCGGTCTCCACAGAAAGTCCCACAATCTTTTCATTACCGCTTCCATTGGCAAGCAGGGCACGAACATCTTCCACCGGCATATCGCTCTGTCCCACGTGAACACCGTCGGCTCGACATGCCAGGGCCACATCCACACGGTCGTTGATGAGCAAGGGCACCTTGGCCCGAGCGAGCATATTTTTCATTGCCCGGGCAAGTTCCACAAATTCCCTGGTGTCACATTCTTTTTCCCGCAGCTGCACCATGGTTACCCCGCCTTTTACGGCGGCAGCCACCACATCCATGAGATCTCTGCCCAGACAAAGCCCCCTGTCCGTTACCAGATATACGCTGTAGTCAATCATAAAAACTCCATTTGCACGCGGGTTTCCAAATCCGAGGCGCCCAGCAGATACAGGGCATCATAAAAATATAATTGTAATGTCCCAGGCCCCTGGGCCTTTTCCCCGGCCCTGCTCCCTGCCGCAGACATGACAACCATGGCGCCCACGGCCGCAGAAAAAGGATCGGCCACGGCAAGAAAGGCTCCAGTAAGGGCTGTGGCTGTGCATCCAAGGGCTGTGACCAGTGGCATCATGGAATGCCCTCCCGTAATCCTGCAGGTTTGTCTGCCATCGGTAATATAATCACTTTCTCCACTGATGGTAACCACACATTTTTTTTCCATCGCAAGACGTTGGGCCGATTCCAGTGCCTCTTCAACGGCAGCCGTGGAATCTGCGCCCCTGGAGGTTGCGGCGACACCCGCTGTCGCCATGATCTCCGAGGCATTACCCCGTATGACAGCAGGGCCGCACTCTTCGATAAAACGAAAACCGGCATCGGTGCGTGCCCTGGTTACGCCCATGGCAATGGGATCGAGAACAACGGGAATATTTTTCTTCCTGGCAATGGCTCCGGCAGCAAAGATGCCATCCACAAAATCCGGGGTTGGAGTACCGATATTTACCACCAGAGCCTGGGCGAATGCGGCGAGTTCCCTGACATCTTCCGACCAGTGGCTCATGGCCGGAGAAGCTCCCAGGGCCAGCAGGGCATTAGCATTGGTATTGGCAGCGACATAATTGGTCAGGTTCAGAATCAGGGGACGGGAAGCCCGGATCTTTGCCACATTCTCTATGATCGATGATATTTCCACGTTACATCTCCAGCCTGTCTTTTACCGCCGCGACCTTGACATCCATACGGGGAGCATGGCTTTCCCGGTAATCAATGGCCAGGGTCATATAAATGCGTCTGCTGTTCTTTTTCAGCGCGAGAAAACAATTACGGACCACTTCCATAATCTCATCGTATTCCCCTTCAATGGCCGTGGACATGGGGCCCAGCACAAAAGGTAGCCCGCTGTCCTGAATGACCTTCACGACTCCTGCCACATGCTCTGCAAGTTCTTCTCCCTTATCCATGGGGAAAAAAACAAGGTTTGCTATAGTGCTCATTTCCTATCTCCTTTCATTGTGATTGACACCCTTCCCACCCTAAAGGACTTTGTCTTTAACGCGAACCCTGGGTTTTTGTCTTTTTCATGGCTCCATTATAAATTGGCCTATGAGCAAAACGAACCAATATCGTACCGGAAGACATTGCGTTTTTAAACTACGCTGTCACTTGGTCTTTGTAACAAAGTACCGCTCCCCCGGCGAATCAATTCACCATGAACTATTCAACTCAACCCTCACACTTTTAGCTTGACTTTCTGAATACCAATACATATCAATAAGGCGATGCAGTACACTCGGATGTATTCAACACACAGACGGACTATTTCATCCGTTAAGCCAATGTTAGGCTCAAAGCTTCGACAACCATCGGGTACTGACTGTACTTTGTTGCGATATTACAGCGTAAGGAAATAACGATGCAGCTCAACTGTGATATGGGTGAACACTTTGGCAATTACACCATCGGCGCAGACACCGAGGTTATGCCCCATATCGACATGGCCAACATCGCCTGTGGCATGCACGCCTCCGACCCGGATGTCATGGATGCCACCGTTGCCCTCGCCGCCAGGCACAAGGTCGTCATTGGCGCTCACCCAGGCTACCCTGACATGCAGGGTTTTGGGCGACGAGATATGAACTTGTCCCCTTTGGAGGTGCGAAATCAGGTGATCTATCAATTGGGCGCCCTCACCGCCTTCTGCGCCGTTCACGACACTCAGGTCAGCTATATCAAGCCTCATGGTGCGCTGTATCATGCGATGATGAACAACACAAAGGTGATGAACGTACTGCTGGAAATAGCCGGGCAATTCTCGCTGAAGCTCATGGTGCTGGCCACGGCCAATTGGCATGAGCACAAACAATACGCCGACCGACACGGGGTTGAACTGCTGCTGGAAGCCTTTGTTGACAGGGCCTATGAAGATGACGGCAGCCTGGTTCATCGCAGCGAGCCCGGCGCGCTGCTCGAAAAACAGGAGATGATAAACCGGGTACGTGAACTTTGCGACCAGGTGCCGATTCGCTCGATCAACGGCAGGGAACTGCATTTTCCTATCGACTCACTCTGTGTACATGGTGACGGGAAAGGGGTGCCTTTGATCAAGGCATTCAGGGCCATCATTAAAAACCATGAATAGTGACAGCTTCACGATTTCCCAGGTATCGGAAACCTCGCTGCTGGTCAGTTTTCACGAACCGGTCAGCGTTGACCTTTCTTTATTTATTGCCAACTGTAGCAAGGCGGTCAATCATCATTTTGCCGATACAGTGGTCAACACTGTGCCGTCATACAACGCCCTGCTGATCACTCTGCAACCTTCCAGCGAGCAGAATTGTGTCGAAAAACTGAACAGGGTTTTGCTGGCAGTTTCCCGTGAAAAAAGAGACGAGCAACGGGATACCATAGAAATACCCACCTGGTATGACCCGGAGGTGGCCGAGCACCTGGATGAAATAACCGGGGAGACCGGTTGCAGTCTCGAAGAATTGATCAAGCTGCATACCGGGCAGACCTTTTTTGTATACATGATCGGATTTTGCCCCGGATTCGCTTATATGGGCGATCTGCCGGAACCACTGCGCCTGCCGAGGCGCACTGTTCCGCAAACAAAAATGCCGGCGGGCAGTGTAGCCATCGCCGATTTTCAGACAGCCGTCTATCCCCTGGCGATGCCAGGTGGCTGGAATATTATCGGTCGCACACCCCTGACCCTGTTTGATGCCACCAGAAAACAGCCCAGCCTCCTGCAACAAGGGGACAGAGTGCAATTCAAAGCGATCAGCAAAGAAGAGTTCCTGCGGCAAGGTGGGATGCTGTAGTGGGTGAAATGCAGGTCATCTCCATAGGTTTCCTGGCCACAGTTCAGGATCAGGGGCGATACTTGTGCCAGCACCTTGGCCTGGCAGAGGCCGGTGCTCTGGATAAACACGCCCTGTTCTGGGGCAACCGGCTGGTGGGCAACAAGCCGGACTCCCCCGCCGTAGAGATTCTGCTCGGCAACAGCGCTTTTACCTTTGATTCTGCCACCCGAATCGCCATCAGCGGCGCGGCCATGCCGGTGACACTCAACGACACCCCGGTTCCCGGCTGGACAGCCATACCCATTCAACCTGGTGATGTAATCAAATGTGGCATTGCCCCCAGCGGGCTGCGAGCGTACCTGACTATCGCCGGTGGCTTTACTGTTCCGCGCTTTTTTAATAGCGGTTCAACCGTGATCAGAGAGCAAACCGGCGCCAATCAGGGGAAAAAACTGACCGCAGGGGATACCCTGTCGTATCGAAAGCAAGCCGACCAGACCTGCCAGAATGCCGTTACACTATGGCCAAAAACTCCCCGGCACTATATTCCAGACTATAATGCACCACTGACCCTGCATTTCTTTCCCGGCTATCACTATCGGGAGTTCGATCCGAACAGCGTGCAGCGATGCTTGAATAACTGGTATACCATCGCCCAGGACTCAGACCGCATGGGCTACCGTCTCTCCGGCACACCTTTGACACGGGAAGGCGCTGATATTCTGTCCATCGGAGTTCCCTGTGGCGCAATCCAGATTCCCACCGCAGGAGAACCCATTATTTTGCTCAACGACCGCCAATGTACCGGTGGCTACCCCATTCTGGGTGTCGTCTGTGCACGGGATCTCTTCCGGCTGGCTCAGAAGAGGCCTGGAGAGCAGGTGCGTTTTGCTATTGCCGATATCGACCAACAGCAACGACGACTGCATACCTTCTATCAGTTTTTCGCGACAAACACCATAAACCTCGCCCGGTTCGCAGATGATGTCAAACAGAGCAAGGTATACCGGCTCACAAACGATCAACAAACGACACTAGCGCCACCTGCTCAGGCAACAACTCACCCGCCATCTCATCCACCATCCGCTGCAAATCTCCCTCCGTATCCACATCCGTCATCGAGCCGGTATAATTGATTGCGTACGCATCCAGCCGCGTCAATAAACTCGCCAAGGTATCCTCGCGGCCGTATTCCACCGCCGCCCAGTGCTCCAACGGCACAGGTGTATTACCACCAAACAGATAAAACCCACCATCCGAGGCAGGCCCGATCACCAGAGAATCAGGTTGCTGTAAACACTCCACGGCCTCCAGCAAATTTGCAACCGAGTGCTGTGGGCTATCAACGCCCATCAACATAACAAAATCATGATCCTGCAGTCGTGTGGAATACACATGATGCATACGCTCACCCATGCCGCCCGGGCCGGTATACATACGCTCCAGTCCCTGCCACATCGGGTGGCTCACACCCTGCTCTTCACCTATCGCCCAATAGCAGGACAAGGCTATATCGCGCTCAGCAAAAGCACCTACCGCTTCTTTCAATATGGCCTCTTTCGCCGCCTTCGCCAGGCGAAAAAACCGATCCGCCAACGGATGGCCAATCGTGGCAGACAAGCGTGTTTTCACCGGCGACAAGCCCGGCGTTTTAACCAGTACCGCTATCGCACCTTTCATACCTTGTGCCACCGTTGTTTCAGCAAAACCTTAAACTCCGGCCAGGCCTGTCTGGCCCACAAATAAACGTGTAAACCTGTCGTTTTCAGCCAGCCATTTTTCTCGTATTTCCGCGCACTGGTGAGCAACGCGGTTCCGGTGCAGCGCAAACGAACACCCTGCTGTAATGCGTGCCAGACAAACGTATGATCCTCACCGTATTTCACATCTTCAGGATAGGCCCCCACACGCAGGAAGTTTTGTCTGGATATGCACAAAGCCTGATCACCGAAAGGTGTTACCAGGCAATGTGAACGCAGCCAGACACCGAGGGCATTCAGCCACATCATCGGATGGCCATAAAAACGCAGATTGAAGTAATGCAGCGCATCAGGGCAAACACGCAAGGAATTTCTCAGCGAGTGAATATGGCGCGTTTCTATTCTCGAATCCGCATGAACAAACCACAGATAGTCACCCTCAGCCAATCGTGTCCCGGCATTCATCGCTGTGGCACGACTGTTTCCGGCACAATGCGCCTGACACTGCTGACCAAATGACGGCGGATAGGTAGTTATTTTCTGTTGTATAGCAGTGACTTCCGATTTATCTGCACTGACAAACAGAACCTCACAGCCCGTGAACCTCCCCTCGGCCGATTGTACCGACAACTCCTGTAATAACACCCGCCAGCTATCATCTCCCGGCGCGACGGGCACAATGATGGAAATCATCACTGTACCGCCTTAGACCAACGAACCACCACAGGAACTACCTGCACCCGCCGTGCAGCCGAAACAATGGTTAGCAATCGCAATGTTTTCGGTAATATCACTGAAACGCTTCAGCTCCATCACATTGTGTACTCTGTCAGGTATCGGCATTTCCAGCATCTGGTTGAAATCACAATCGTAAATATTACCGTCGAAACCCACCGACACCAGATTGGTACACATTACCCCCCTAGCGGCATTGACATTAAAACTATCCAGCAATAACTGCATGTAGTCTTCCAGCTTACCGTCACGTTCCAGCGCATGCAAATAACGTTTAATCGGCATATTGGTAATGGTAAATAGCTGATTGAACTCAATATCGAAATCATCAAGCAAGCGCTGCTTGTAGTCCTGAAACAGTGCTGCCTGATCGGGTGGCAAAAAATGACCGCCAGGGTTATACACCAGACTCAGTGTTAAGCCTGAGTTCTCTTTACCGTAGCCCAGACTATTGAGCCATTTCAGCCCCAGAATACTTTTATCGAACACAAAACGACCACGCTGTGCCTCGACATTTTCCCTGGTGTAACAGGGTAGCGAAGCCACTACTTCCACACCCTGCTCCGCCAGAAACTGGGCAGTATCCTCCTGTCCTTCTTCGTATAACACCGTCAGATTACAGCGATCGATCACATGGCGACCCATTTTGCGGATTTCAGTCACAAAATAGCGGAAATGCGGGTTCAACTCCGGCGCACCGCCGGTAATATCCACGGTGTGAATCTCCGGTGCACCATGCAATAACTCCAGTAAACGTTCAACGGTCGGCAACACCATATTATCCGGGTGCTTAGGGCCGGACTCGACATGGCAATGATGGCAAGCCTGATTACAGCGCTTGCCGATATTCACCTGTAGAGTCGTGATCTCGGGGCGTTTCAACTGCAGATTCTCAGCCGCTAGACGCTGTGCAAACGCATTGGGTTTCATCAGTTTCTTCTCCACGTATGAAATTTTTCCAGCCACTTTAATACAGCCTCCGGTGCATGAGCGCGTTTCCAGTCACCCGCCGCATACTTGTTCGCTTCGCTCATGGTCGGATAGATATGAACGGTGCCCAGTATTTTATTCAGACCGAGATTATATTTCATCGCCAGAATAAATTCCGGTATCAGATCACCGGCTCCTTTGCCGACAATCGTAACACCGAGAATTTTATCCTTACCGGGCACAGTCAATACCTTGACCATGCCGAGGTCTGCACTATCCGCAATCGCTCGATCCAGATCATCGATACCGTAAGTCGTCACTTCATAAGCGATGTCGTGTTCTTTGGCATCCTTCTCGTTCAGGCCAACACGCGCCACTTCGGGATCGGTAAAGGTCGCCCATGGAATCACCCGGTAATCAACCCTGAAACGCTTAATCATGCCAAATAAAGCATTCACACTGGCAAACCATGCCTGATGCGCCGCGACATGCGTAAACTGATACGGGCCGGTGACATCACCTGCCACATGAATATTCGGGTAGTTTGTCGTTAAAAACTCATCGGCTGCGACAGTGCCGTTTCCGGTCAGTTCCACACCCAGCTCTTCCAGGCCAAAGCCCACCACATTCGCTTTCCGCCCCAGTGCCAGCAGCACCTTGTCAAAGGCAATACGCTTCGTTTTGCCCTGATGCTCACAAACGATAAACTGCCCGCCGTTTTCCCGTACAAACTCCAGTGCCTTGTGCGAGGTCAGCACCTCGATACCCTCGTCTTCAAACTGCTGCAAAACCTGTGCGGAAACCTCATCATCTTCACGGATCAGAATCTGTGGCGCCATTTCGATTTGCGTCACCTGACTGCCCAAACGACCAAACGCCTGTGCCAACTCACAACCAATCGGCCCGCCACCCAACACCACTAGACGCGACGGCCGCTCTTCCAACTGCCAGACATTCTCACTGGTCAGACAATCTACTGTCTCCAGCCCTTTGATCGGCGGTACGCTAGGTCTTGCGCCGGTGGCCACAATGATATTACGGGTGGTCAGTATTTCACCGTTCACTTCCACCCGATACGGATCGATAATCCGTGCCTCGCCTTCAATCACGTTAACACCCAGATTCGTATAGCGCCCGATAGAATCATGCGGTTCGATTTTGGTAATCACCTCCTGCACTCGAGCCATGACATCTTTAAAATCAAACTCGGCCTCCATACGTTTAATGCCGTATTTATCGGAATGCTTCGCTTCATTCAATGTCCTGGCAGTACGAATTAACGCTTTACTCGGAACACAACCCGTGTTTAAGCAATCGCCACCCATCCTATGTTTTTCAATCAAAGTGACTTTAGCTTTGACCGCCGCCGCAATATAAGCAGCAACCAACCCGCCGGCGCCTGCGCCGATGACCAATAAGTTATTATCAAACGATTTTGGTTTGTCGAACTGTTCAAGAATCTTGTTACCCCGGATCCTGTCCATTACCTTTTTAGCCAGCATCGGGAAAATACCTAGTAAAACGAATGCGAATAGCAAACCGGGGGAAAGAATGCCGGACAATGAATCCAGTTGACCCAACTGTGTTCCGGCATACACATAGACAATCGTTCCGGCCAACATGCCCAACTGGCTCACCCAGGCAAACGTAATGGTACGAAAACGGGTGACACCCATTAGCAGGTTAATCACGAAAAACGGGAACAAAGGCACCAGACGCAACGCGAACAGGTATAAGCTTCCCTCTTTTTCGATGCCTTCGTCGATGGCTTTCAACTTGTCAGGGTAGCGGGCACTGATGCTATCTCTGAGTAAATAGCGCGAAACCAGAAAGGCCAGCGTCGCCCCAAGGGTACTGGCGAATGACACTATGATCACCCCTGTCACCATCCCGAACAGCGCACCGGCCAGTAAGGTCATAATGGTCGCACCGGGTAACGACAACGCGGTAACGGCTACATAAGCGAGAAAGAATATTAGTATAGTACTGAGGATATTCTCTGCGTAATACACTGCGAAAGCACTTTGCCGGGCTTTTATGTACTCCAGCGAGAGAAACTGCTTCAGGTCAAAAATAAAGAAGGCGGCAAAAGCGGCGACGAGTAATCCAATAACGATGAGCTTTTTGTTCATGTCTTTCTTTTGGTGGTTAGATCATGTCTTTGGTGAGTGTTGGGGTATTGTACGCCAGGCCCCAATCCAGCCCCTTGTCAAAAAAAGCCACTCCCTAAACCTTTGCGAAGTTAACTTTCTGATGATCGTTAGAATGATAGCTGACAAAAAGCTGGGGGCGAAATCTGGTCTTCATGCGGCGGACAATAGCGTGAATATCCATAGGATAGCAAATTTTTATGCTAGGCCCTGTGAGGTGGTCTAATAGACCACCTCACAGGGTTATGCCAATAAGGCAATCAGAAGCAGTCCCTGAGCTTATGCAAGATATCGCCAACCGCTGTGAAGTATACGTGACGGGAGAAACACCAAAAAGACGACAAAAGCAACGACAATTACGAGCTGCCATTTTAAAAGTGGCAGCCCTGAAACAGGGATGTTTTGGCGTAAAATTCTGCGGCAAATAGCTGCTGATGACAGAACAGCAGTAGCGTTTTCTCTATCACCGGGGCAAAACGGGGATGCACCAGAAGGTAGAAAGCTGCTGGAAAGGTGTTCGCTGTTCGCCCAGACTCAGTTCCCCCCCCGGGGTCAGTGGCGCTCTGTCACAATAGGCTCCTGCAAGTGAATGGCGTTGCCAAACAACGTTAAATCAAAATCGTGCACCCTTGCACCACCGGGTTTTATGGTCGTTGTTGGAAAGGATAGTAAGTATCAAAGGCCATTTCGGCAAATTGCCAATCTATACAGTATGAAATAATGCTGAATGATTTACTCGCAGCGCGTTATCGCCGCAGAAAACTGCCAATAAAATCCATGGGCTCAAAAATGACATGCGTGGTTCCGTTATGGTAAGGTGCCTTCAGTCTGTACTAACTCGTTGAGTTCACTTTTGGCAGCTGCCTTTGTGCGAATGAATTCAGGCTTTAATGCAGTGGTAAAAACACCATCTAGAACGAGGAAATGGCTCGGTAAACAATCCCCAATACTGTCGACAGCATTTCAGGTCGCCTGGCCAGCAGGAATCTCAGAGGATAAGGAAAGCTGAGCACCCACTGTCGCATGGCCTGTTTGGGTAGTACTTCGTCTGTGAGTCGAGCTGCGCTTTCTGCGCTGCTTCTTTATAACGTCGTTAGTGAATGGGGACTGATCGTTTGATAAGCCGGTGGCAGTTGGCAACGCATTGTTCTAACTAACATGACCGCGAAAAAAGGTACTTTTCTATGAATCGTCTGCCTGGAGCCTGGATGGTGATTTACTGTAAAACGCGACGAACCTTCCTGTTTGGAAAACGTGGTCGGAAAATGCGTAAGCCGAATCTATGGAATCTATTTGGAGGTCATCTAGATACAGGCGAATCAGCCAGTGAGTGTGCGATAAGAGAGATGCGGGAAGAAGCGTCCATCACCTTGCCTTTAAGTGGTGCCACACTTTGGCAATCACCCGAAGGTCTGCGACCTTTAGGCTATATTGACTGCATACGGGAAATGCACTATTTTTTAATGGTAACCGACACTGAGTTCTCACCGAATCTCGATAGCGAACATTCGGCTTTTGCCTGGTTCAAGTTCGATAAGTTACCAAAAAAAGTGAATCGACCCACCGAAATTGCGATAGCGACAGGGTTATTTGTCAAAGCCAAAAGTGTCGTCGAAGACAAATTGCTGTAGCCGCATCAAATTACCATCATTGACTGACCACCCATTAATTGTTAGTTTTTGACTGGCCAGTCTGAAGTCATCGCATGTTCCGCTTTAGTATTCAAGTCAGCTAGACTGGCGGCGATGGTTCAGATAACCAGCTAACCAGCTCTCAGTTTTGAAACTAACGAATCAGTCATAGCAAGGCCCGACAGGGTCGGTGGAGAATAAAATGAAACGACGACGGCTGCAAAATCCAGCTATCATAATGATGCTTTTGTTGGTACTCGGTGGATGCGCGGCAACTACCAAGAACCTTAACCCAAATGAAGAGCTGCACTACGATGCCAGCTATGACTTTTCAGATAAGAAGCAAATTGTCGACAAGCTGGTAGCTCCGCTGACCACGCAAAATATCATCCCGCCAAGTAGCAAAAAACCGATACTGATTGTTTATCCGGTGGTGAACGAAACATCTGAGCATATCAGTACCGGCGGTATTACCGATGACATCCGTCGCGAACTGCTTAAATCCGGCAAGTACAGGTTTATCAACGAACGACAGAGAAATAATATTGTTAAGGAAACTCAGCACCAACAAAAAGGTTACGTAGACCCGACAATGCGAATCAAACTCGGCCGACAGTTGGGCGCGGATTATATCGTCAGTGGCACGCTCCGCTCGATCAAAAAAAAGCAGGCCAGACAATGGCGCCTGTCCAAATCTGAACGTATCTACTACAGTCTGGATCTAACTGTCACGGATTTAACTACGGGTGAACTGATTTATGCCGATCAAGCAGAGATTGCACGAGAAGCTTCCAAGCCGATTTTGGGTTGGTAGTATTTCATTGATCCATCGTTAATGGGCCATAGATCCATGGTTGACTGGCTGACAAACTGGCGAATTGCCGTCTTGTTATGTTTGAGTATCTTGAGTGGCTGTGCCAACCAGGCTCTCACCAATGCGCGGGCACTGTATCACAGTGGCAATTACCAGGGGGCATCGGAGGCTCTGCAAGACTGTGCTGACTTTGGTGATAAATTTAAACTGCTCTGCCTGATCGAAAAAGGCACGGCACTTTATAACCTGGGAGAATACAAAAACAGCACACACTACTTTCTGCGCGCAATTCGTTTTGTCGAAGAGAAGGATTATGTCAGCTTATCTCAACAATCAAGCGCCTCCCTGATCAATGACTATATGATCGTTTATCAGGGAGAACGAGCCGAGCAGCTCTGGATGCATAGCTACCTGATAATGAATTTTTTACTTCTGGATAATTATCAGTCAGCGCGTGTCGAGGCCAAACAGGCACTGGAGGTGCTTGACGATTATCCAGAAGCGCTTCAGAAAACCTACTTTACTCGCGGTTTAATCGCACTTTGCTTTGAGATTTTCGATCAATACCAGGATGCCCGCATCGAATACGAGGCCATCGCCAGGCAAAAAAACAAGCCGGTAAGCAGGCCAAAGCCACTTTCCGGCGACCTTGGAGAAGCGGTTTTATTCGTCTCCAGCGGCAAGGCTCCGATTAAAGTGGCAAAAGAATTAGCCATACCTCCTTCGATAAAAATTTCGATTCCACAGTATAGAAGAATCTCCTATTTCAACAGACCGGTAGTAAACACTCGCAAAAAGGCCGACAAGCACAGTATCTTTATGCTTTCCACCGATGTTTTCGAGGTGTCGGAGGATTCACTCAATAGCCGAATGAAAGAAATTATCAGCAGACAGACCCTTCGTGCGGCAGGGAAAGAGGCGATATCACGGTCATTCAAGAACGATGAGTTAGCCGAATTTCTGGTGCGTGCCGCGTTGTTTTCGACAGAACACGCTGACACCCGATCCTGGCACACCTTGCCCGCTGGCTTGCATCTGATTCGTCTGACGCTGAAACCAGGCCGTCATCTGTTGTCTTTACGCAGCAATGACAAGCGACCGGAAAAGCAAATAGAAGTGACAATAAAACCAGGACAACGAGTATTTAAAGCTGTTCGGTTTTAGATTCCCAGACACCCTGTTCAGTCTAATGACTCGTTGTTTCAAACAGTCAAAAACCACAATTCAACTTTTTTACGAATTGTAACAATGCGATATCATTTGCTAACAGACGCCATTGCGCTTTACGTGTATTCTAATAATAGTGAAATCTCGAGAATTCAGATTCAGGATTGAACTCTCCTATTTCCTTGCTTTTTCAGCCCGGCATCAAAGCCGGGCTTTTTTGTGAAATATTCAGGTTAGACAGTCGTTCGACCGGCGAGCGAATGGAAAGCCGGATTTTAACACAAAGACGATAACGTTCGGACTCGGCCTTCTGTTTACCACTGCCCCGAGTACTGTATAGACACCGGCTGGCGTTTTGGCCCCCAGTTGCCTGGTAGCGGATCAAACACACCAGACAACGGCGTCTGACAGTGCAGACAATGGCCAGTTTCATCGAGATTCCACTCACCCAGTCGATACCAGTCACGCTCTATCAACAAGGCACCACAATTATGACAATAGGTGCTGCTGCCTTGTGCATCATGCACATTGCCGGTGTATGCATAGCGAATACCATTGCTGATCGCGATATCTCTGGCACGTACCAGAGTTCTGGGCGGAGTCGGCGGGATATCGCGCATTTTCCACGCCGGATGAAATGCGGTGAAGTGCATAGGTACATCCGGCCCGAGATGGGTTCGCACCCATTCGGTCGCTTTGTCCAGCTCTTCATCCGAATCATTTTTTCCGGGAATTAACAATGTCGTAAGTTCAAGCCAGACATCGGTCTCTCGCTTGAGATAAACCAGCAAATCGAGCACTGGCTGCAGGCGGCCACCACAAAGCGTGTAATAGAAGTCATCCGTGAAAGCTTTCAAATCGATATTGGCCGCATCGATATGCTCGAATAACACCTTCGCCGGTTCCGGACAAATGTAGCCAGCCGTAACGGCAACCGTTTTGATATTTCTTTGGTGACAGGCAATAGCGACATCGACCGCATACTCCAGAAATATCGACGGATCGTTATAGGTAAAGGCAACGCTTCTACAACCATGCCGCTGCGCTGCCAAAGCCAGTTCCGCCGGCATGGCGTTGTCTGCCAGGATATCCATTTCCCTGGACTTGCTCATGTCCCAATTCTGACAGTATTTACAAGCCAGATTACAGCCCGCCGTGCCGAAGGATAAAACGGGTGTACCGGGCAAAAAATGATTTAACGGTTTTTTTTCGATCGGGTCGATACAAAAACCGCTGGAACGTCCATAAGTAGTAAGGACAATTTTATTGTCTCGCCTCGCTCTCACGAAGCACAAACCTGCCTGGTTTTCGTGCAGTTTACAGGCTCTGGGACACACATCACACTGCACCCGACCGTCGTCAAGCTGATGCCAGAATCGGGTGGGATAAGCATCACAGGCAGCCGAAACCGAAGCTCGGGTCATCATCACATCACCTCAAATTCCTCTGTACCACCAGGCACTCTGGGTGTTAATCTCGCATTCGGCAATACAATTACCATTTTGTCAGCCGCTTTTCACATTAGTTTAACTCAATCGGTCAGGATAATAATGAATAAACCGGCTTTTTTTCTACTGATCACCATTCTACTGTTGGTTACCCGTACAGAATTTGCCAATAGTCTTGAACTTCAGGGCAGCTTCACTCAGGGAGGGATGCTTATTGGCAAAACCGAGCCGGGTAATCAGGTTTTGCTCGACGGCACCGCAATTGCGGTTAGCGATCGTGGGCAATTCGTGTTTGGGTTTGGCAGAGATGCAAAACTATCGCATTTATTGGATATAGTTAAACCGAACGGAACAAAAACCCGAAAGACCATCGAGATTGAAAAGCGCAAATACAACATTCAGCGCATCGATGGTATTCCCAGAAAAATGATGCAGCCTTCCAAACAGGCGTTAAAGCGAGCTGGCACAGAGGCCCGGCTGGTCAAAAAAGCCCGCAATATATTCAGTACCCGTACAGACTTTCTTGGCGGCTTTGTGGTTCCTGTAAAAGGCAGGATAACCGGCGTCTATGGCAGCCAGCGTATTTTTAACGGAGAACCCAGAAGACCCCACTTCGGGATCGATTACGCCGCGCCACTTGGAACTGCAGTGAAAGCCCCCGCATCAGGTGTCGTTTCGCTGGTACATAACGATATGTTTTATTCTGGCGGCACGCTGATCATCGATCATGGTATGGGCGTGTCCTCGACTTTTATCCATCTTCAAAAAATACTGGTCAAGCCGGGCGAGGCCATCAAACAGGGCGACAAAATTGCGCTGGTCGGTACCACGGGAAGATCGACAGGGCCTCATCTGGATTGGCGAGTCAACTGGTTTCAGGTGCGCCTCGACCCGGCGCTGCTAGTGACGAAATAGTGATCAATACACCAACCTGTTCAGCGAACCATTGGCAATCGCGCCGGTCGAACACCAAAAGGCAGGGTAGAAGCATTATCGACCGATCAGGCTAAGCCCACATACTCGTACCACATTGCCGTTTATCGCCTGCGACCGCGGGCTGGCAAAATAGGCAATGGTTTGAGCCACATCTTCAGGCTGCCCGCCCTGAGCGAGACTGTTCATTCGCCTGCCCGCTTCTCGTATGGTAAACGGGATAGCCGATGTCATCTGGGTTTCAATAAAACCCGGAGCGACGGCATTGATGGTTATTCCTTTCGGTAAAATCTTGCTCATCGCATGAACATAACCAATAACCCCCGACTTGGATGCCGCGTAATTGGTCTGCCCGAAATTGCCTGCAATACCACTGATCGAAGCCACACCAATAATCCGGCCATTGTGATTGATCCGGTTTTCTGCCAGCAAATGTCGGTTGATTCGCTCCATCGAACTCAGATTGATATCCATCAAAAGATCCCAGTCATGCACCTTCATTCTACCCAACGTTCTATCCCTCGTTACTCCCGCATTGTGCACGACAATATCGACACCTTTACCATTTTCAGCGAGAAGCCGGGAAATATTCGCGGTGGCTTCTGTTTGGGTAATATCTTGTACAAACGCGATACCTTCAATTGCACTGGCGACTTCGTTCAGCGCTTCCTCCGCCTGAGGCACATCGAGACAAATAACTTTCGCCCCATAGCCTGCCAACACCTCGGCAATGGAAGCGCCAATGCCACGCGAAGCACCCGTGACCAAGGCCGTTTTGCCACCGAGAAAACTAGCGGCCTGGGTGGCAATTTGGGTAGAAACCTGGCCGGCCTCGCTCGAGGAAATCCTGACGACCTGGCCCGAGACATAAGCCGACCGGGGCGAAGTAAAAAATTCAACAGAGGACTCAAGATTGTTTTCAGCGCCCTTGCGCAGATAGAGCAAATTACTTGTCGCTCCCTTTTTACCAATTTCTTTACCGACACTTTTGCTAAAGCCAGTCAGCGCCTGTTGCGCGCTGGCCGTTTCCGGTTGACAGTCAGCGGGGTCTTGGCCTAACACGAGGACACGGCCACAACGCGCCAACGCACGAATGACAGGATGAAAAAAGTCATAAAGTTCCCTGAGCTGTTGACTGCTTTCGATACCAGTCGCGTCAAAAACAATGGCTTTAAAACGCATTGCTTCCGACAACTGATCCAGCTCGACCGGCTCGGCATCGAGTTTTACCGATTCAGCGATATGACGCGGAAGATGTAAACTGACGTTATCTCCAGAGAGAACTTCAGCCAGCGGTAACAATGCGGCGCCGCCTTTGCTCGAACCCAATAACACATTACCCTGAACACTGACTGACTCAGCGCCGGAGTATCGCTCCAGAATGGCCGGCGCAGGCAGGTTCAACGCATTGACAACAGGCTTTCCAATTGGTGAGTTGGCCACTTTTTGATAAAAATCTGACATAATACGCCTCTCATTTTCGGTTCAATGTTCAACAGCAACAGTTTTTCGTTATATTGGTACGAGCATTTTACCACTGGATTGGCTGCGTCTGAGAAACTGATATGCGATTAACGGAAAAACAATTCAAACAACTACAAGAAGGCGGCTATCCAGGCGGGCATAACGAAAATCAGACTATCAGGCAGAAGCTGGGTTTATTACCCTTTCCTGACGATGCCTTTACGTTTCGGAACACGCCACACTCGAAAGCCCTTCACTATTTATTGAAAAAACCTTCGGACTACCAATCACAAGCCGAACACTGGCATCAGTGTTACATATTCCATTATTTCGAGATGTACTACCCTGAGGTATATGAGTATCTCTACGCAACGCCGAACGCGGGCGCGAGAGGCAAAGTCGAAAGGGGCCGCCTGCTTTCGGCCGGTCTTAAGGCAGGGTTTCCGGATATCTCGCTGGATTTACCGATGAATGGCTATCATGGCCTGCGCTGTGAACTCAAACGCCCGGATCGGCGTGCCGTTGTTTCCGACAAACAAAGCCACTGGATATCTTTATTGAATGGCAAAGGTTATTTCGCCTTCATTGCCTATGGCCATGAAGACGTAATCAACCAGATCAAAACCTATTGTTCATTATAAATGCCATATACCAGCCGGCCATAGATAGCAGCCCGCTGCCTAGCTAGACGGGATTAGCTGTTTTCTGTTTTTTCTGAACCAGACAACGCATGCCGCTTTTTCAAGTCCGTCAACAACTGGTCTTTCTCCAGCCAGAATTCGTTCAACCAGGCTTGAAAATTCGCTTTGAAAACGGCATCATTTGCATAATCTTTACCCAGAAATTCATCGGGTATAGCCAGTTTTCTGATATCGACAACAATCTTCGTGATTCGCCCACAGCATAAATCCCACAGGCTAATCCCATTACCATCCGGGTAGACGATACTGATATCGATCAATGTGTTCATTTGCTCGCCCATACTGCCAAGCACAAACGCTGCTCCTCCAGCCTTTGGCTTCAGCAAATTGGCATAAGGCGACTGCTGTCTGCGATGCTTTTCTTCCGTGTATCGGGTTCCTTCCATAAAATTGAATACAGAAACCGGCGTGGTTTTAAACTTCTCACAGGCTATTCGCGTGGTTTCCAGGTCCTTGCCAGCCAGCTGAGGATTCTTTCGAACCATTTCCGCCGAATACCGCTTCATAAAAGGGAAATCCAAAGCCCACCAGCACAACCCGATAACAGGTACCCACATCAGTTCTTTTTTAAGAAAAAACTTAAGCATCGGAATTTTTCGGTTCAAGACTTTTTGCACTACAAGGATATCTGTCCAGGACTGATGATTACAGTTAACCAGATACCAGTTTTCTATGCTCAGCCCTTCATCGCCGCCGGTGACAACCCAGTCAATTTTATTGGAATTATCGAGCAAAACGCTATTGAAAGCCACCCAGCAGGTTGCCACCGCAATCAGCGTTTTAGTCACATGCTTTTTAACCGGTTCGAGCGGAATGATTACTTTCAGAACCGCTCCCAGTATTAAAACCGGTGTCCAAAACAGAGTATTCAACACAATTAACAAGAAAACAATTGAGCCTTTCAGGCCCGCAGGTAAATTATTAAGCATGGTCATTCTCTCAATAAATAGGTCAGGTTTTAACTGGCGAGCCTATCAGATTCAACACATTAAGCCAACATATGACACCTTGGTCAGCTCGATCGAGCATCCGAACATGACGACTTGCTGTGGCGTACTGTGCAATGATCAGCGCTTGTTCTCGCCTCACGGCCCTCATCTCAATTCTGCTGAGGTTTTGCCCAACACCGCTCTGGCGATAACCAGTTGCTGAACTTGCTGCGTGCCTCCGAGTATATCCAGGGTTTTTGAGTCTCGCGCCCACTTCTCCAGAAGTTCATCTTCCTGATAACCAACGGCGCCACAGATTTCGACACATTTAAGGCTGATATCATTGGCCATTCTACCCGCCTTTGCCTTCGCCATAGAGGCTTCCTTCGAGTTGGGCAAACCATTATCCGCCATCCAGGCCGCTTTCAGGGTAAGCAGCCTGGCCGCTTCCAGCTCAGACTCCATCGTGTAGACCTCTGCTTCAACCGAACTGCACAACGTGGCGGGCAGTCCATAATCCAGTTTCAAACCCATCCTGACCAATAACTTCCGGGTTCTCTCCAGGCTTGCCGATGCCAATCCGACCGCCATTGCGGCCACCACCGGGCGCGTATTCTCGAAGGTTTGCATCACTCCGGAAAACGATGTGTCGCTATCGATATCAGGCTCACCCAACAGGTTTTCTTTTGGCACATGACAATCTGTCAACCTGATAGTCGCTGTATCACTCGCCTTGATCCCCAACTTCCGATCCAGGCGCTCGATAAACAGGCCGGGGGTTTCTTTCAGCACAACGAAGGGGCGTATCGCAGCCCGGCCTTTGGATTTATCCAGGGTCGCCCAGACGACCACGGCCTCGCATCGTTGTCCGGCGGTAACGAATATCTTTTCGCCGTTGATCGTATAACCACTGCCATCCTCTACGGCGGTCGTTAAAATACCGTCTGTATCCGACCCCGTATCGGACTCGGTAACTGCCATGGCTGCCCATAAGTGGCCAAATTTCTGAAGCTGGACATCGGTTGCCATAGTCGCGATGGCGACATTACCCAATCCTTGACGCGGAAGACTCAAAGCCAGTGCGACATCACCACGGCACAACTCCTGCAAACCAAGAACCGTGGCCATATTGGCTCCATTGACATTTTTTTTGCCAGAAGTCGACTTTTGCAGCTTGGTGGCACCGGCACTCAATTGCGCAGCGCCATCGTTCATTCCGTCCACAATAGATGCCAGCATATCCAGCTCGACGGGATAGTGATGTTCCAGCTTGTCATACTTTCTCGAAATGGGCCGGAAGACCTCGCTTGCCACCTGCCTTGCCTGTTCGATCAACAACTGAAATTTGCCGGGCACTTCAAGGTTCATAGTTCACTCCTGCATTTCTGAATTGGTGGCAAAGGTTTACGGACTGACGTACGCAGAAAAACACCGAGCCTGCTCATGCGTGGAAGTTATTGTAATTTATCGGGATCGCGATCAAATCCCGATACCAGCGTTCAACCGGATGTTCTTTGGTGAAACCGTGTCCACCCAATAGCTGGACGCCATTACTGGCAATCCTGGCCACTTTGTTATGGCAAAACTGTCGCGCTAAATAGATTTCCCGGTGAAAATCCAGGCCCTGTTCAGCTCGACCTGCGGCACGATAGGTCAATAGCCGCATAGCCTCGATTTCCGTTGCCATATCGGCGATCATAAAGGCGACCGATTGACGATGGCTGACCGGTTCGCCAAATACCACCCGGTCATTGCAGTAAGGCACCACATAATCGAGCACAGCCTGACTGACACCCACCGCGGCGGCACACCACATTAAACTGCCATAAGAAATAAAACCCGGCCATGAAAACCCGTCTTCCCGAACCATGGATGACTCGTCGACCAAAACATCTTCGAGCAAGATATCTGCCAATCCGGCGGCACGAAGTCCCATGGCATTTTTGGGCAAAACTGTCACTCCTGGAGTATTGGTTTCCACGGTAAACAATACTGGAGAATGGTCAGGAAGCTGGGCGCCAACCAATATCAAATCCGCCGTCACCGCTCCGGCCACCATGGTTTTAGCGCCATTGAGCAAAATACCGTTCTTCACCGTTGTCGCCTTGACAGTTAACAAGTGAGGATTGAACAAAACGGCCGGTTCGTTTATCGCGAGTACACAGCCATAATTTGGATCGTTCATCATGCGGCGCAGAAAAAACGCTTGTTGTGCCGGCGATGCCCAGCGAACCAGTGCATTGGCGACCGAAAAGTTACTCAGTAACGGCACTGAAGCACCCAGATCGCCATAGGCCATCGCTTCGGCAATTATCACGCCGGTAGTCGGTGAGCTTTTTTCCTGTATGCCACCCCATGCAGGGGGTACGGCATATTTAAGCAATTGTAATTCGGAAAACAATTCTCGGACATAAGGCGTCACATTACCCGCGATTTCACACTCTTCCCTATTTAAGCGAAGTACATGGTGAGCGAAGTGGGCGACGGTGTCCTGAAGGCGCTGCTGTTGTTCGGACAGCCGAGGATCAAACGCGTGATCGTCAACCAGGTCGTTCCATCCCATTGGCGATCCAAGCAGGCTTTTCACCTGACTGATGCTTTCACTCGCCGTCGACAGCAACTGAAATCCGGTTCGGGTAGAGTAATAGGCTATCCGTTCAGCCGGCTTCTTCAGTTTCAGCTTGTTAACCATATCCGAGCCGGCTATTTTGTTGACAATCGACAGGGCAATACCGATCGAATTACGCGCCATTTTCTTCCTCATAACTGTATTCGGTTTGGCTGAATACCAGGCATTGGTGTCTGCGACTCAAACAACACCGATAACCCGCTAGGGCAGGAATACACGAAAAACACCACCACCCAACCGTCCGCCATTAGATAAACTGATAGCGCCGATTTTGTCGCCTTGTTTATGCATTTGCGCGACTTTGGCTGCAAAAAACAGGCCAAGACTAGTGCTACCATTCTTGAAACTGATGCCTTTGAGGATTTTGCCAGGAGAATCCAGCATTTCCTCCGGATACCCAGCGCCATCGTCATGCACTTCCATAGCCACGCCTGAAGCAACCGGTTCGGCGACCAGCAGAATCTTATCTTGCGTGTATCGAACTGTGTTGGCAAGTATATTGTTAATGATGCCACCGATCAGATCACCATCAAAGTAGCCCAGCAGGTCATCATCACAATCAATCTCCAAAGTAATATTGCGAGCTTTGGCAAGTACTGAGTAGCGTGCCGCTTGCTCTTCGAGAAAATCACGAACATATTGCTCGTCAATACGAACCCGCAATTGTTCATGCTCCAGTCGGTACAATCCAAGCAACTGAATTAAATCTATATTTACCCGTTCAGCTTCATATTGCAATATCGCCTGACTGGGACTGCCCTTGAGTTCCTCCGGCAATTCACCAAAGAACTCGTCCAGTGTGCTCAGCAGCATGCCCAGGGAGTTTTTCATATCGTGAACGGCAGACGCAATGACCGTTGAAAAATCAATGGTAATGTCTTCCTGCATGACTCGATTAACCTCTTGGATCTCTTGACTCAATTTCCGCCCATTGCCTTATCCGAGGCGAAGCGGTGTGTCGCGATTGAATATCGCTTTGTTCGGCGCCACTTCGATCTGGATGTGTTTCTGCCTGACTGGCACTCAGGCTTGGTGCACCTAAGCTTTGCACCCGGTTCAGCAGATAGCGATAACGTTTGTATTGACGATGCTGGGGCGGAATATGTCCGACATTGTCCAGGCATTGCTCACATCTGCGAAGTTGAGCTGAGGATTTAGCCCCGGTTTCATAACGCTTTAGCTGCACCTGAACCAGGTTCAGGTTGAGTGCCGGATGTTTCGGCACAATAGCCAGCGCTTGCTCGAAGATATCGATGGCTTCATCCAGCTTACCTTCTTCAAAGGCACTGATGCCATTTCGATTCAACGACCTGGCCTTGAGTTTGTTGGTCAGATTGACCGGTTCATCCAATAATTCTTCGATTTGCACCAGCACGGATTTGTCATGCTCATATTTGGCTGCCAGGTCAGTGAGCAACTTTTCCGCTGCATCGGGTTGGTTTGCCCTATACAGTGTTTTCGCCAGGTCAAGCCCGATCTGAGCGTTCGGGACTTCATCGCCAAGCATCGACCAAACCACAGACAACGCTTTGTCACTCGCCACGCTATCGCCTTGCCCCAGGTACAGGCGCGATTCAATCAACAACCCTCTGATCTTGACTTTTTCATCGTCACCAAAACGCCTATGACAGGTTTTCAGGGTTCGAATAGCCTCTCGCACATAACTCTTGCCCACCTCGGAAATGTCTCCCTGACTCAGGTCGGACAAAGTGTCGCCATATTTCAAATACTGTTCTGGCGACTCAAAACAGGAATTGTCACCCAGCCTGATGGTGTTTTTATACGCCTTGGCAGCACATTCGAGATCCTGCGTCTGAAGACACAGATCGCCAAGCTTTTCTTGACGAAGAATGACCATTGGCGACCGCTCTACCGCTCGTTGTAAGTGCACTTTCGCTTCGTTTAGGTTACCCGTCTGACAATAGACTTCAGCCAAACCATCATAGGCTTCAACCATATCCGGATGATTCTCGACTAACTCATGGTAACAGTCAATGGCGCGTTTGAAGCTCTGTTGAGCAGCCCAGACCCTCGCCAGACCTAGTTGCGCCCAGGGTATGGTGCGTCTGGCCAGCAGCTCTTGGTAGATTTTTTGGGCGTGCATATAATCACCAGTTCGGAAATAGAGTTCCGCTATAGTTTTGAAACACCAGGACGTATACTTGCGCCGACGCTTGATTTCAGCATCACACAGGGTAATCGCCTTGGGGTAGTTTTCATTGTCAATTTCGGTATTGATTGGCAGCAGCACTTCTCTTTGTTTCAGCAAAGTGTCGAGTCGTTTTTCAAGCACCGCCTTGGTCAGTGGTTTGGCGATATAGCCATCAGGTTCTTGCTCACGCGCTCCCATCACAATGTCTTTTCGCGTCTCGGCGGTCACTAATACAAACAAACTGGTGCGCCGGAGATACTTTCTGAATCGCAGTTCTTCGAGAATTTGCTGACCATTCTTGCCACCGCCCATATTGTAGTCGCATAACACTACATCAAATCGGTTAAATTTGCATTTGTCTACCGCGTCGATACCACTGCCTGCGACACTGATATCAACTGCACCGAATTCCCGCAGCATCTGCGTAATAGAAATCCGAAAGTTTTGGAAATCATCGACTAGCAAAAATTTCAATTTCGCATACAGGTTTTTAAGATCCATAAAACACAGTGCAATTCCAACTGATCGTCCGATAACAAATGTGCAGATAACGGGTCCCCGGCCAACAGCCCGCACCCTGATATTCCACTCAAATTGTAGTTCAGTATCCGGTACCAGTCGAAAATGCTAAAATGACTCTAAGTGACAAAGCAGGCAACAAAGGCACGAAGACACCACCGTTCTTTTTTCGCACGTCCGGCATCTGATTTATGACTTGGCCTACTGATAGATTCACGCTTCCTGCCGATCGCATTCATCTGTGGTTCTGCAAGGAACAAACAGTCAAAGAGTCGAAAACACTTGCGTTATATCAGGCTCTGCTGGCTCCGGATGAAATCGAACAACTAGCCAGATTCCATTTCGAGCGAGACCGATATCGCTATTTACTGGCCCGTTGTCTTGTCAGATCCGTTTTGACCTTGTATCACCCGGTGATTCGCCCAGAAAACTGGCAATTCAAAAAGAATCCCTATGGACGCCCCGAGATCGCCAACCCGGTTTCGCTACCGCTTTATTTTAACCTGTCACATTCGGATAAAATGGTGGTTATGGCCGTCGCGGCCGAACAATCGATAGGCGTCGATGTCGAAACCATACAAAGACGTAACACCGGTAACGAACTAAAACTGGCGGATCGTTTTTTCTCGCCAGAAGAAGCCCGGCAGTTAAGCGCATTACCCAAAAGCGGCCAAAAAAACCGTTTTTTTCAGCTATGGACATTAAAAGAGGCCTATATCAAAGCCTGCGGCAAAGGGTTATCCATTCCACTTGACCATTTTAGCTTCTCGTTTCCCGATCAATCCGCTATCGAGCTCCGATTTGCTTCGGATAACGGGGACAGTCCGCAAAACTGGCTGTTTTGGCAATTCAGTGTGGAGGACGGATTTTACGTTTCTGTCGCCTACCGACCAGCCAAAAAAAACACAGACATCGGTCTAACCATGTTTAATGTCTCGCCACTTCACTGGATCGAGCCAATATTTTTGCCCATTTTCCGGCAAAAATCCCGACAATGATAAGTACTTCATATTTTGCCAGTGGCATAATTCTATTACCGGGCGCCGATAGCAGTTACAACCTTTTAGCGGCAACATTGCGCACATGACCACCCCCAAGCTCCACCGTGGAAGGTTCATAGCGTTCCAGCTTGTTTTCTACTGCACCTGTTGCAGATGTTCAGGAGCGGGAGAGCGGAGATAAGGGCGGGATTGCCGGTGAGAGAACCAATTCACGACTTCGTTTACCGCTTTGATAGCACACCATTCTTGTACTATTTTTAGTAGGATAAAAACGAAACTTCTCTGCCTCTGCACAGGACACCCAGCCAAAAGGTAAGCTTAATGACAACCAAGGTTCTTATCTGCGATGACTCCACAGTCGCTCAAAAGCAAATGACAAAAACACTGCCGACAGATTGGGACGCTGAAATCACCTTAGTGAAGAATGGTATGGAATGCCTGGATGCCCTGAAAGCAGGTAAAGGAGACCTGGTATTTCTTGACTTGAACATGCCCGTTATGGACGGTTATGAAGTACTTGCTGCAACCAGCGAACTTGACCTGGCCAGCATCATTATCGTTGTCTCAGGGGACATTCAGCCGGAAGCTCACGATCGAGTCAAAAGACTTGGCGCCGTCGCCTTTATAAAAAAACCCGTTATCGCCGACGAGGTCACACAAATTCTGGTTGACTACGGTGTTTACCGTCCTGCAGATAATATCGATGGCACAACCACGTCGGAACAAGCGTTGATTTCGACAGCAGACACTTCCGATTTGCTTGATTGTATTCAGGAAATCAGCAATGTCGCGATGGGTCAAGCCGCCGACCTGCTTGCCAGACTGCTCGACGTGTTTGTCAAACTCCCGATACCCAAAGTGAACTTTCTGGAGGTCGCAGAGCTGGAAATGGCGCTGTCGTTTTCCGAGCAAGAAGACACGTTTTCGGCCGTTTGCCAGGGTTTTATTGGCTCTGGCATTGCAGGGGAAGCCTTAGTTATCTTTAGTGACTCCAGCTTTACAGATATGGCCAGGCTTTTAAAATACCAGGGAGAGATAACCCATACAGTGGAGCTTGAGCTACTAATGGATATCGCAAGTATATTGGTAGGTGCCTGCACCAACGGCATTGCGCAACAACTCGATATAGCCTTCAGTCTTGGCCACCCGATCGTTATTGGCCAGCACGTTAAAGTTGAGGATCTCGTCAAGGGCGGTTCAAACCGTTGGAAAAAAACACTGGCCATCGAGATTTCTTATAAAATCGAAAGCTGCAACATTGCTTGTGATCTGCTACTGCTGTTAACTGAAGACTCGGTCGACAACCTAAAAAAAAGACTATCGTTTCTGATATGACACATCGTTTAGACAAACCGATATTGATGACCAACCAACGACAATGGCATGATTCCGGGGCTATATAATTAATAGCCGCTGCAAACACGAAGAAGACCTGATATGACTGACAATAGTTTTAAATTTACCGAGTTTCACTGGCTAATGGATATGCTGCAAACCATCGATGTCGGACTGATAGTGCTTGATCAGGACTACACAATCCAGGTTTGGAACAGCTTTATGGAAAACCATAGCGGCATGCGACCCGACCAGGTTAAAGACAAGGATTTATTTTCAGTTTTTCCCGGTATTGACAAAGAATGGCTGACCCAGAAGACGCGGGCCGTGTTTATGCTAAAAAACCGGGCGTTCACCACATGGGAACAGCGCCCCTATTTAATGAAGTTCTTCAACTATAGACCCATTACCGGTACAGCCGACTTTATGTACCAAAACATCACGATATCACCGCTGATATCCGTTGACGGCGAGGTTCGTCATATTTGCCTGTTAATCTACGATGTCACTGACATTGCCACTAACAAACTGGCCTTGGAATCCGCCAACGAGGAACTTAACCGCTTGAGCCGAACAGATAGTCTGACCGAGTTAAATGATCGGAAGTATTGGGAAGAGTGCCTGAGCAAAGAATATGCTCGTTTTTTACGTTACAAGCACACCTGCTCGTTGATCCTATTCGATATCGACCATTTCAAAAAGGTCAATGACACCTATGGCCACCAGGCTGGTGATGAAGTGATTCGGGCAATATCCCGACTATTGAGAAAATCGCTCAGGCAAACCGACATTGCGGGTCGTTATGGCAGCGAAGAATTTGCCGTTATTCTCGTCAACACAGATCGCAAAGGAGCGAAGCTATTCGCCGAACGATTGAGAGTGGCTATAGAAAACCTGACCCTGACCTACGAGAAAATGGCCATCAATTTCACCATCAGTTTGGGAATTTCCGTATTGAACGAAAACTGTACTGACTACAAGACATGGCTGGAACAAGCCAACTCGGCGCTATATCAAAGCAAACACAACGGCAGGAACCAAAGCATTGTTTTCGATCAGATCGCGCAGCGATAATCGTCTATAATCCCAGCAACTCAACCAATACTGTTTTGATAATAAAACCAGCCACTCCGGTAAACAAACCGATAAACAGTATCATCATGCCAAATCGACCTGCTTTCGACTTTTTGGCCAGGTCGTAGATAATAAAGGCCATAAAGATGATTAGGCCGCCGACAAAAATCATGGTTGAGTAATAGGCAAACTCTTCTTCTGACATAGCAACTCCGATTCCATCGCGGCACCTAACCGCACTACTGCGTACCCTATTGGGCTGCCAGTATAATCCCGTTAACTTGCAATTGCATCCCGGTTCCACATCAGTATCATAATCCCTGTAAGCCACTGATAAAGCCGACAAAGGATAGCTGCATGAACTATTGGCTAATGAAATCCGAACCCGATGTTTTTGGCATCCACCACCTCGAGCGAATGCCAGACCAGACCGAACACTGGGATGGTGTGCGTAATTACCAAGCAAGAAACATGATGCGCGATGAGATGAAAAAGGGCGATCAAGTCTTTTTTTACCATTCCAATTGCGACATTCCCGGTATTGTCGGTCTAATGGAAATTATCGATGAAGGTTATCCGGACCACACCGCATTCGACCCGGAATGTCAATACTACGACCCCAAAAGCTCGAAAGAGTCCCCCAGATGGTTTATGGTCAACGTCAGGTTGCTGCGCAAGTTCAAACGAACCATTTCCCTAAAAGAGTTAAAAGCCACCGCGGAACTGCAAGACATGCCATTGGTACGAAAAGGCAATAGATTGAGTGTAATGCCGGTCACAGAGACCCAGTTTAAGCATATACTAACCATGGAATGATTCAAACAGCTGCAACACCTGCTCGATATCAAAGGGCCATGCCAGCTCCCGAGCTGACTCGGACAGTTTCAATACCGGAATTTTTTGCGCGTAACGCTGAACCAATACTTGGTTGTCAGCAATATCCGTTTTGGTCAAATAAACCGTAAAATCCGCATTTTCAACGGATGCGTGGGCAACAGCCTCGGCAATGATGGTTTCTGCAATATCACACAGGTGACAACCCGAAGCGGTATACAATATAAGTTCAATTTCTTTTTTCATTCTTTTCTGGATTTTCGCAGTTATTTTGACAATAATCTTCGCCGTGACACCAATCGTGCGTGGTCGCCAACCGGATTCGGCTGATAAAGATCTGCCAAGACGGGAGAATGATACAACAAAACCAGCCAATAACTGGCATTACCCATCTACTCCTCACCCGATCATTTGAAATCATTGCACTGTATAACACACAAAGAGAAAACATGCTGTTTAAAAATATTTATATCTATCGATTTACCAAACCTTTCACCCTGACACCGGAGCAACTGGAAGAAAAACTTGCCAGCGCGGCGATTCAACCCTGTGGCCCCCAGGAACTATTCAGACAAGGCTGGTCACGACCGCTCGGCAGAGATGGCAGGCAACTGGTACACACCACCAATGGCAATATGATGCTTACTTTGGCAAAAGAAGAACGTCTGCTACCCCCGTCTGTGGTAAAAGAGTCGCTGGACGAGCGAGTCCAGTCAATCGAAGATGAGCAGCATAGAAAGGTGCGAAAAAATGAAAAGGATGAACTCAAGGATCAAATCATCCACGAACTCTTACCCAAAGCATTCAAACGTTCCCAATATACCCAAGGCTATATAGACGCGAAAAATGGCTGGTTGATCATCAACACCGCCTCAGCCAAAAAAGCCGATGATTTTAATGGCTTCCTGAGAAAAACACTGGGTTCGTTACCCGTAATGGTGCCACAAGTTCGGCAGAATCCCTCAGCCATTATGACAACCTGGCTCCAAGGTAAGGATGCGTTATCACTCGATTTCACACTATGTGATGAGTGTGAATTACAATCTCGGGCAGAAGAAAAATCGATAGTACGATGTAAAGGACTGGATATAGAAAGTGAAGAAGTACAAGGCCATATCAAAGCGGACAGACGCGTGGTAAAAATTGCCGTTAGCTGGCAAGATCATATTTCATTTGTACTCAATGAAGATTTAACCATTAAACGAATCAAATATGGCGAATTACTCAACGAAAAACTGGAAGACAACCAGGCCGAAACAGCAGCGGAGAAGTTCGATGCGGCATTCGCGCTGATGTCACTTGAATTTGCCAATCTGATCGAACGCATTCTTTACCTGTTTGGCGGCGAAGACCGGTCAAAAATAAGTGAAGACTTCCGGCCTGTATAACAGCGTTCACATTTCCTTACCTATCGCACCTCGAGTTCGAAACTCAGGGGTGCGACGTCTGCCGCTTCCATTCTGTCAAATTAGACAACGCTATTGTTGAGCCTCTCCCTTTGCCAGGAATGTTCGGCTTCGTTAAGTGGCAATCTCAAATCCATCACTTCTTCCTCAGTGTTATATTTAATGGTAAAGCCAAGCTTTTTCGCCAAACCGAGCATAGGCTGGTTTTCGGGAAGCACAGATCCGATCATTTCCACCGTTCCCTTGGAACGACAATAATCGATCATTTTGCTCAACAAAGTGGCGCCTAAATGTTCCCCTTTCATATCGTCCCGCACAATGACCGCAAACTCACACTGAAGATTGTCCGCATCCGTCCAGATTCTCACCACTCCAAGTGTCTCGGTCGGCGCACCTGGTTCCGCTGCTGCCGGCGCCGAAGCGACAAACACCATTTCCCGGTCGTAATCAATCTGCACCATTTGAGCCAACTCTTCATGGCTGAACGACTTGCGATATTGAAAAAAACGAAAGCGTATCGACTCTGGAGACAAATGGGAATGAAACTCCATATGCGCCGGTTCGTCTTCAGCACGTACTGGCCTTAACACCACTCTTTTCCGGGATTTTGGCAAGGTGACACATTCACATAATTCGTCAGGATAGGGCAAAATCGACAACTTGGCAGGACCATCGAGATCAATAGCGACATCGACAGCCACCACACCGGAACGGTCAAACAATAAAGGAAGTATTTCCAACCCCTTGATATCCGGGATATCGATTACGATTTGAGACAGAGTTACCAGGGTTTCACAAACATAATGAATATCTTGCTGCGGTCGATAACTAAACTCTTTCAACAGTTTATACATATGAGTCTGCCGCAATAAATCCCGCGCCAAAGTCATGTTAAGCGGTGGTAGCGAAACATGCCTGTCGGACATCACATTGACACTCGCTCCTGCCGCACCACAGACCACAATAGGCCCGAATACCGGGTCACGGGTAATACCTAAGCTAAACCCCAGACCACCAATATGTTGATGTGTTTCATGAACGGAAAAACCGATAAAACCACTACTGGGGAAATGCTCCTTGTACTGCTGGAACAATTGTTGGCATGAGAGACGAATGGACTTTTCATCGTTGAGGCTTCTAATAGTCGCCTTGTACCGGCCACGACCGTTTTTTTCTTCCAGAAAGGGATGCGCTGCCTGCTCATGCAACAGGGTGAGGTCAATCGCATTACCCAATTCTTTATAAATATCGACAACCTCATCCTCGTCATCACAATACCAGGTTTTTACCACGTTAATACCATAATCGGCGATGACCTGACGGGCTTCTTCATTGGACAGAGTAAAGTGCTCGTTATGTAACGCATTAGTAACAATTGAGCGGGCGTGCGAGCGATCGACAGTATTATCGGCATAGGAAGACGGCGTTTCGCGAAGCAGTGCCTGACTGCGTTTGTGATTTACCTGGTGCATAAAAGCGTAAATGGCTTTTTCCGGCGAAGAAAACGTCGGTATGCCTGCGTCGAAAAATGCTTGTCTTGCATCCCGAATCGTGCTGTTGCCTAACCAGCAGGTAAACACATTCAGCCTCGAACGTTTGCAGCGTTTAATGACGGTATCTGCAATTTGCAGACTATCCTCGGTCAACGACGGTGCATACATGACCAATACATTCGCCACCGTGTAGTCTTTTTCCAGAATTTGTAACGCCTGGTCATACAACTGGGGAGTCGCTCCACAGTCGAGCGAGACAGGATTTCGCTTGTTCCAGTATTCCGGAAGAATTTCCTCAAATGCTTTCGTCGTCTGCTCGGACAAATAGGTAAGCTCACCACCCAAATAGGACAGTTTGTCAACCGCGAGTACACTTGGCCCAAACCCGTTGCAAATAATCATTAGATGATCTTGCTTGACCGGTTTCATTCGGGTCAATGCTTCCAACGCATCGAACATTTCATCCAAACCCTTAACACGCAGCACCCCGGCTCGGCGCAGCACGGCATCGTACACATCATCGCCATTGACAATGCCATCCGGCAGCGCAATCGGCTCCCACTGGGACTCGCCGACCCGGCCACTTCTAACGGCGAGAATTAACTTGCCTCGGGATGCCGCTCTTACCGCAGAAATAAATCTGGACGGGCTTTTAATGGTCTCGAGGTGCAACAAAATCGCCTTGGTTTTCCGATCCTGCCCGAGATAGTCGATTAAATCATCCGGGGCGACATCGATACCATCGCCCAGTGTCAGAAAGTGAGAAAAGCCAATTCCACGAGCGAACGCCCAGTCTATCACCGCACTTCCAATCGCTCCGGATTGTCCGATAAACGCAATTTTCCCGGGCAAAACACCCATATGCGCATAGGTCGCATTTAAATTCCGGGAAGGAACCATCACACCGATCGTATTCGGCCCCAGAATCCGAATCCCGGATTTTTTGGCGGCTTCTTTTACCGAATACATCAAAGGGCGACCGGATTTGCTATACATTCTGGATAGCCCGCCAGTCAATATCATGGCTGTTTTTACACCTGCTTTGCCAAGCTGCTTGACCAGCGATGGCACGGTTTCCGGCGGAGTACAAATAATAGCCAAATCGGTGGCAGTGGTCATATTGCTGACCTTGCTGATACATTCGATGCCATGCACCTCTTCATAATCTGATGGATTGATCACCATAAGCTTTCCGGGGTAATCCGAGGCAAGGAGATTTCTAAGTACCATTCCACCTAAATTCTGGGCTCGTTCTGAGGCACCGACAATACAGATTGACTTTGGATTGAATAACGCTTCGATATAACGGGTGCTCATACCATGCTCCGACCTGGAAAAAAAATATTACTCTAACTTTATACCACTGAACTCTATACAATTTCAGATAGTCTATAAACCTCGTCACAAAATTAAAACGACAAAAACCGGGGTTTGGCTGACCCAAATCATCTAATTCCGGCACAACAGACTCTACCCTATGCCTGCAAAAGACATCGAGCAACACAACTGAGCTCAGCCCAACACCCAATAGGGCTCTACAAAAGTCGAGCCATATGGCATATATTAATAGCACATATCATTCGCATTAAGTGAATTGATCAAGTTTGGTATTTATTCGCGGCCTTGGGTTCTATAAACTAAGGTTGAGTTTGTTCATTTAATTAGAAGTATAATAATAGTGAACAGAACAATAGCAGATAGAAAAATAGTAGATAGAAGAATATGAAAACAGCCTTTCTCTCCCACGACGACTGCGAACTACACGACATGGGCTACGGGCATCCTGAAAGCCCGCTCCGCCTGGCAGCAATAAAAAATCAACTGCAAGACACGCGACTCGATCAGGAAATGGATTTTATTCGTGCCGAAGAAGTCAGACGGGATCACGTCTTAAGAGTTCACCCCAATAGCTATGTCGAGCAACTCGATATGCTTTCCCCACTCAATGGCCGCATCATGATCGACCCTGATACAAACATGATGAGAGACACCATGCGGGCGGCAAAACTATCCGCAGGAGCCGCTGTACAAGCGGTGGATCTGATTATGTCAGGCCAGTATGACACCGCATTCTGCGCGACGCGGCCACCCGGACATCATGCGGAAACAAATACCGCTATGGGTTTTTGTTTTTACAACAACGTGGCAATCGCTGCTAGACATGCAATGACATTCCATGGCCTGGAACGCGTTGCCATCGTTGATTTCGATGTACATCAGGGCAATGGAACCGTGGATATTTTCGAAAATGATCCGCGCGTGATGTTCTGCTCCAGTTTTCAACACCCACATTATCCGAACAGTCACTACGTCACCAAAAGTGACAATATCGTCAATACACCTTTAGAGGCCGGTGCCCAAGGCATCGACTTCAGGAATAAGGTTGAAAAAGACTGGCTTGACCGGCTGCAAAATCATAAACCACAGCTAATATTGATTTCCGCCGGATTTGACGCCCACAAAAATGACCCGATGGCCGATATCAATTTGGTCGAAGATGATTACCGCTGGGTTACCGCGATGTTGAAAGATGTAGCTAAGCACTATGCCGATGACCGGGTCGTCTCTTTGCTTGAAGGTGGCTACAACCTGAAAGCACTGGGCCAGAGCGTCGAAGCGCATCTGGAGTCCTTGACCGGATTGTCATAGAAAACCTGACCTGATGGACTGGTTCCGTGATCAGGCTTGCCCAATCCGTCTTAAACGAAAAAAACAGGAGCGATGATGACTCCTGTTTTTTTATCGCCTTTCAGGAAGTAACTAAAAGCTCAAACCAGGTGTTTGGCCAGTACTTCCTCGCGAATACCATCCCAGCCTTCTTTGACCGTGCGAACCAGATGTGAACATTCGTCAATCATTGATAGATCGTTACGGACATTCGCTTCAAAAAGGCGGCGCTCGATATAGTCATACAGTGCCTCAAGGTTGGCTGACAGTTCACCCCCCTTGGAATGATCGAGAAAACTGCGTAATCCTGCGATTATTTCGATAGATTTATTCAACAAGTTATTCTTGCCCTCAAAATCTTTCGCTGCGATTCGATTTTTCGCCATCGCCATTCGCTCCAGCGCACCTTCTAACAACAACTGAATCAACTTATGTGGATCGGCATCGATAATACTGGTTTGTGTTCCAACTTGCTGGTATTGAAGAGCTGCGTTCATAAATCACCTTCTAGTTAATTCTTGTTGATAACCAATACGTTATATATCGTCCACTAGCAGAAAATCTTGAGTAATACATCACAAATTGATACAGTTTTTTAACGTGATCCATTACTTTTTTTTCGAGTTCGACAAGGCTTCCAACTGACCGGCGATAAAATCCATTGTGCTATTCAATCGGTTTATCATAATATCTGCCGACGTAAACTGTTTTATTAACCTTTCTCGCAGGCTTTCGACCCTCACTTCCATTTTGGCTCGTTGTTCACCAATTTCAAATAACTGCTTGCTCAAGCCATCAGTTCGGGTTGTCAATGCACCGTCAACACTGATGATATCGGTAAACAAATCCACAAAGCGGTCTGCGGCACCTTTTATAATGGTGATATCGCCACGCTTACCCATCGCACCACCGGTGATATCGACCGCAATGCCATCTGCGTCATTACCTTCGAGAGCAAGCGACAATCGTTGCCCCGTTCCGGTCGCGGCTTCCCCATTTATTGTTCCGGCAACATCCAGACCATCGATTCCGGCACCAGCGACAATACCGAGCTGCGCCCCCATATTGGCATCGGCGGCGGTAAACTCTACTTTTGACGTGCTGCCGTAGGTGGTCGAGGTAAAGGTCAGTTGATTGCTGGTATCGAGCCCCACCACCACCTTGGCTCCCGCTGCCGACAGATTGCTATCTGCATTGATTTTAGCCTGTAATTCCTGCACCAACTGGGCGGAAGTATAGGTTCCGGCATCGAGTGTAATATCCGCGGACTCAGTACCGTCAATGCTGAGTCTAAACACATTTGCGTCAATTGTGGCTCCCCCGCTGACATCCCGTGTTCCGGCGAATTGACCATGGCTGGCAAGCTGCGAAACAGTCAACTCATAACTGCCGGGCTGAGAATTGAACGATTTACTGACAAAGTTGACCTGGTTGCCGCTCACTCGCCCCTGGTCGGCAAACAACGCGACCACGTCGTCCGTGTGATTCTCCAGTGCCGCGATAAAGGTATCGCGATCGAACGATATCTCGCCTGTATCCTTGTTGGTAGAAATACCCACGTCGACAAGAGACCGGACGCTGGCATTTTCCAATCCGGGTATAATGCCGCTAAGCAAATTTCGTGATTGAGAGGAAATCAGGCGTACCGTAGAGTCGCCAAGAAGAATGCCCGAGTTTTCCGGGTTGTTTGCATCATACTCGGTCAATTCGGCAACGATTGTTTTCAGCTCATTGAATTTGTTCAAAAAATCTTCGACCCGATCGGCCACAGCGCCCGAGTCCTCGGCAATTTTCACCACTGCCGGTGAACCAATATTGGTCGTGCTGAGCTTCAGCGTGGTACCTGCAATCAGGTCATCAACCTCATTTGAACTGCGAGTCACTGAAATACCGTTCATTTCTAACGACGCATCCTGTGCCGCCACGGACTCATTCAGATTTTTTGCCGTAGCGTTGAACGCGAGCTGAGACAACCCCGAAGTATCGGAATCGTCCGCATCGTCATCATCAACCTGAATCGAGATCGCGTTACTAAGTCCGGTTTGATTGGCCGCGATCACCAACTGGAAACCTGATCCATTGTCTACCACGGACGCCGTAACATCGAGCGACGACTCGGCGTTGATCGCATCGGCAATGCCACTCAGCGTATTATTGCTGCCATCGATATCAATATCGACCGCCGTATTTTCTCCGACTTGCAGTGTCAGCTTTCCAGTGCCTAATGTGGTAGTGTCGTCATCCGAAAAAGCGTTGGTCGAAATTGAGTGGGCCTGGGCCAGCTTTGACACTTCGATACTGTAGGTACCCTTTTGCGACAAAGAAGAAACCGTACCCGATATCACCGAGCTAGACGAATTAAAGGTCAACTCTCTCATGGCGGCGGGATTACCCAGAGTACGCGCAGGCAAACGCAGATCGGTAATCGCACTTCTCAACCGTCCATAAGCGGACAGCTTGGCATTTACCTCTTCTTGCTTACGATCAAGCCGGGCTTCGGTCGGTGCCTTTTCTGCCGTCGCTAATTTATCTATCAATTCACTGGTTAAAACACCAGAGCCAATACCTACCGAACTAATACTTGCCATTTTGCCACCCTCGATCTGAATTGACGCCAAATAACCACTGTAATTGGGCGTCTGGTATAGCTATCGGCAAAAAGGGGCAAAACTTTTCCGCTGTTTGCCCCTTTTATCGTTGCAAATTGTAAACGAACCTGTCCGCGTGCCGACTCAACTACTCGTTTCCAGTAGTTAACTACACATTCATAGTAAATAGACTCAACGGCTCTTCCTGACGCAAGTTGCGCGCCATATTCAGCGCCACCTCATCGGGTATCTGCCGAACGACTTCATCCGTATTCCGGTCAACCACTTTGACAACCATCCTTCCCGACTCATCATCAATGTTGAAATGCAGATCCCGCTGCACCGACTGAATATAATCGTTCAGTCTGGTTACCGCCTGTTCCAAATGTTCTCGCTGTCGATCAGGCTCCTTCACCGGTTGCTCACTTCGCTCCGCAACCTGAGCCTTGCGGTTTTCTTCGGCACTGGCAGTAGCGTTCGTGATATTTACCTGCACATCTGCGGATACCCTCTCAAACGCTTTATGAGGCGCTGACGCAACACGACCCGGGTTCTCTGCACTTAGCGCAGATCCAGCCGGGTTTATCGCACTCATTCTAACGTCATTCATCATTCACCTCCCAGTCATGGATAGCCCAGCTTATCAAAAAGCCGGGCTATCTGACCAGATCAAGGTTTCCTTATTGCAGCAAGGATAGTGCTTGCTGTGGTCGGGAGTTAGCTTGCGACAATACCGAGATACCGGCTTGTTGCAATACCTGGGTTCGGGACATTTCAGCCGTTTCTGCCGCAAAATCGGCATCCTGGATTCGCGAATTGGCCGCCGACAGGTTTTCACTCTGAACGGCCAGATTCGAAATCGTGGCTTCGAAACGGTTTTGCATCGCACCTAATTGTGCCTGTACCTTCGATACCTGATTGATCGCATTGTCGATACCTTTAATGGCCTCATTTGCCCCTTTGACAGTCGATATATCGATATCTTTCAGCAAAGTACCAGTTTCAGCACCACCGAATGACCCGATACTAAAGCCAGCGGCGCCAGGCCCATCTCCATTGGCTGTACCAATTTCAATGGTACCGGCGGATTCCAAAGTAATCGAGCCACGCGTGGTTTCAGCAGCGAAACCGGAATTGGTTACCGTACCGCCAACAGTAATATTGCGCCCATCTTCCGCAATCAACTGATATTGATTATCATCAACCACTTCGGCACGAACGCCTGTCTGGGCCGACTTGTCGTTAATCGCTTCAACCAGGTTATTCATCTGACCACCGACATCAGTAGCCTGAGCGACATCGTCAATAGTGACTCCGTTTATGGTTAACCCCGTGACTGCATTAGTCGCACTAAATTCTGAAGACAGCACCTGAGTAGCTTGAGCTTTTGCCTTTACACCCGTTTGATCACTGACCCGGTTAATTGCCTTTGCCTTGGCTATCGCGCTTTCGGCTTTTCCGCTTGACGATGCCGTATCGTCAGCCGCCAATGAGGCACCTACGGTGACACCATTGATAGTCAAATCACCCGCATCCAGCGCATTAGCACTTACAGTCCCCCCGTTTACCCCGCTGTTGGAACCGCTATAAGTACCCACTTCAATACCCGCATGTTCCAGTGAATTACCAGTATTACTGCCAATCTCAAAACTGGTGCCTGCTTCAGAAACCAGTGAAACCGTGCCCGTATACGTCTTGTCACCGGCCTCGGATAAACCAAAACCCGCAGACGCCTGCACCGCGTCTCCTTTTAACTCGATATTTCTGCCATCAGCCGCCGTCAATGTAACACCGGAAGCCAGATTGTTAATATCAATCGAGGCCGTAACACCGGTTTGTTTGGCATAGGAGTTAATGGTATCTGCAACACCCTGTAAATCGGCGGCAAGGTTGGCTGCCTGGCCAGAACCACCTACTGTCATCTGAATGCCATTTAGCGTGAGGTTATTCGCTGCGGCTGCCGCAACAGCTGAAGTATTTCCACCTCTTACCGTTGTCGCATCCGCCACCGCTACCACACCAGTCATATCGGAAACTTTATTGATTGCCGCCGCAACAGAGATCGAGGATCTGGCTGCCTCGCTTGTCGATGCACCATCTGAAGCAGCGGTCGCTGCGTCTACTGCGACACCATTTATAGTCAGATCGCCTGCGGCCATGGCGCCACTGGTCGAAGAGGTACTGATACCGTTGTTCAGTGCCGTACCCAAGGTATCTTCGGTTACCTTGGCAATACTGACGCTGACAGTTTCACCGACGTTTGCGCCAGTCTGGAAAGTTTTACCTTGGAAAGAGCCATCTAGCAATTTCTGACCGTTAAAATTGGTTTTTTCGGAAATACTGGCAATTTCGGATTTAAGCTGCTCAACTTCTTCTTGCAGCGAGGAACGCTCCAAATCAGTGTTCGAACCGTTCGCTGACTGCAAAGCCAGTTCCCGGATTCGCTGCAGACTATCGCGCATGCTGTTCAATGCACCTTCTGCAGTTTGCGCCAATGAGACACCATCACCAGCGTTTCGGCCCGCGACGTTGGTACCACGAATCTGTGCGGTGAGCCGGTTGGAGATCGCAAGACCCGCCGCATCATCTTTCGCACCATTGATCCGTAAACCAGAAGAAAGTCTTTGCAACGCTCGGTCACCGGCTTTCTGAGAATTGTCCAAATTACGTTGTGCACTTATGGACGCTAGGTTCGTATTTATAATTTGAGGCATTTTCGCTTCTCCTGACTGTACTCAATCAAAATTTAGTGATCGCTTTTGGCTTAACGCATTTCCGCCGGGATTTCCAAGGCAATGCGTTTTGCCTGTTACCACGTTTAACGGCACGGCAGCGAAATGCTGAAGTAAAGTTTATTGCGTAAAGTGTAACCAAGTGTAATGCCTAAAAGACAATATAAGATTCAGACAGTTATAAATGAGTGTATTGAAATCCGTAAGTTCAAAGCGGGTGGGAAAATCATGGTTACCACAATGAAATGTCCAAAAGCCTATAAGCTGAATATTTCTTCTTGCCAAACAAATTCCGTCACGTTTTTTTCTTCGCTGCAAAAGCCAATACTGATCAGAACGATCTTTTTGCCTGTCGCCCGGTATTTTTCTGCATAGCCTTTGGCCTTGATCTGGACAAGCGCGGTTTCCTCCGGCATATCCACCTTGAATTCAATCAAATAAATACTGTTGTCCGTCTCCACCGTCATATCGATACGACCCTTATTGGTGCAGTCTTCCACGCTCAGAGGCAACCAGGAAGAGGGCAACCAGGCAAAAATGACACTGGCATAAAAAAGCCCTCATAGCGGACAATATCGTTATTGGTGTAGTTGTGATACGGAATGGCCGCAAACAAAGCGTGTACGGCCTTTTTAAACTGCTCCATCTCGCCACTGCACAGGGCAAGGGAAGTATCTTCGATATTGTTGATACCGGAAAAAACAGAGACTTTGGAAAATTTGGTGACGCCGGTCAAAAAGGCAAAGCGGATATAAGCATCGTTGGCTTTAATGACAAAATACAAGCCCTTTAGCTCTTCCCTCGCCTGAGCCGCCTCCTCCGGTTGATCCATATTATCCAGAATGGGTTTGTCATATTCATCGATCAGGATAACGACTGGTTGACGGTATATTGCACTCGCCGCTTTGATGATGCGTGAGAATCTGGCAGAAACAAACGAAATATCAACCTGAATTCCGAGACGCTTTTCATTCTCTCTCAATTCTTCCAGAATAGCGACTTGAAGCATCTCTAAAGACCGAAAATTGCCACCACTGAAGGCAATCTTGATCACCGGATATTTTTTTAGACCAATCATGTTTTTTCTCTATTGCCAGCCCCGAAAACAACTCTTGGTTACCCCCAAACAGATTATGCAGAGTATCCACAAACAAACTTTTACCAAACCGACGAGGCCGGGATAAAAATACGTATTTGTATCGATCGATCAAATCAACGGCAATATCCGTTTTATCCACATAAACATAGTCGTTTTCTATGATTTCACTAAAGGTTTGAATCCCAATCGGCAGCTTTTTCATGGTGGGGCTTTCTGATAACGATAGGTTTTTGCTATTTGAACAGGCGTAGCCTGATTCAGAAAACGCCAAACAGTTTTCACGACTGCATTGGCAAGCCTTATTGCACTGTATATTGTTTCGCCATCTTCTGTAGCGACAATGGACAGTGTTTTCACAGATCAGCAACGCGCCCGATCGCCACACAAAAACTCCGGGAAGTGAATTCTTCAGTTTTATCAGGGTCTCACTAAATACTTGAGCTAGGTACCGTACGCGTTAGTCGCGCGCGCAAGCTCTATGTGGGGAGAAGCTATGTACTAACTGCAATGATGATCAAATACCGACTGATAGCGATCCAACTCCTGGGCGGTTAAAACGAACACGCCACCACCACCGTTTTCAAATTCGATCCAGGTAAAGGGGACACTCTCGTAAAAAGCCTCTAGTGCCTGCCAGCTATTGCCAACCTCTACAACCAGCACACCGCCGTCATTCAGGTAACTTCGTGCATGTTTGAGTATCCTTCGGGCAATATCCAACCCATCTTCCCCGGCCTCCAGACCTAAAAGCGGTTCTTTGCGATACTCAGCTGGCATCTCGGCCAGATCCCTGCTATCAACGTAAGGAGGATTGGCCAGGATCAAGTCATACTTATCAGATAAACCACCGAACAAATCACTTTTCTGTGTTGTCACCCGCGACATCACGTTGTGACGCCGGATATTCGATTCTGCGACCTCCAATGCAGCACCAGAGATATCCACCAAATCGACTGACACCCGCTCAAACAACAGCGCCGTCGCAATTCCGATACAGCCACTGCCACAACATAAATCCAGAACACGACGGATATTCTCCGGCTGAATCCAGGGTGTGAAACCATGCGCTATCACCTCTGCAATAGGCGAGCGTGGTATCAACACCCGTTCATCGACATTAAATGGAATTCCCATAAACCAGGCTTCACCAAGTAAATAAGCAGTAGGAATCCGGTCGTCGATTCGCTTTTCAATCCGCTGCAACAACAAATGGCGTTCCTCGTTTGACAGCGAGGCATTCAGGAGTGAGGAGTTGATATCTGAAGACAGGTGAAGACTATGTAAAACAAGCTGCAATGCCTCGTCCCAACTATTGTCAGTGCCGTGACCAAAACAAACATCGGCCTCATTCAACCGCGACAGGCAAAAGCGCAGATAATCGTTAATGGTTGAAAGTCGCTGAATCAAGCCATTGCGTTTAAATCGGTTAAAAATCGGGTATGGCAAAATAGCGTCCTTGGTTACTCAAAACTAATCCTGAACGAAGTGAATGGTGAGCGTACTACCACCATTTTGATATTTCAGCGGAAATGGCCCTAGACCCAGGGCATTGACCCGGCCTGCCGACACGCCTTTCGCAATCAGCCATTGCTGAGCCGATTCAGCCATTTCCCTGGATGCTTTTACAGAATCGGCATACGCCATTGACTGACCTTCCATTCTGCAAACCAGCCAAAGTGAAATATCAGACTGCCCAGCCAGCCTGGCTTTTATCCGGGCAAAAAGCGCATTGGTGAAAATATGCAACGGCTTCTTCGCCGATATATTGACTTCGATTAGATCCTTCGAGTTGTTTTGATCACCAAAGTATCTGGCAAACGCCGAGGGGATTTTTTCCGGGGTCAATTGTTCTAAATACAGGTACACTCGCCCGTTGCCCCTTCTGATAGCGTAAACAGCGAAAAACTGTTGCTGCCCCTGATAATTCAAGGCATACAATGCATAAAACTGCTCACGATCCTTGCCATACAACCTGGCAACATGAAACACCTCATTCGCCCAAATGTTACTGGCTCCGCAATCGCGCCCCTCGCAAACAAATATGGTTTTTGCCTGCAACGCTTCTAATTGAGCTTGCAGAAATTCAAAAGCCTGCTCACTGGAATGCCCAGGGTCAATGAGTTGCAACCGTTTTTGACCGGTCACATTTAAACGAATTTCCGCATCCAGCCTAAGTGCATTGTTAACCCATTTGACCCGGCCGGCCACAACCAGGTAATCGTTACTTTGGATACGCCCCTCTTGCACCACCTTTCCGTGAGGAAACAACTCGATCGGGGCGGCAAAGCCAGGCACAGAGAGAGAAAAAAACAGGCCGATACAAAGGTAAACAAGTCGAAATATCATTGATAGCATTCCTTGGAAATGATGACAGTATAAACTAACGAGTCTTCGGGAACCTGCTGCATCAGTTTTTTCTCAACACCTTCTTTCAATGTCAGGCTAACCGCACTACAACCTTGACAGCCGCCACCGAACCTGAGAATCGCCACGTTGTCTTTCACCTCGATCAGCGTCACTTCGCCGCCATGAGAGGCAAGATCGGGATTGATTTCCGTTGCCAGAATATAGTTGACCTTTTCCGGAAGAGGCGAATCTTCGGCGATATTGGGTACTTTCGCATTAGGCGCCTTGATTGTCAGCTGGCCACCCAAACGATCTTTGTCATAGTCCACTACCGCGTCCTCCAGATACGGAATACTCAACGCATCCAGATACATCACCAAATTACTGTAATTGATCCGTTCATCTTCCATTTTCACTTCGTCGGGTCGACAGTATGCCAGACAAGTCTCGGCATTTCGTGTGCCGGGCTGAACAACAAACATCCTGACGGACATTCCCTCCGTCTCTTGTTTTTCCAATAAACCTGCCAAATAGTCTTGCGCTGTTTCAGTTACTGTTACCATGAGTCTGACCACCTAAATCATAAACTGCGGATATTCTACGAAATCTTTTCATCCGGATAAAGACCAAGTAAAACGCTCGGATTCACTATCGCTTTACGATTGATATGAAACCGATACAGAAATTATGGTTTTTTTCTGCTAAAATCTGCCGCTTTTTATCGAATTCGAGCTAAATTAATGACAGTGTCCAAGCGTTAAACCAGGCAATTTACAACACATTTATATCGCCAGGCAGGCCATATCAAACCAAGCACTTTATCCCGGAAACTAACATGACCAGCATCAACACGCGCAAATCCTCCCTGAAATCTGCCCTCGAGCACAGAATACTAATTCTCGATGGTGCGATGGGCACGATGATTCAGCGTCATAAGTTAACCGAGGCAGACTATCGAGGCGAACGATTCAAAGACTTTCACCAAGAGATCAAAGGCAACAACGACCTGCTTTCTCTGACTCAGCCTGAAATAATTAAAGAAATACATCGACAGTATTTACAAATTGGCGCTGATATCATCGAAACCAATACTTTCAATGCCACCGTTGCGTCTCAAGCAGACTACGACATGACTGACCTGGTCTATGAAATCAACTTACAGTCAGCGAAACTGGCCAGAGAAGTGGCCGATGAGATAACAACTCAAACGCCCGACAAACCACGTTTCGTTGCCGGTGTACTCGGCCCAACCTCAAAAACCGCATCGATCTCGCCTGATGTCAATAATCCCGGATATCGAAATACCAGCTTCGATGCACTGGCAGAAGATTATTACCAGTCCACCAAAGCTTTGGCCGAAGGTGGCGTAGACATTCTGTTGATTGAAACCATTTTTGACACACTTAACGCCAAAGCCGCCATTTACGCAGTACAACAGTATCTTTCAGACAATAGTCTCGACTTGCCAATCATGATTTCGGGAACCATCACCGATGCGTCAGGTCGAACGCTCTCCGGCCAGACGACCGAGGCTTTTCTGAACTCGATTCGTCATTGTCACCCCATTTCCGTTGGCCTTAACTGTGCGCTCGGAGCAGACGCCTTGCGCCCCTATGTCGCTGAATTGGCCAGTAAAGCCGAGTGTTTTGTCAGCGCCCACCCGAATGCCGGCCTGCCTAACGAGTTTGGCAAGTATGATCAAACACCGGAGGAGATGGCAACGATCATCGCGCAGTTTGCCAAGGATGGACTGGTCAACATTATTGGCGGCTGCTGCGGCTCTTCTCCGGAACACATCGCAGCTATCGCTGACTGCGTCGCCAACCTGCCACCCAGAATTCCGCCACAACCGGAAAAAGTGATGCGACTATCGGGTCTCGAGCCTTTTACGGTGCAAAAAGACCGGTTATTCGTCAATATCGGTGAACGAACCAATGTAACCGGATCGGCCAAGTTTCTGCGCCTGATTAAAGAGGCCCAATTTGAACAGGCCTTGGAAGTGGCACGACAACAAGTCGAAAACGGTGCGCAAATCATCGATATCAATATGGATGAAGGTATGCTGGACTCGAAGCAGGCCATGCAAACCTTTCTGTCATTGATCGCTTCCGAGCCCGATATTTCCCGCGTTCCTGTGATGGTGGATTCATCCAAGTGGGACGTGATCGAGGCCGGATTAAAATGCATCCAGGGTAAATCCATCGTTAACTCCATCAGCCTGAAAGAAGGCGAGAGGGAATTTCTGGATAAAGCCCGGGACTGCATGCAATACGGTGCAGCGGCGGTTGTGATGGCCTTTGATGAAACCGGCCAGGCGGACACCTTCGAGCGCAAAACAGAAATATGCAAACGCTCTTATGACCTGCTGACCGGCATCGGTTTTCCGCCTGAAGATATTATTTTCGACCCGAATATATTTGCAGTCGCCACCGGAATCGATGAGCATAACAACTACGCCGTGGACTTTATCGAAGCCACCCGCTGGATAAAACAAAATCTGCCCTACGCCAGCATTTCAGGCGGTGTCAGCAACGTTTCATTTTCATTCAGGGGCAACAACCCGGTGCGGGAAGCCATTCATTCGGTATTTTTATATCACGCCATCAAGGCGGGTCTGAATATGGGCATTGTCAATCCGGGACAATTGGTTATTTACGATGAAATTGCCCCGGATTTACGCGAGCGGGTAGAAGACGTCGTACTCAATCGCCGCCCCGATGCAACCGAACGCTTACTGGAAGTCGCTGACAAGTTTGTCGGCGGTAAAGGCAAAACCAAAGAAGAAGACAACGCCTGGCGTCGGCTACCGACCGAACAACGCCTGGCGCATGCCTTGGTAAAGGGGATCACCACTCATATCATCGAAGATACCGAAGCCGCGAGAGTCGCCGCAAACCGCCCGATAGACGTTATCGAAGGCCCGCTTATGGAAGGGATGAATATGGTCGGAGATTTGTTCGGTGAAGGCAAAATGTTTTTGCCCCAGGTAGTCAAAAGCGCACGCGTCATGAAACAGGCCGTCGCCCACCTGGTTCCTTATATCGAAGCAGAAAAAGGCGAAAAATCCGAAGCCAAAGGTAAAATTCTGATGGCTACGGTCAAAGGCGATGTTCACGATATCGGTAAAAACATCGTTGGCGTCGTATTGCAGTGTAACAACTTCGAGGTGATCGATCTGGGGGTAATGGTTCCTTGCGAGAAAGTTCTCGAAACAGCGAGAAAAGAAAACGTCGACATTATCGGATTAAGTGGCTTGATTACCCCTTCTCTCGACGAAATGGTTCACGTGGCCAAGGAAATGCAGCGCACCGATCTGGACATTCCACTGATGATTGGTGGGGCCACCACATCCAAAGCGCACACAGCCGTCAAGATCGAGCCTAACTACAGCAATGATATCGCGGTATACGTGACTGACGCATCACGTAGCGTCAGCGTCGCGACCCAGCTGGTTAGCGAAACCCTGAAAACATCATTTGTAGCGGCAACGAGAGAAGAATATGAGGCGGTACGCGTCAGACGCGCAAAAAAGATAGACCGGAGCCCATTGTTAACCTATACCGAGGCGGTTGCAAATAAACCCGATCTTGGCTGGTCCGATTACACCCCACCCCAACCCGGCCTGGTTGGCACCAAAGTATTCGAAAACTTTCCATTAACTGACCTGGTCGATTTTATCGACTGGACACCCTTCTTTATCTCCTGGGACATTTCTGGCAAATACCCGACAATATTCGATGATCCCAAAAAAGGTGAAGCCGCCAAAACGCTATTTGACGATGCGCAAAAGCTGTTGCAACACATTATTGACAACAAGCTTCTGACGGCCAAGGGTGTGGTAGGTATCTGGCCTGCTCACTCTGTCGGTGATGACATTGAAGTGTTCGCCGACGAGTCCGACAAAGCGTCACATACTGTCATGGCACGGTTACACGGCCTCAGACAGCAAAGTCAAAAAATGAATGGCAAACCCAACTATTGCCTGTCCGACTACATCGCACCTGCCGAGTCGGAAAAACCGGATTATGTAGGAGGCTTCGCCGTGACCACAGGCATTGGCGCAGAGGAACTGGCACGGGAGTATCAGCAAAAACACGATGATTACAACAGTATAATGGTCAAGGCGCTGGCAGACCGACTGGCCGAAGCCTTTGCCGAGAAAATGCACTGTCTGGTGCGGAAAGAAATTTGGGGCTATCAACCCGATGAAACGCTTACCAATGCCGAACTGATTAGAGAAAAGTATACAGGTATTCGCCCCGCTCCCGGTTATCCTGCGTGCCCGGATCACACCGAGAAAGCCACTTTATTCAAGCTGCTATCGGCACCCGAGGCGACCGGTATCGAGTTAACCGAGCACTTCGCGATGATGCCGGCAGCCTCTGTCAGCGGCTTTTACTTTTCTCATCCGGAATCACAGTATTTCGCGGTAGGCAGAATCGCCAAGGATCAGGTTCAGGACTACGCTAAAAGAAAAAACATTACCGTCGCGGAGGCGGAGCGCTGGCTAATGCCCAGCCTCGCTTATGATTTGTGAAATACCATCTAATGATTAAAACACGGGCACAATACCGCGCTTGAGTTCACCGTTGTCGCAAAGCTGAACTCGACGAAACAGGGTCACTCGGGCTTTGTGTTCAGGCACGGCTATTTCGCTCGATATATAATACCTGGGCTGCAATGCACCATTTCATATTGATCTGGAAAATCAGTCAGGGACTCTGAGGCACCCAACACCAGATAACCTCCGGGCTTTAAAACAGCATGCATACGGCTTAAAATGTCTTTTTTCAAATCAGTAGAAAAATAAATCAGTACATTCCGACAGAAAATAGCGTCAAATTTGCCCAGACTCACATAATTGTCCAAAAGATTCAACTCCCTGAACTCGACGCGCTTCTGAATCTCCTTCTTGACTTGCCACAAGCCATCCGCAGTTTGACAAAAATATCTGTTTTGCCGCTCTTTCGACAAACCGCGCCCAATCGCCAACATTTCATAGGTACCCGATTTTGCTCTTTCCAATACGCGCTTTGAAATATCTGTCGCGACAATATCGACCCCTCCCCGTAACTGGGTTGGCCTGGCCTGTTTATACTCATCGACAACAATGGCCATCGAATACGGCTCCTGACCGGTGGAACAGGCGGCAGACCAAATACGTAATGCCTGCGCCCCTGCCTTCTCCGACACTTCCGGGATTATCTTATCCGCCAGAATCCTGAACGGATGGGTATCCCTGAACCAGAGTGTCTCATTGGTGGTCATCGCATCGATAACGGATTCGCGCAGATTACCGTGCAAGCCAGGCTTGAGCTTGTTGACCAAATGGCCAAGCGTGTCAATCTTCCCGTCTTCCATGATCTTACGTAAACGGCTTTTCACCAGGTACTGTTTATTGTCGCCCAGCAAAATCCCGCAGGCGGTTTCGAGAAAATCCTTGAACGCTCGGTACTCTTCCGGAGAAGGATCATCCTTGAAAGCCATCAATGCTCACCCGGATCACGCTGCTCGATCACATACATGACCCGTTCTGCCAACTCGTCGGGGCTGAACTTCGCCATAAAATCATCCGCTCCTACCTTTTCAACCATAGCCCGATTGAAAACACCACTTAGCGAAGTATGCAGCATAATAAACAATTCACTTAAATCCGGATCACTCTTGCACTTGGTGGTAAGCGTATAACCATCCATTTCCGGCATTTCCACATCCGATATCATCAGCAGAATATGATTTTCGATTTTCTCACCACTATCGACGAGACCACGCAAATACTCATACGCTTGAATACCATTGTTTTTGCAGACCGTTTCCAGACCCACGGCCTGAATACAGTTTTGAATTTGTTTTCGGGCGACGACAGAGTCATCGACAATCAGTATCTTTTGCGCCTGCGGATCAATTTTCTCGCTTTTTTCGCGTATTTCTTCGCTCACACTTTTTTCTTCATACGCAACTTCCGCGAGTATTTTCTCGACATCAATGATCTCGACCAAATGATCATCGAGTTGGGTTACAGCAGTCAAAAAATTCTCTTTACCCACGCCTTTTGGTGGTGGATGAATTTCGCCCCAATTCAAGTTGACGATACGCTCCACACCTTTTACCAAAAACCCCTGAGTTTTTCTGTTGTACTCGGTAATGATCACAAAGCAGTTAGCCACTTCTTCCTCAGGTACCGGAGCTTGCCCTATCGCCATACCCATGTCGAGAATAGACAGGGTGCCGCCGCGAATATGGGCAACACCCCTGACAACGGGATGACACTGCGGAATAGATGTCAACTTAGGACATTGCAGCACCTCCTTCACTTTGAACACATTGATGCCGTATACCTGTGACCCGCCCAGCCGAAAGAGTAAAAGCTCCAGCCGGTTTTCACCTACCAGTTGAGTCTTTTGATTAACAGTATCTAATACACCAGCCATAAACCGACCCCGGATTCCTCAAACAAAAATTGATAGTCTGAAAGTAAAAAAGCCTCTGCCTTGTCAGGCACGCTGTTTGCTGCAATAACGATCGTTACCAATAAAACAGCGAATTATTATGTTCTTAGCCAATTATCAGTCAGAAATACGTGAATATTTTGACAATAAGACAAAAAAACATCGGCAATTTGCTTTTGCCACTTACCATCCTCAAAGAATAGGACAAAAAACCAAATTTCACAGATTACTCGCCTATTTTGTTTTATTTTTTTTATCCCACGCCAGTTTTGCCAATGAAACGCTCGACCGAATCAACACAACCGCAAACGAATATCTTACCCACTACCTTACCGACTGGGTCAAATCGGAAAAAATTAGCCGCTTTGAATTCACTCTGGGCAAAATAGATCCTCGGTTAAGCCTTTCCCGTTGCGCCCGAGGTACTCTGTCTGTAGAAATTTTGAGCAATCCGATGAAAACCTCGCGTAATTCTCTAAAAGTGGCTTGTGGTCGATCTTGGAGTATCGTTATCAGCGCAAAAATAACCCTGTTTGTGCCCACATTAGTCAGCACAAGAAGCCTGAACCGAGGCGATATCGTAGCGGCAGATGACATTACGACGAAAGAGATTGCGTTGCGCGAACTGAGATATGGCCATTACCGCTATCCCAGTAATTTGATTGGTCTCTCTGTCAAACGAACTATCGTTTCAGGACAAGCGTTTTCGCCCCCTCAGTTACAACCGCCACAACTGGTGAGCAAGGGCGATAACGTCGTTATCTCAGCCAAATCAGATATTCTTACGGTCAGAATGACTGGCACGGCTTTGACCAACGGGAAAAAAGGTCAGCAGGTTTTGGTCAAAAACAATACCTCAAAACGCATTGTCAAAGGCTTTGTTCTCCGCAAAGGTCTGATTGAAATTCCATTGTAAACAATAGGGTGCCGGCTTCAGCCAAACAGACGCCGCAAGTCACGGCTTGGGATCGGATTTTCGTGAAAAATTTTGCATTTTTTGTTAAAGATACAGGCAGGCTTGCCGATACTAAGTACAGAATCAGATAAAACTCAATCAGGATAAGCGCAATGACCATCGAGTTCAGTGGCATAAGTCCCAACCAAGGCCCTTCGCAGAAAGGTAAACAAATCAGTCAGGCTGCCGAAAACAAGCTTGATACAAACTCAGCCAGTAAAGCAAAAAACAGTGTCGCCATTGCCAGTACAGGTGAGAATGTCAGCTTTAGCGCAAAAGCACAGAGCTTTCAGCAACTCGAAAACTCTATCAAAGACATGCCAGATGACAACAAGGAGAAAGTGTCGGCCATTAAGGCGGCGGTTGACAGTGGCAGCTATTCAGTAGATGCAAACAAACTGGCCCGAAATATGCTTGATTTTGACTCGAGTATGTTTTGACAAAGGCTATAAGAGATGACAATTGCGCTAAAGACCTTATTTGATTTTCTTGATTCTGATTTAAACGATTTACCCCACCTCGAACACGCGCTGAACGAAGAGCGACTAGCGCTTCAAGAGCGGAATCTCTCCCTGCTGGAACAAAGCCAGCTGCTCAAGCAGCAAGTGCTGCAACGCCTGGAACAAAGGACTCGAGCCAAGTCCGACTATCTCGCCAAAGCGTGTGCACCTAACCCTCCGACGTTTGCTACGCTGGTTAGAGTCAGTTCCAATGCAGAGCTGAAAGCAAAGTGGCAACTGGTTCAAACACTTCTCAATCAATGCAAACAGGCGAATTCTGTCAATGGTAAAATCATTAGCCACTCCCAACAGCGAGTCACCAAAATAATGGAAATAGTCCGTGGTCAGAGCAGGCAATCATCGCTGTATGGTTCACAAGGCAAAAGGGAAATCCTGCCTAGCGGTTGCATGTTGGCTAAAGCCTAAAGAGTTAAGGTATCATTGTCGGGATAACACAAGTCAGTGGTGATAGATTTAAAGAGAATCGAGATGGGTAAGTATGCGAAAACTCAATGCTCACCCTATCAGTGATTGTAAATCACATACGGACTTTAAAATTAATTTTGAGCGAGAGAAAATGGATATACTATTCAGTCATTGCGCAGATTAGCCCTGTGCTAGTATATTGGCTCATTTTCGACACGAGAACACTTCACTTGAAGGGGGAAAAATATGATTAGAGTGATTATCGAGCGGCATATCGCCCCAAGCCTGGAAGACTATTACGATGAGTTCGAGCGAACCATTCTGCAAAACGCAATCACCGTTCCGGGTTATCTTTCGGGAGAAACACTGCGCAACACAAACGATCCAAACCACCGTTTCATAATATGCAACTGGCGAAGCATTCTAGACTGGCAACACTGGGAACACTCCGAACAAAGAAGGGATATCGTCACACCTTTGAGAGCGCTAATGGATAGAGACGAAATCATTACGGTATTGGAACTCTGCTGATTTTCTCACCTCCTGTACCGCTGCAGCATATCGGCTGCAGCGATGCCCCAAGGCCATCTCGCCCCGCCACCGACGAAAACTATCGAACCCAAAGAGAGTTAAACTGGGCTGGTTTTTGCCTTTTTTGAAGAAAAGTATTTTTATTACACTATTTTGTTTTAATGATAATCTTTATTTATCAAAAAGATAAAACCTCTTAGCTATTCCCACACAAATTATATTGATATGCGTCATTGAAAAAAACTATTGTTTTATAGATACTTACGCCCGCGAAAACTGTTAACCAATAACCTATAAATCGGTAACTACTATGAGCACAGGAAACAGCAGTGAAACCTATAACTACAGGGTCGTGCGGCAATTTGCCATTATGACAGTAGTTTGGGGGATTGTTGGCATGGCGATCGGGGTGTTCATTGCGGCACAGCTCGTATGGCCTCAGCTCAACTTTGACCTCCCCTGGATCAGTTTTGGGCGCCTTCGCCCCTTACACACCAATGCCGTTATTTTCGCTTTCGGCGGAAGTGCACTATTCGCAACCTCCTATTACGTCGTACAACGAACCACTCAGGCACGGCTGTTCTCGGACACATTGGCGGCATTTACCTTCTGGGGCTGGAACGCCATTATCGTAGCGGCGGCCATCACATTGCCTCTGGGTTTCACTAGTTCCAAAGAATATGCAGAACTGGAATGGCCGATCGATATCGCGATTGCGGTGGTCTGGGTAGCTTATGCAATCGTTTTTTTCGGCACCATCATGAAGCGTAAAATGAAACACATTTACGTCGCGAACTGGTTCTATGGCGCATTTATCATCACCATTGCCGTACTCCATATCGGCAACAATCTTGAAATTCCTGTCACTCTGTTTAAATCCTATTCCATCTATCCGGGTACGATCGACGCCATGGTGCAGTGGTGGTACGGTCACAACGCGGTAGGCTTCTTTCTCACCGCCGGTTTCCTCGGCATGATGTATTACTTCGTTCCGAAACAAGCGGGTCGCCCGGTTTATTCCTATAGACTGTCTATTGTTCACTTTTGGGCATTGATTTCCATCTATGTTTGGGCCGGTGGCCACCATTTACATTACAGTGCATTACCTGACTGGGCACAGAGTGCCGCAATGGTCATGTCATTGATTCTGCTTGCCCCATCCTGGGGTGGTATGATCAATGGCATGATGACGCTTTCAGGTGCTTGGCACAAGCTACGTACCGACCCAATATTGCGCTTTCTGGTGGTTTCCCTCTCCTTTTACGGTATGTCTACATTTGAAGGCCCAATGATGTCGATCAAGACGGTCAATGCGCTGTCTCACGACACTGACTGGACTGTCGGACACGTGCACTCCGGTGCACTGGGATGGGTCGCCATGATATCCATTGGCGCCATCTATCACCTGATTCCACATTTGTTTGGCATATCAAAAATGTACAGCACCAGACTGGTTAACACTCATTTCTGGCTGGCAACTATAGGTACTGTCTTGTACATAGCCTCCATGTGGGTGAATGGTATTATGCAAGGTCTGATGTGGCGGGCAGTCAACCAGGACGGAACCCTGACTTACAGTTTTATTGAGTCTGTCGAAGCAAGCGCCCCTGGCTATTTTGTTCGCGCAGCAGGTGGAGCGATATTCCTGACCGGTATGCTAATTATGGCATACAACGTATGGAAAACTGTTAAACAGCAGGATGCCACCGCTATCGACAACCTGCCACAAACTGCTTAAGGAGACGCGCACAATGAATCATGAAGTCGTTGAAAAGAACATGGGCTTGATGATCGTACTTATTATAGTCGCGATCAGTTTTGGTGGTCTGGCAGAAATCGTACCCTTGTTTTTCTCGAAACAGGTCAATGAGCCTATAGCCGGCCTGAAACCTAACAATGCCTTGCAACTGGAAGGTCGCGACATTTATATTCGGGAAGGCTGCCATGTCTGTCACACCCAGATGATTCGACCCTTCCGAGCTGAAACTGAACGTTACGGTCATTACTCCGTCGCCGGTGAGCAGGTTTACGAACATCCGTTCCTATGGGGTTCAAAGCGTACCGGCCCAGATCTCGCGAGAGTCGGCGGGCGTTACAGCGATGCATGGCACAAGGCACACCTGTATAACCCACGTGATGTAGTGCCAGAGTCAATTATGCCGTCTTATCCGTGGCTATTTGAAAACACGGTTGACCATAAGTTAACAGCCAAAAAGATGCGCGCGCTCAGAGAGGTAGGAGTACCCTACACAGATGAAGACATTGCAAATGCAGCATCTATGGTGGAAGGCAAAACCGAGATTGTGGCACTCGTGGCATACTTGCAAAACCTCGGCACAGTTTTACCAACCAAACGATAATAAATACGGCAAATGGATTCTATGGATATCAATACAGTTCGCGGTCTTTCGACCTTTCTAGTTATGGGAGCCTTCCTGGCAATTTGCTGGTGGGCTTACGGCGCACGTAGAAAAGAGCGCTTTGACGAGGCTTCTCAACTGCCCTTCAAAGATGATGATATCGCTGAACGCACTGTTAAAGAGACGGAGAAAAACAACCATGAGTGACCTAAGCACTTTTTGGAGCTTGTGGATTAGCGTTATAGTACTGGGCAGCATTTTTGGTTGTGCTTGGTTACTTTTCGCAACCCGCAAAAGTCAGACAACGAATACAGAAACCGACAAAACCATGGGCCATGCGTTCGATGGTATTGAAGAATACGATAACCCGCTGCCGAAGTGGTGGCTATATATGTTTACCGCCACTATTGTGTTCGGTATCGCCTATGTCATTCTTTACCCTACACTGGGCAATATGACAGGCGCATTTGGCTGGACCTCCGCTAACCAATGGGAAAAGGAAGTCCAAGAAGCCAAGCAAAAATACGGCCCGATTTTCGCCAAATTTGCCAACAGGTCTGTTGAAGATATTTCAAAAGATCCTGCTGCACTCGAAATTGGCCAAAGATTATTCGCTAACAACTGTGCTATCTGTCATGGCTCGACAGCAAAAGGGGGTTATGGTTTCCCCAATCTGACAGACGATGACTGGTTGTATGGTGGAACCCCTGATGCAATCAAGCATACCCTGACCAACGGACGTATGGGCGTGATGCCTGCAAAAGGGCTTATGCCAAATATGACCGATGCACAACTAAACGATATAGTCAATCATGTGTTGTCCTTGTCGAACAGGTCAGACGATGAGAAATCCGCAGGACGGGGAAGTCAGCTATTCGCTCAGGCATGCGCCGCCTGTCACGGTGCTGACGGGAAAGGGATGCAGGCGTTGGGCGCACCTAACCTTACCGATGGCGTTTGGCTATACGGCGGCAGCAAGCAGCAAATCAAATATACCATCGCAAATGGTCGCGGAGGTGTGATGCCAGCTCAGAAAGACTTTTTGGGCGAAGACAAAGTACATATTCTAACAGGCTATGTTTACAGCCTGAGCAATAACTAGGATTGACTCCTGATGCAGTGAAAGACGGAAGCAAACGCTTCCGTCTTTTTGCTTTTCTTGCACTAAAGCAAAACTACGCGCTCCGATTATTTATTAGAATTACCCATCGGTTTATACGCTAAATCCATAGTATGTCGGCCTGCAAACGACTGACTGTTTACGTACTATTTATAGATTGTTATCACCACACTGGTTCTGGATAAAAGAGCCATATCTGACCGGTTTTTATTCGAAGAAGTTTTACAAAATTGGCAAAAGCAAATGACAGATAGAATTCCTGCGAAAGACCAGACAATTAAATCAGAGAAACGCGAGGACACCGAACAACCAAAGTCAGTGGAACTTTATGCAAGTCGAAAAAAAATCTATGTCAAAGAAGTTCTGGGCTTTTTTCAAAAAATCAGGTCTGTCTCACTTTGGCTGCTTATGGGGCTGTATTTTTCACTTTGTTGGATTTCCATCAATGGAGAACCTATTCTCCACTTTGACTTACCAGAACGAAAATTTCATATATTCGGGACAACCTTCTGGCCCCAGGACTTTGTACTCCTTTCCTGGTCATTGATTATATGCGCATTTGGTCTTTTCTTCGTTACCACTCTGTTTGGTCGTGTCTGGTGCGGATATACCTGCCCCCAAACAGCCTGGACCTTTATCTTTATGTGGCTGGAAGAGCGGATAGAAGGCAGCCGTAACCAGCGAATAAAGTTGGATAAAGCAGCGATAGATTCAAACAAAATCCGGAAAAAACTGCTTAAACATTTGTCGTGGATAGTCATTTCCCTGGCAACCGGACTCACCTTTGTCGGCTATTTTTACCCGATTAGGGAACTGGTAGTCGATCTTGTCACTTTCAATGTTGCCAACGGTTGGGCATTGTTCTGGATTGTATTTTTTACCGTTGCGACTTATCTCAACGCGGGTTGGATGAGAGAACAAATTTGCCTGTATGTTTGCCCCTATGCCCGTTTTCAATCCGCCATGTTTGATCAGGACACCATGATTGTTTCGTACAATCCGAACCGAGGAGAGACTCGGGGTAGAAGAAAAAAAAATGTCGATCCGAAAGCCGTTGGGCTGGGTGACTGCATAGACTGCAGCCTGTGCGTGCAAGTATGTCCAACCGGCATCGACATCCGTGATGGCTTGCAGTACGAGTGTATTGGTTGTGCGCTATGTATCGATGCCTGTGATCAGGTCATGGAAAAAATGCAATATCCCAAAGGGCTGATAAGCTACACTACCGAGAAAGCCTTGCAGGGCAAGAAATCTCACATTTTACGACCCAAGTCTGTCGGATACCTTGTCGCCATCTCAGTCATGGTGTTTGCGATAACGTATTCCATATCGACTCGTATTCCCCTCGAGCTCGATGTCATTCGTGATCGTGGCTCGCTATATCAATTCACAGGTTCAGGACTGATTGAAAACACTTATACCCTCAAGATCATGAATATGGCTGACTTTGAACGCGCATTTCAAGCCCGGGTAACCGGTCCCGAAGGAATAAGGATATCGACCCGACGAGAAATAGTCGTTGATAGCGGAGAAGTCGCTTCATTACCTGTGAGTGTGGAAGTTGGCCCCGGTGCACTGACTCAGACCAGAACTGATATCCTGTTTACCGTGATTGCCAAGGATGACAGGGAAGTCATTGCCGATTCGGAAAGTCGCTTCCTTGGTCCACCCGCTCTGCGGTAGAATGTGAGTACGTTAAATGATCAAGCGGTCAGTTATATTTTATGAGTGAGATAAATAAAGTGAAGCCGTGGTACAAACAATTTTGGCCATGGTTTATATTGTCCATCCCTGCCGCGTCAATCGCACTGAGCAGCTTAATGATTACGCTGGCGGTAACCCGGCCACACTCTATGGTCAGTGATGATTACTATAAAGATGGTCTGTCGATCAATTTGGACTTATCAAAAGATGACCTTGCCACCCAATATGTGTTGGAAGCAAAACTGAGTTATGATAAATCTTTACAGACCTACCGACTAGCCTTGAATGGTCAGAGCAAAAAAAATCTTAGTTATGACTATTTACTGGTAAGCCTTGAACACCCCACATTGCCAAATCAGGACACCACGATTCAGCTTATGCCACAAGGCGGATACGTTTATACTGCACGGCATTCGCAAGACCTTCATGGAAAAAGATACATTACCATTACACCACCCGGTGCTGAGTGGCGACTCACAGGTGAAACGATATTTCCTCTTACATCGACCCATTTAACCGCGTCGAAACCAAAAACAAGCCAAAACTAATGTTGAACTCAAATACAGGCTGCTTTCATTGCGGACTACCGATCCCGGCAGGCTCGCCTATCAGCATGCATTACCAGGGTGAAGAGCGTGTTTTTTGCTGTGAGGGCTGCAAAGCAGTTACTTATTCAATTATTCACAACGGATTGGAGGATTATTACCAACACCGCGAAGCCAATTCGCAAAAAGCAGAAGAGCTCGATGAGCAGGTCGCCAGACAACTGGAAATATACGATAGACCTGATATTCAGGCCGAATTAATCGCTCCGTTATCCGACGATATTGAAACGAAAGCAGGAAAAACAGAGTCGACATACGACTCGTCCGCCAGCTTCTATATTGATGGTATAACCTGCGCCGCCTGCATCTGGCTGATTGAAAAGTATATAGGAAATCTGCCAGGTGTCGAATCAGTTAGTGTCAACCACACTACCCAGGTAGCGGTGATAAAGTGGCACAGTCAGAAAATCAAACTAAGTGAAATACTCAAATCAATACATCGTATTGGCTACCATGCGCGCCCATTCAAACCTGACGACCTGACCCTGCTGCACAAAAAACAACAAAGACAGGCTATTCTTCGATTGGGCATTGCCGGCATTGGTATGATGCAGAATATGATGCTCGCCATTCCTCTGTATCTAGGCGGTCAACAGTTTTATGATCAATTCCTGGATTTCTTTCGATGGATCAGCTTGTTGGTCGCTACCCCAGTTGTCTGTTACTCGGCCCGCCCCTTTTTCGATGCTGCACTGCGGGATTTGTCTGCCCGCCATTTGACGATGGATGTGCCTGTTTCACTTGCCATACTGGCCGCCTATTTAGCCAGTTGCTGGATCACCATCAACGGTGGTGAGCATGTGTATTTCGATTCGGTTTGCATGTTTACTTTTTTTCTATCGCTCGGTCGTTTTCTCGAAATGAGAACCCGCTTCAAAGCAAGTGCGGGAATGCACAAGCTGGCAACATTGTTACCACAAACCGCAACAAAAGTTGATTCCCACGGTGACTTGTTGGTCATTCCGTCAAAGGAACTCGCTCCCGGAGACAAAGTACTGGTCAGAGCCGGTGAAACACTGCCATGTGACGGGGTGATTATCGATGGCACTTCAACGATAGATGAATCGGCCATAACCGGTGAATATTTGCCACAAACCAAGTCGAAAGGTGACATCGTGATTGGTGGCACGACAAATGTCGAATCCGCGCTTACCGTCGCAGCCAATAAAACCGGTCAAAACGCTCGACTATCATCCATCATCAAACTCTTCGAACACGCCATCACAGACAAACCCCGTATGACGGAAATTGCCGATAGTGTCGCCAGTTACTTTGTCGGAAGTGTATTGCTTATAGCGAGCTGTGTGTTTGTCTATTGGGAGTTTTTTTCAGCAAACCCATCTCTTGGGCGTGCTTTTGAAATCACTTTATCAGTGCTGGTTGTCACCTGCCCTTGCGCGCTTTCCCTGGCAACACCAACAACTTTTACAGCGGCAATCGATGGGTTGCGTTCTGCCGGACTGTTGGTCATCAAAGGACATGCGATAGAAACGCTGGGCCGGATCAATCATGTCGTTTTTGATAAAACAGGCACGCTTACCATTGGCAAGCTGACCATATCGAAACAAAAGTACTTCATGGATAACCAGCCACAATCCCGGTTGTTCGCCATAGCCTGTGCGATGGAACAAAAGTCGACACACCCAATAGCCAGGGCTTTTATCGAGTCACCATCTATCCGCCTGGAACGACTGCAACAGATAGCCGGTGAGGGTGTGGAGGCCAGTTATCAAGGTGTTCAATATCGTATCGGTAGCGAATCTTTTGTTACCCGATGGCTTGACCAAACATCAAACCAGGCGTTGCGATCTCTCGAGTCTGACAATTGCCATGAAGGGCCAATCGTCTATTTTGCCAACAAAGAAAAACTCTTGGCTGTATACTACCTGGAAGACACCATTAGAGAAGAAGCGAAGGCAACCATCAACCAGCTCGACCAGACACAGATCGACAGTGAAATACTAAGTGGCGACCGAGAAGAGGCAGTTCGCGCTGCGGCGACTTTGTTAGATATTGAAAACTATACCTCCGGAGCCACGCCAGAGACAAAACAGGCTCATTTAGAACACCTCAAAAATCAGGGCAAAATAGTGGCGATGATTGGTGATGGAATCAATGACATCCCCGTTATGGCCGCAGCACACCTTTCTATCGCTATGGGGCAAGCCTCGGATATTACCAAAGTACATGCCGATAGCTTGCTCTTGAAAAACGATCTTTCGTGTATCCCTGTCGTTATAGCCATGGGTAAACGGGCAAACAGGATAATAAAACAAAATATCACTTGGGCAATCACTTACAATATACTCGCATTACCACTCGCGGTAGCGGGAATGATACCACCTTATCTCGCGGCGATAGGCATGTCTCTCAGCTCGTTACTGGTCGTTATCAACGCATTGAGAGCCAAAAAGTTCTCAAATTTGAAGGTTTGACAATGGAAATACTCTATGCTCTCATTCCGCTTTCAATCGTTTTACTTACTGTCGCTATTTACATCCTGAGCTGGGCGGTCAAATCTGGCCAATATGACGACCTGGAAGGACCAGCCCATAAAATACTGTATGATGATGACGAGGACATGATTCCAACCAACAAACCAAAATCGGAACACTCGGAATCGAAGGATAAAAGCTCCTTGTAGCTCAATAGCAGGTGCTTTATAACGGTACCCTATTAACAGGTACTCTATCACAAATAACTTTACAGGCAGGTCTCGTTGTTTTGTCCAGCTCATCCTACATATCCGCTTTTTTAATAGGTTTATTAGGTTCACTGCACTGTGTCGGTATGTGCGGAGGCATATCTACGGCTCTTTCACTGACGACAAAAACCGGCGAGGGCTTTTACCGCAGGTTGGTCTCCTCCACACTGCTTTACAATGTAGGCAGAGTACTCTCCTATATAACCATTGGGTGCCTGGCAGGTGCTTTGGGTGCCCTTCTCACTTCCATTTGGATGGAATTCCTGGTTGTTCTGCGAACCCTGGCTGCCATAATGCTTATTCTCGCCGGCATCTACCTGATGGGAGTATGGAACGGCCTGATCTTTCTGGAACGCGCAGGAACACGCATCTGGCGTAAAATATCGCCTCTCGCCGATAGATTCAAAGGTAGTCAATCTCCAATCAATACCCTTATTCTAGGCATGATTTGGGGTTGGTTACCTTGCGGATTGGTCTACAGTGCCCTCACCTACGCGGCCACCCAGGCTGATATTCTTCAATCCGGGTTGATTATGCTGTTTTTTGGCTTGGGTACACTACCCTCTATGGTGACGACCGGACTATTGGCCAAATCTGTCCAGGGCATCCAGAATAAGCGATACGTTTATCTGACCTCTGGTGTACTGCTTATCGTCTTCGGTCTAGCCAGCCTGCCTCTAAAAAAACTTGGAATTTCTATGTAAATAAATTAAAAAACACTTTGGTTACCCTTTCAGCTTCGCATATTTGTAGTAAACTACGCACTCGAATTAGCAGAAACACTTAGTCACCAAACGGTATTTAGGCGATGATTTCATGTTGATTCGACACTAAAAAACACCGTACTAGATAACCATAGATACCTTTAATTATCGGGGAAATACAATGCAGTTTAATCGCAATAATAAATGCCTTCGGCATCTGATCGATTACCGGATATTTTGTTCGCTTTCAATTATTTTGGTATTGTTATCCGGATGCCAGACCACCCCTTCCGATACAGTGAAATCGTTCGCGGTCAATAAAGATGGAACAAATCTTAAAATAACCGAGAAGGTGGAACCGGCGATCAAGTTTTTCTCAGTCCAAAAAACCATGAGTGCCGATGACCTCAAAGAGCGTGCGCGCGGTATTTTGGAGAAAGTGGGAACAGTGGTAGCGAAAAACCCAAAACTGGATAAGGCCGGCCCTGCCACCTTGATTTACCAAGATTTGATATCCATGCCTGATAGCGCGATCACGGCAGATATTGGTTTTCCGGTCAGAGGTTATGCCAAAGTCAACGGCCAATACTCTTTGATCACAAAACCTGAGTTCAAATATCTGAGTTTAGTGCACTCCAGCAATAAAAAAGACCCAAAGGGAAACTGGCTTTTTCTCTATGATGTTGCGGAAAAGAAAGGATACCAGTTAAGCGGTGAAGCTAGAACAGTCGCCACCTTCAGTGTCGCTGCAGGAGGCAAAAAAATTGAGCTGCAACTCGGCGTTAAATAACCTGAAAGAAGTAACGATAAGATAGCGGCGCACGCAACTTTAAGCCTGACTAACACAATCATTTTTTAGTCCGTTATTCAGGCTTAGTCCGTCAGCCATTCGACCATCGCTTCTTTCCAGCGTATTGCATCGCTGCCGTCGGAGTCAACCAAAAAAAATCCAGTAGACCAGACAGTGTCGGCACCTTTGTCCGGCATACAGCCAGACCATTTAGTCTCGACCACTAACTCGAATTTTTGTGACCCAATTTCAACCACGATAGGCAACAATGCCCCTACAGGCAGCTCGACCGGCATAATCACCTGTATTCCGTTGGCACTTAAATCAAGTGTTTCACATGCCACTATCTCATTGGGTAAACCATTTTCGGGATCACCGGATACAATCTCGACATACACTCGAACCAACGCCGCCAAACGAGTTTCAACCCGCTTATCACCTTCCGCAATCCAACCACTCAATTCATCGTCATTGTATATCATGTTCTCGACATCCTGATCCGGCTTACCGTTCTTTCCAACGACTCATCAAAAGCAGCCCCAGCGTTCAAAATACGCGCCCGACCTTCTATCAATTGTTTCAGTAATTTGCTCTTTGTCGTTTCATATCTATTCAGGCCGTACCGATCAACAAAGATCCATTTTTGTGTCGATGCGGTTTTAACCACCAGCTTGCCTTTCTCTTTTTTTTCATTGCGCTCATATTCGATCCAAGCGCCCAATGTCACCTTATCCAATTGTGCCAGGCACTGGGTTTCCAGTTTCAAGCGAACTCGCTCATTTTCCTCGTTTTGTTCTTGCTCTGCTTTAATCCGAATCTTTTCAGCCGCCTCTTTCGCATTTTGCTCAGCCTCTTGCCGGGCTTTGCGCATAGCCAAAGCTTCGGATTTCGCTTTCTCCAATGCGTTCTTGCGCTGCTTCAACTGAGCTTCTGACACCTTTGACAACCCCTTGACGGTTTCATCGAAAAGCGATACCAGGCTTTTGTATCTTGGTAAAACTTGCCAAACGCCATGCTCACATTTATTGTTTGCCTCGCCCGCGGAGATCAGCTTCACTTTTGCGCCCAGGTTATTTATCAGCAGCAGATTGTTTGTCATGGCAATGGTGCCCGCAATCTGAAAACGCACAGCCAATTCCATATCGACAAACCAACTTTCATCTGCAATGGCTTGTTCCAACATAGTTGAAGCAGCCTGACCAGGCAGATCATCAGCACCACGACAAGGTAAATCGGTAAAAGGCCGGGTCGCTACCGCTTTGTTTTGCAGAAGTTGTATAATCAGTTTTTGCATTTCAGCGAGACGTTCGTGCATTTCGCTCGTGACACTGTTTCGAGTGGTGAATTCCTGATCCAAAGAGTCGATGATTTTGGGGGCAACGTCCATAAAAGACGAGTTACTCTTTGCAGACAGCACATCACCAGGAGCACAAGCAAAACAAATGCCCATACTTCGAGTCAATTCCCGGAACACGTCTTTATCGCTATCACTCGCTCCCAAAGAAATCCAACGCGTTACGGAAGGCGCCCAATCCTTCAACAAAAATGTCTCGACCACTTCTGGCAATGCACGTCCATTAAACCTCTCGGCGACAATCCTGTGTGCGATATCGGTTGCATAACCAGCACGAGCCAACCCGTTTTCTGATTCGAGTAAACGCGTCACTAGTTTTCGGCGTCGAGTGTTTTGCGCTTCCAGTTCTTTTTTCAGGGTTTCTAACAGGTTATCAAGCTTCTCCCCACTGAACAGATCCTCGGAAAAAAACACCCGGTTTAGTGTTTCAATTCCCCGGGAAAACGGGCTGCGCATCGATGCCGAAGAATCAGTGACACCAATCTGGTCGCACAGAAACAGATCGATAATCTTCAGCAAACCGTTGATAAAACCCGTTTTGTCTTTTGCTCGAACCAGGACATAGGCGATTAAATAACGCCATTTATTTGCCCTAAAATAAATGCTATCGGCAAAACTATTTTTACGGAAAAACCCATCGAACAGGCGATCAGCGACAAATAAACTATTCACCAGAAGCGGTTTTAAAGGAGCACTCTTGAACTCTTGCTTATACCATTCGATCAACCCGCTGTTTTTTTCGGCATGCAGATTCGTCAACTCATCGAGTAACTTTTGTTCCGAACCGGAATCGGAATGATGTCCTCCCAATGTATAAAAAAGATGAGGCACTCGAAGACTGTTTAAGATTGCGTCTAACTGATCCACAAATACTCACAGATTAGCTGGTTGGAATAAAAAAAATATCATACGTATTTCACAGGCATTGACGGTACAGAAGCCTTACCACACAAACTACATAAGGAAGGTGTAGCGGAAGAAAAACGGCCAACACCATCTAATTATTATAAGCCAACCACCAAAATTGCAAGGGGGGCACTGTAACATCTTTCCCGGAAGCCCTATAATGCGCCAGCTTTGCCTGTTAACTGATTTCAGTTATTTAGGATGACTAAAACTTACATTACGTTTATGCGGCTGGTTTTTTAACATGACTAACAATGCGATCAACAATTTAAATGTCGAAAAGACTGAACTTCTTGTTACACCAAGTCAACTTAAAAAAGAAATGCCCCTTACAGAGAAAGCGAGAGCGACCGTTATCCAGGGGCGAAAAACAATTGAAAATATTCTGGATAAAAAGGACCATCGCCTGTTTGCTGTTATCGGTCCTTGTTCGATCCATGATATCGATGCAGCGAAAGCCTATGCATACAAGCTAAAAAAACTGGCCGATGAAGTGAACGATACCATTTACCTGGTTATGCGCGTCTACTTTGAAAAGCCACGAACAACCATTGGTTGGAAAGGGTTGTTAAACGACCCGCATCTAAATGACTCTTTCGATATACAGGAAGGTCTGCATATTGGTCGTCAACTATTGATGGATATCACTGAAATCGGCCTGCCTATCGCTACCGAAGCACTTGATCCGATTTCACCTCAGTACTTGCAAGACACCGTTACTTGGTCGGCAATTGGCGCCCGGACGACGGAATCGCAAACTCATAGAGAAATGAGTAGTGGTCTTTCGGTAGCGATCGGATTCAAAAATGGCACCGATGGTAACCTGGGTGTTGCGGTTAACGCCATGAAATCCGTTGAACATCCGCACAGTTTTCTGGGTATTAACAACGATGGCCAGGTGTCCATCATTAGAACCAAAGGCAATCGATATGGGCATGTTGTTTTACGCGGCGGCGGCGGTAGCCCTAACTATGACTCGGTGAATGTAGCCCTGTGTGAAAAAGAGCTGGCAAAAGCGAATTTGCGAAACGCGATCATGATAGATTGCAGCCATGAGAACTCTAAAAAAGATCCGGCATTTCAACCATTGGTTATGCAAGATGTCGCTCACCAAATTATCGAAGGTAACAAATCTATCGTCGGCTTGATGGTTGAGAGCAATCTGAAATGGGGCAACCAGTCCATTCCAAAAAATCTTGAAGAACTGGAATATGGAGTGTCCGTCACTGATGCGTGTATCGACTGGGAAACCACTGAAAACGCGATTCGCGATATCAGAAGAAAGCTGAAAGATATCTTACCTAACCGCTTGACATAACAACCTTAAAAAAGGCTACAATCGCAGCCTTTTTTACCGAGCGACTCCGGTTGGCAACAACGAAGCCGGTATAGGTTACATTTTCGCCTCTGCCAGTAATTGGTTAAACGTTTCGCTTGGCTGCATGACCTTGTTCACCAATTCAAGATCGGGATGGTAATAACCACCGATATCGACATGCCCGCCTTGCCCAGATGTTAACTCAGACAGTATTTTATCTTCGTTTTCTTCCAGGCCTTTGGCTAGTTTTCCAAAGCGTGCTTTTAACTCGGGATCTTTGTCCTGCGCCGCCAGTTCTTCCGCCCAATACATCGCCAGGTAGAAATGGCTTCCCCGGTTATCCAGTTCCCCGGATATTCGGGAAGGAGACTTATCCATTTCCAGGAATTTTGCCGTTGCTTTATCCATGGTCTCGGATAACAATAATGCCCGGTCATTGCCCGTCTTCAGGCCCAAATCCTCAAGCGAAACACCAATCGCCAGAAACTCGCCTAAAGAATCCCATCTAAGGTGGTTTTCTTCAATAAACTGCTGGACGTGCTTTGGCGCTGAACCTCCGGCTCCGGTTTCAAACAATCCACCTCCAGCCATCAATGGCACGATAGATAGCATTTTTGCACTGGTACCAAGCTCCAGAATTGGAAACAGGTCGGTAAGGTAATCCCGCAACACATTGCCGGTGACAGAAATGGTATCTTTATGCCGAATTAAACGCTCCATGGTCCAACGGATCGCTCGATCGGGTTTCATAATGCGAATGTCCAAGCCCTCAGTGTCATGATCTTTCAGATATTGCTCAACCTTTTTAATCATATTCCGATCATGTGCACGTTCTTCATCCAGCCAGAACACCGCCGGCATACCGCTGACCCGGGCGCGATTGACCGCAAGTTTCACCCAATCACGTATTGGCAGGTCTTTGGTTTGACACATTCGCCAAATATCACCCTCTTCTACATCGTGTTCGGTTAAGACCTTTCCCTGCTGATTGACGACACGCACAAAACCATCACCTTGTAACTCGAAGGTTTTGTCATGCGAACCGTACTCTTCTGCTTTCTGCGCCATCAATCCGACATTGGGAACTGTGCCCATTGTGGTCGGGTCAAACGCGTCGTGATGCTTACAGAAATTGATGACTTCCTGGTAGATGGTGGCATAACTGGTATCCGGAATAACCGCTTTGGTATCCTTGAGCTTGCCATCTGTACCCCACATTTTGCCACCTAAACGTATCATTGCTGGCATTGATGCATCGATTATTACATCACTGGGTACATGCAGATTGGAGATACCCTTGTCCGAATCCACCATCGCCATTTCCGGTCGGTAACCATAGCAACGACGAATATCCTTTTCGATTTGCGAGCGCTTTGAAAAAGGCAATTTACTAATTTTTTGATACACATGATTCAACCCGTTATTTGGGTTAATTCCTAACTTCTTGAACGTTTCCGCGTATTTTTCAAACACTTCCTTAAAATAAACAGTGACCGCATGACCAAACACAATCGGGTGGGACACTTTCATCATGGTCGCTTTCACATGCAATGAAAACAACAGATTCGCGCGCCTAGCACCCTCGATCTCTTCTTCGAGAAACTCGCGTAACACCTTGATCCTCATACGCGTGGCATCGATAACTTCACCTTCGAGAACCGGCACACTGGCTTTCAAAGGCGTGACCTTGCCGTCTTTATCCACATATTCAATACGCAAAGTATCGGCTTTATCCATAATCACCGATTGCTCACTATGATAATAATCACCGTGACGCATATGAGCGACATGAGTTCGCGATGCCTGGCTCCACTTGCCCATGGTATGAGGATGATTGCGCGCATACTGCTTGACCGAAGCTGGTGCCCTTCTATCTGAATTACCTTCGCGCAGAACAGGATTGACCGCACTGCCAAGAACCTTTGAATAACGTTTCTTGATTTCTTCCTGTTGTTCATTCTCGGGTTCGTCAGGAAAGCCAGGAATATCGTATCCTTGCCCTTGCAGTTCTTTGATTGCCGCTTTCAGCTGAGGAATGGATGCGCTGATATTGGGTAGCTTGATGATATTGGCATCTGGCTGTAAGGTGAGACGACCAAGTTCTGCCAGGGCGTCAGGTACTTTTTGGTCTTCCCTCAGATTGTCGGGGAAAGCAGCCAGTATTCTGGCCGCCAGGGATATGTCACTGGTTTCTACGGCTATTCCGGCAGCAGAGGTGAATGTTCTAAGAATAGGTAGTAAAGAATAGGTAGCGAGTGCGGGCGCTTCGTCTGTTCTGGTATAAATAATCTTCGATTTTTGTGCTGTCATACTTCCGCCTACGTGGTTAACAACCAGGCCCTGATGGGCTTTGGTAGAATAGATTACGCTCGTTATGCAAATCAGTACGTTTCTATCTGGGACGGTAATATATCAAACTTTTAAGTCCGTTTCATGAATCAGGCAAAGAAACAAAACCAAGCGATTACCTGAGCATACTGGTCAAAATAACCGCCAGGAAACGAAAAAATCTTTAACCAGGCGAGGCTGGCAGACCACTTGTCAAAAAAGTGATTAGCAACTCAAAAACGATTTTATATCCTGCTCGATCTCCTTTGGCAAGGTATTTGGCGCATAGCGTTTCTGCACATTACCTTCCTGATCGACCAGGAATTTGGTGAAATTCCATTTTACAGCTTCACTGCCCAAAAGACCTTTTGCTGACTTTTTCAAGTACTGGTATAACGGGTGCGCATTGTCTCCGTTGACTTCGATCTTTGCAAACATTGGAAAGGTGACGCCATAGTTAAATGAACAAAACTCGCCTATTTCGCTGTTACTGCCTGGATCCTGATTGAGAAACTGGTTACAGGGGAAACCCAGAATAACCAACCCCTTGTCTTGATAATCCTGATAAAGGCTTTCCAGCCCTTCGAATTGCGGCGTAAAACCACATTTACTGGCAGTATTGACAATAAGCAAAACTTTGCCCTTGTATTCCGCCATGCTGACATTGTCGCCATTGATTTTTTCAACGTTGAAGTCAAATATCTCACCACTCATGACTCGCTCCTTTTTGGTTGGCTAACTGAAAGTTTTCATAAGATCACACAATTTTATCGCGCACAATATTTAAAACCATCTCCACTTTGCACGAGACTCAGCCATACTGTGATTGCAACCCCGCCGAAAACCTACTAAATTAATTGGATCAACGCTGTAGCAAGCCATTGGTCCAGTCCCTTACAGGATGACCCCGTCGGGAAAAATATATGCGCGTACTAAAAAAATCTGTAAAACTCAGTAATGTCGGGTACGAAATCAGGGGAAATGTACAAAAAGAAGCTCGTCGCCTGGAAGAAGAAGGCCACAGAGTATTGAAACTGAACATTGGCAACCCCGCGCCGTTTGGCTTTGACGTGCCTCAGGAAATCCAGCAAGACGTTATTCATAACCTGCCCCAGGCACAGGGTTATGTCGACTCGAAAGGTATTTTCGCCGCGCGAAAAGCAGTGATGCAAAGCTGCCAACAAAAACAGATTGCCAATGTCGAAATAGACGATATTTATATTGGCAATGGTGTCAGTGAACTGATAGTGATGGCAATGCAAGGGCTGTTAAATTCCGGCGACGAAGTGCTTATCCCATCCCCCGATTATCCTTTGTGGACCGCCGCTGTCTCACTATCCAGCGGCACCCCGGTTCATTATCACTGCGATGAACAGGCAGACTGGTTTCCCGACATCGATGATATAAAAAGCAAGATATCCGATAAAACCAAGGCCATCGTTGTCATCAACCCGAATAACCCAACGGGTGCCGTCTATTCGAAAGATTTATTGTTGCAAATTATCGAGTTGGCCAGGCAACACGACTTGCTGGTTCTTGCCGATGAGATCTATGACAAAATACTTTACGATAACGCGAATCACATTCCACTGGCCTCGCTCGCCGAAGATATACTGTTTTTCACCTTTAATGGGTTGTCCAAATCCTACAGGGCCGCCGGATATCGTTCAGGCTGGATGATTGTCAGCGGCAATAAATTTTATTCTACTGACCTGATTGACGGTATCGACATACTTGCATCGATGCGCCTGTGCTCGAATGTACCTTCGCAATATGCTATCCAGACTGCACTGGGTGGCTACCAGAGTATCAATGACCTGGTAATGGATGGCGGCAAACTGAAAGAGCAACGAGACATCGCCTGGCAAATGCTGACCGATATTCCCGGCATCAGCTGTATCAAACCCAATGGTGCGCTTTATCTGTTTCCAAGACTGGACCCCAAACGCTACCCGATCAGCGATGATAAAAAGCTGGTCTATGACCTGTTGATCCAGGAAAAAATTCTTCTGGTTCAGGGCAGTGCCTTCAATCTGGAAGACAACCAGCATATGCGCGTCGTATTTTTACCTCAGGCCGATATCCTCGAAGACGCGATTGGCCGGTTCGCCAATTTTCTGGAAAAATATAAGCAGTAAACCATGGCAGATATCCATATCGAAGATTTTTGTAAAGACATCGCGAAGATTTTGCTGCAATTGTTCAACAGCTTTCCCAGGCCATGCAACATTTATGTCGAGGATATCGCAGGTGAAGACTCACCGGATGAATTTGGGCTACATAGTGATCGGCATTTGGCCTGTTTTGGTGCAATGATATGGTTAGCCGATGAAGGCTATATTCGATATATTGATACGATAAAACAGGATGCGCTGGATCAGGCGGTGCTGACCCACAAAACGCTTTGCCTTCTATCCAGGGCATGTACCGACAAGCATCTGCTCAGCGAGCATTGTCAGTTTGACGAAGCCAACACTTTGACAGGCGAACAGCCTGCCGAAACCTTGCTCGATCAACAAGCACATATCAGTATTATTCGTGCAGCGCTCAAAAGCGGATCGTCGACACGCATCAACCGGGTGATACAAGCACTGATTGTTCAGGCTTACTCGCAGAACTAGAAGATCTTGAGATCACTATAAAAATGCCTGTGAAGTTTGGCGCCAATCCGGCTGCGCCCACAGGATGGTTGAAACCGGTCTGAGACGATTAATGATCACCGTCTATCTCGTACAGAAAACTGGCGATGGTCAGGCGATCAGCACTGGTCGCATTCTCAAATTCGACGCCAAACAGGTAGTGGGAGCCAGAACTTTTATCCACCACCAACCCGTTTCTTATAACGCAGGGTAACTCGATGGTTCTGTGTATATCGGAAATACTGAGATTCAGCTTCAGCCTAATTTCGTGGTCTTTTTCACCCAATATCTGACGACTAAGCAAGCCCGCGCCATTGGTACTCAAATCCTGGACAACTGCGCTTTTCGGCCATTCGTCGCGCCCAATATCGAATTCACTGTCAATCACCGCTGGCAGATTTACAGTTACCCTGGATGTTTTTCGAACCTCAACAGTCACCATCTCGGACGGAAAAGCCAAATGGTAGTAACCGTAAGGTTGCCAGCTTCTGTAAACGACACGGGTACTGAATGCGTACGCCTGGTTACGAACCATTCCTCGAACCGTTAACGGGGTGGACTGTTCCAGCACCACATCCTTACCACCTGTTGTTGGCGACGCAACAAGGATACTATGCCCAGAGAGAAATCCAATGAGTTTTGTGTTGAGCTTTCGTTTTGGCGAGACTGTTTCAACCGTAAGCAGATCACCGATAGCTAGACCAAGCCTCTCGAGCGACATTTTCTGCTTGTCGATATTGGCGGCATCGGCTTTGAATTCAGGGTTTTGCTGGCTTGCAGAATTTTCTGCCACTCACATTCCTCACAGGCTTTAATGGTTTTCGTTAACGACTGAACGGGTTTATTCAAGTACAAATCCCAGTGTTTTGAGCTTGTCAGCCAATTTCGGGCTCGTATTGTCCAGCATGACTTTAATAGTCCCAAATTCCCTGCGTACCGGATAGTCTTTTCTTACACGGTCAAAATGACTGGCAAATTCGGTCGCAGCCAAATGCATTTTGTTTTTGAGTTTCCAATTATCGATCCGTACATCATAGGATGCCCGTATCGCCGTGGTTACAGCCCAGTCAGTATCCGCCTGGGAACTAAACCCGAGGGTGGTCAGAGGCGGCATCGGCAAAAACCGGGCTGCCTTGTTCGGCCCAGGCAATCCCAGGTATTGGCATAGTTCCCGGCAAACAATTTCGGTTCCTTTCGCTTTGCCATCGAGGCTATAACCGGCGATATGCGGGGTGCCGATAATCACTTTCTCGAGCAGACGCGTCGCAATCGCCGGCTCATTTTCCCAAACATCCAGCACGACCCGAAAACCAGGCTGTTTTTCCAACTTTTGCAACAACGCCCCGTTATCGACCACCCTGCCCCGAGAAGAATTGATCAGCACCTGATTTTCCGATAATTGCATCAACACTTTCTGATCAATCAAATGTTCGGTCGCAAATTGTCCAGTCTTGGTCAGCGGAACATGCAGAGAAATAATATCCGCCTTCAAAACGTCATCCAGGGACACCAATCCTCGCACCCCCATCCTGGCCAGTGGTGGATCATTGATTAACACCTCGACCCCGAGTTTTTTCAGTTTTTTCGCCAAGGCTCCGCCAATATGGCCGCAGCCAACAATGCCCACCGACTTTTCTTCGAGACGAATTTGATCGATCTCTGCAAGCACAGTCAGGCAACTAAAGATATACTCTACTACTGAAAGCGCATTGCAACCCGGCGCATTCGCGTACACGATGCCGTGTTGGTCTAGATAATCGCAATCGATATGGTCTAAACCGATTGTGGCGGTACCGACAAATCGCACATTGGAGTCTTTTAATAAGGACTGATCAACCTGGGTCACAGATCTGATCAGCAGAATATCCGCATCTTTAACCTGATTTGGCTCCAGCGATCGGCCAGGAACAGCATACACCTCTCCGATCGATGCAAAGAAATCTTTCAGCAACGGGATATTTTCATCGGCAACTATTTTCACTGGTTTGCCATTTTTTTGTTCATCTATCACCCATTGGCGACAGAGAGCCACAGTTTGACAACTTAGTCTGCCTGCACACAATTCAGCTTCAATCCCAGGTAACTTTCGATATCTGGAATAGCAAATGCCTCATCTTCACAGGCGAGGGTAATCGCTATACCGGTCTTACCTGCCCGACCCGTGCGACCAATTCTATGCACATAGTCTTCGGGATCATCAGGCAGGTTATAATTAATGACATGGGAAATATCGTCGACATGCAGCCCCCGACCCGCGACATCCGTCGCCACGATGACTTTCACTTTATTGTTCTTGAAGTTTTCAAGCACCTTTATACGACGACTTTGTGTCACCTCGCCAGAAAGCAGTTCGGCTCGAATGCGATTTCTTGAAAGATATTTCTCAAGTTCTCTGGCAATATCCCGCCTGTTGGTAAATATGATGAACTTGCCGTCTGCATCTTGTTTCAACAAATCAACCAAAACTCTACGTTTATTCTTTTTCTCGACAAGCAAGACAGTTTGCTCAATTGTCTCGGCCGCAACCGTATCGGATTTGATCTCGAGGTATTCCGCCTGACAGGTCCACTGAGACGCCAGATTAAGGACATCCTGATTGAAAGTGGCACTAAACAACAGGGTTTGTCTGTATTCACGGGCAGTGGTACGCCGCAAAATCCGTTTGATATCGGGAATAAACCCCATATCCAGCATTCGGTCGGCTTCATCGATAATCAATACGTCAACCTGATCGAGATAGACATCGCCTTTTTCCAGAAAATCAAGCAACCGGCCGGGAGTCGCGACCAAAACATCTATCAAATAGTTTTGTAAACTGTCGCGTTGTTTTGCGTAGTTCATTCCGCCAACGGTCGAGAGTATATTAAACCCGGCCCTTGCATTCAGTTGCATGGCATCCTTTTCAATCTGAAGCGCCAGCTCGCGGGTCGGAGCCAGCACCAAAACTCTAGGCTCGCTGGCATAACGTCTTTCTTTGGCTACAGGATTGCTCAACAGGTATTCAAAGGCGGTGATAAGGAAGGCGGCGGTCTTACCGGTACCGGTTTGGGCCCGGCCAATGACATCCTGCCCGGCCAGGGTGACAGGCAGCGTCTCCGCCTGGATAGGCGTGCATTTAATGAAACCGCAGGTGGTAATTGCGGCAAGTAATTCTGGATTGAGTTCAAGAGAATCAAAAGTGATCGCGTCACTTTCTCCGATATCCGGGTCTATCTCGTTTATTGCTGTTTGATCGGTCACCCAAGTTCCTCTATATCGAATAACGCTTTCGTTAACGTCACCGAGGGTCGAAAATAAGACAGTAAAGCCTCACGGTATATGTCGGCGCGCTCAGGTAAACCGTCATCGAAATAGCGATATACCTGAGCCAAGATGTTTTGTTTAAACTGTAGTTCGGTTTTGGATCTTTCACCATTCAGGTTGTCGCTACTCACTCGAAAAGGCAGTCCGACCGATTGGCACAGTATCCACTCGATCGCTTGCGGTTTGCTTTCCACCTGTTCGAAAACAGTTTGCTGCCGAACGGTACGGCCATCTGGTTGATACCAGTAACCATAATCCGTCTGGGTTCTTCGCTCCGGGCCTGCAATGCACCAATGGCTCACTTCATGCAATGCACTGCGGGGGTAGTCACGATAAAACACAATCCGGTGTAACCGGATGCCATCGCAATGTTGCCTCGGCACCTCGCTCGATTGTTCTCTATCATCGGATACCAGAGCCTTGCCAGCCGGCAAATAAATTGGTTCTTCACCACCTGAGACAAGAATAGTCTGGTAGGTCTCCTTGAAAGCCAAGTTGAACAAGGCGATCAAGGTCTCGCAAATGTCTCTATCATCCATCTTGGTACTGACACCTGTCGAACCTAGTGATTTATCACCATTGACTACAGACAAACCCGACCTACACCGAATACAATTAGCAAGTTTGAATACTATCACGGCTGAACGGGTTTAACACCTTTTCAGATCGGTTTTCATCGGTGGAGCAAACTTTGGTTCACACTCGATTTTTCCGGTTAAAATCTGAACTCCGCTCGATTCTTGCCATCGGTATTCCGATATTGGTCACGCAACTGGCGCAAATGGGTATGAACACTGCCGATGTTATAATGGCGGGCCATGTCGCAGCCGAGGATTTGGCAGCAGTCAGCATCGGTGCCAGCATTTGGCTTCCGCTTGTGCTATTCATCACCGGCATTATGCTGATTACCAGCTCGTTAATCGCGCGCCATCATGGCGCCGGAGAATTTGGTCAAATACGCTATACCGGTCAGCAAGCCATTTGGATGGGAGTCGCAACCGGGCTGATAGCCTGTTTGTTTTGCATCGAGGCCCACTGGATAATCGACTGGCTTGCAATTACGCCTGAAATGCGTAGTGGCAGCCTCCGCTATATGCATGGTCTAGCCTGGGGCGGCCCAGCCGTTGGCATCTATCTCGCTTTGCGCAACTATTGTGAGGGACTATCCCAAACCAGGCCGGTGATGATGATTATGTTATTCGGACTGATTGCCAATATTCCACTCAATTACGTCTTTATCCATGGTACATTCGGTCTGCCCAGGATGGGTGGCCCCGGCTGTGGTATGGCCACTTCCCTGGTGTCATGGCTAATGGCATTGCTACTGGTTCTGCATATAAAAACCAACCGCCGATATGGTAAACACGCTGTTTTCAACCAATTCACCAAGCCAGACTTACGTTTTCAGCGCTGCATTCTGGCGTTGGGCATCCCTATTGGAATCGCGATATTTTTTGAAGTTTCGCTGTTCAGTGCAATCTCGCTTCTGGTAGCCAAATACGGGGCTATCATTCTGTCTGCACATGAAATCGCCCGAAATCTAGCCGCCACCGTTTTTATGCTGCCACTAAGTATCGGCATGGCTATTACCGTAAGATCCGGTTATTTGCTGGGTGACAATAAACCCGAACTTGCTCATATTTCGAGCCTGACGGGAACGGCGATGGCGGCAGCCCTGGCCGTTGTGTCATTTACCCTGACGATCATGTTTCGCGAAAACCTGGCCGCTATTTATTCAGACCAGGAGAAAGTCATCGAATTCGCCGCTTACATGCTACTCTTTACGGCTTTTTTCCAGGTCTCGGATGCTATTCAGGTATGCAGCGCCGGCGCTTTGCGAGCCCATAAGGATACGAGATTACCAATGCTGGCAACGTTTATTTCCTACTGGCTTATCGGGCTGCCTGTCGGCTATCTTTTTGCGGAAACACACTGGTTCCTACCGCCACTTGGAGCACCGGGCTATTGGCTGGGAGCGACAGCGGGACTGACCGTAGCGGCCGTACTCTTGTTAGCCCGGTATTTGATTATCAGTCGCCAACCACTGACAATCGGTACCGGGATTCGAGAGACACAGTCAGCGCCCCAGGACAGATAAAAGGGTACGATCCAACCAGGTATAACTCGCATCGAGGTATTAAATCCGACCATTTTGCGATAAAGTGCAGGCTCAAAACACCCATTCAATTGACTGGCTTATGACTCTAACACGTGCATTGTTTACTCCATTTTCATTTACCGCTCCGTTAACGCTGCTGCTAATCTTGTTATTACCGGTTGCCACCACCACTGCCTCAGCGGCGGATATTTTTGCTGGCAACACTAGCTTGTCTCCGGCATTTGGAAGCGAATTTCTACCGGTAAATCAGGCATTTGTATTGACCGATACACCAGCCAAAGGCGGCTTGCGACTCACCTGGAAAATCACGCCCGGACACTATCTATACAAAGAACGCATGGCCTTTTCCGTCACTGGCAGCAATGCCAGCCTGGGCGAACCGGAATTTTCTATTGAAGGGGAACGCAAAAACGACCCGCATTTTGGTAAAGTCACTGTATTCCATAGCGATGTCTCGGTTTTTTTACCGGTATATTTCAACTCCGGCACCGAAGCGACTATCAAGGCCCGCTATCAGGGATGTGCCGATGCCGGTTTATGTTATCCGCCACAGATACGGTCGTTGCTGATTCTCAATGAATCTGCTTCTGCTGCGACGGCCGGTCTGACCCCAGCCAGAGTCACAGGTATGACATCAGGCGGCCACGCCGCTGGCACCGGTGACAAGCTGACGGAACTTGCGTCGCTTGACTCGGCGAACAGCATTACGCAATTCCTGCAAAGTGCCTCGCTGATCATGATTGCCGGTCTGTTTTTCCTGCTAGGCATAGGGCTGACATTTACCCCCTGCGTGTTCCCAATGATCCCTATCGTTTCCTCTATCATCGTCGGCCAGACCAATCCGACCGTAATCCGTTCGTCACTGCTGTCTTTGAGTTATGTACTAGGTATGGCGATCACTTATTCGCTGGCCGGCGTCGCTACCGGACTGCTCGGGGCAGGTGCCAACGCGCAGGCGATACTGCAATCCGAGCCGACTTTGATTGGCTTTGCCGTGCTTTTCTCGATTTTAGCCCTGGCGATGTTTGGCGTTTATGAACTCCAGTTACCCACCGGGCTAAGAGACAAACTTACCGCAACCAGCAACAAACTCAGTGGCGGCCAACTGGGTGCTGTTTTCGGCATCGGCGCTACTTCTGCACTTATTGTCTCGCCCTGTGTTTCCGCTCCGCTGGCAGGTTCGTTAGTTTATATATCAACTACAGAAGATGCCCTGATTGGCGGCATCGCACTGTTTATGCTGGGTCTTGGTATGGGAGTACCGTTAATTGCGGTAGCGATTGGCGGCGGTAAACTGCTACCCAAGGCGGGTGCCTGGATGGACACCATCAAACAAGTGTTCGGATTTCTTTTACTTGGTGTCGCGATCTGGTTGCTCAGTCGCTTGCTTTCCGATTTTGTCGTAATGCTATCGTGGGCGTTTCTGATAGGCACCATGGCAGTTGTATTGGGCGCTCTCGAAGCCGCTGAAACCGCCCCCCAAAGAGTCGTCAAAGCGATCGCTTTGTTTTTATTTATTTACGCAATCATGCTGATAATAGGAGCGTTCAGCCAAGCCTCAGATCCATTGAATCCACTCTCCGGCGTTACCGCTGGAGATAATCGACCCGCTGTCAGCGAGCAGTCGGACTTCGTGACCATTACCTCCTCCAAAGAACTCACCTTGCAACTGCAACAGTCCACACGAAGCGGCAAGTTGACGCTGGTTGATTTTTACGCGGATTGGTGCGTAAGCTGCAAAGAAATCCAAAAAAAAATCTTTGCCGCGCCTGATATAAGGCAAACTCTGGCAAACTTTCATTTAATCAAGGCGGACGTTACCCGAAACTCTCCGGAGAACATCGCACTGTTAAAACAATTTGATTTATTCGGCCCGCCAGCATTGCTGTTTTTCGATAAAAACGGCTCTGAGATAAAGACAATGCGCATTCAAGGTGATATAAGCAAAGTGGCTTTTTTGCACATACTTAACACTATGCTGGGTTCGGATGGTTGAATTTAATCGGGCCAGCGCAGTTGATCCCGCAACTTCACCACTTCTCCGACAATGATCAGCACCGGCGTTTTAATTGGTTGTCCGGCTTTATTTTGCCCCTGCAATTTCATCACTATATTACCCAGCGTGCCGACTATCATACGCTGTTCGGCGGTGGTTCCTCTGGATATCAATGCCACTGGCATTGACTCACTCATTCCGTGCTCGACAAGCTTGCTCGAAATGGTCGGCAACCCCTTGAGTCCCATATAAAACACCAAAGTCTGCCCGAGCGAAATAAACTCCTGCCAAGGCAAATCACAGCTATCGTTTTTTAGATAGCCAGCGATAAATCGTACCGACTGGGCATAATCACGATGCGTCAACGGAATGCCGAAATAGCAGGCGCAGCCATTCGCCGCACTGATACCTGGTACCACCTGAACGGGAATGCCGGCTTTAGCCAACTCTTCAACTTCCTCTCCGCCGCGACCAAATATAAAGGGATCACCGCCTTTCAATCTCAAAACTCGCTTACCCTGCCTGGCCAGCTCTACCAGTAACGAGTTAATGTCGTTTTGAGTCAGGGTATGACTGTTTCGTCGCTTACCGACATGTATTTTTTCCGCGTCTTGTCTAACTTTGGCCAATATAGGCTGGGACACAAGTCGATCATAGACAACGACATCCGCCTGACTGATCAACCTGAGCGCCCGTAAAGTCAACAGGTCAGGGTCTCCGGGACCGGCACCGACCAAATACACTTCCCCGGTGGCGGTGATTTTCGCGTTGTGCAGATGATCGGAAAGCATCGCTTCCGCCTCCGGTTCATTTCCGGAGTGAACCAGTTCGACAAAACGACCTTCCAGAACCAGCTCCCAGAATCTCATTCTGTCGGTCAATTCTGGAAATTTATCGTTCACCTGTTGTCTAAGGCGGGAAGCGATCTCGACCACTCTGCCATAACTGCCAGGAATTGCGGTTTCCAGCTTACTTCTGAGAAGGCGGGTCAACACAGGTAACTTGACACTGCTGGACACGGCCGCAATCACGGGAGACCGATTGACCACGGAAGGAAAGATGTAGGTGCTCAGTGCAGCGTTATTCACCACGTTGACATGCAAATTGACCTGCTGCGCATCAAGAGCCACAACCTCATCCAGTGATGATTCTGAAGCGGCGACGACAAGACTGTGCCCTTGCAGCAGGTTGACAGAATACCTATCAGACAACAATTTGACTTGTTCCGAGGTAACCAGTTCAGACAAATCCGAAACCAGGTCACGCCCAACCAGGCTGACATGAGCCTGGGCCTGCAACAACAATTCAGCTTTTCGAGCCGCCTTTTCACCGGCTCCAACGACCAAGACGGGCTTGTCTTTGACATTGAAATAAAGAGGCAAAAAGGCCATTTTTTCCATAAGTAAACCCTTAGCCTCTAATCACCGTGCAACCGTTCATATAAGGTTGCAGCACGTCAGGCACGCCAATCGTGCCGTCTTCACGCTGATAGTTTTCCATGACTGCAATCATGGTTCTACCAACCGCGAGACCCGACCCGTTCAAGGTATGCAGCAGCTCGGGTTTACCTGTTTCGGGGTTGCGCCACCTTGCCTGCATCCGTCTTGCCTGAAAATCACGGGTATTACTGCATGAAGAAATTTCCCGGTATTTCTGCTGTCCAGGCAGCCAAACTTCAATGTCGTAAGTCTTTGCCGCACTAAATCCCAGATCACCACCACACAGTTTGACCACACGATACGGCAGCTCGAGCGTTTGCAGAATCATCTCGGCATGTCCGGTCAGTGCTTCCAATGCCTGATCCGACGCTTCGGGTTGAACGATCTGCACCAGCTCGACTTTGTCAAACTGGTGCTGACGGATCATGCCCCTCACATCACGACCGTAAGAGCCCGCTTCACTTCGGAAACAGGGGGTATGGCAGACAAACTTCAGCGGCATCTGGTTTGCTTCCACAATGGTATCCCGAACCAGATTGGTCGCGGGTACCTCAGCGGTAGGAATCAAGTAAAGAGCTCGCTCTCCCGGCACTTTAAACAGATCTTCCTCAAATTTGGGCAACTGGCCCGTTCCATACAAGGTGTCGGCATTGACCAGATACGGCAAATACAATTCTTCGTAACCGTTTTTCGTGGTGTGCGTATCGATCATGTACTGGGTCAACGCCCGATGCAGTCGGGCAATCTGGTTACGCAACACGACAAATCGGGAAGCCGACAGTTTGACAGCATTGTCAAAGTCAATACCAGCAGACTTTTCACCAAGATCCACATGATCTTTTGGCGCAAAATCAAACTGGGTCGGTTCACCCCAGACTCGCACCTCGAGATTGTCATCTTCTGACACCCCTTCAGGCACATCCTCATCGGGAATATTCGGAATTCCCTGCAAAATATCATTCAGCTCCAGTTGCAATTCGGCCAGAGCCTGTTTCGATGCTTCCAGCTCATTACCCAGACTTTCCATTTCCTTGATCAAAGGGGCAATGTCTTGCCCCTGGGCTTTGGCTTTACCGATATTTTTTGACCGGCTATTGCGTTCGCTTTGCAAATTCTCGGTTTTCGACTGTATTTCCTTTCTTTTGCTTTCCAGCGCATTCAGTTTTGCAACATCCAATATATAGCCTTTTTTCAGGAGCTTATTGGCGATTTTTTCGACATCCGATCTAATGAGTTTCGCATCTAACATGGGAACTGACTTATTCCTGTTTGAGTAATGTAAATAAAAAATTAATTTAGCAACGACTTAGCAAGTATCATTCCAGCTGCCGTTGCCAAAATGCATAATGTAACACTGCTTAACACGTAAACCATCGCCGCAATGACACGACCACTTTGCAACAGAGATACTGTTTCCAAAGAGAAAGTAGAAAACGTGGTAAATGCTCCGAGAAATCCAACCATGGCGAGAAATCGAATTTCGGGTGTCGCATGAAACTTCTCGATCACGAAAACAGACAGGATTCCAATCAACAAGGAACCCAGGATATTCACTAAAGAAGTTCCATAAGGGTAGGACTTGCCAAGCCATTCCGTCATCAAACCGACAAGGCTGTAACGGGCAACCGCGCCAAGTGCGCCACCAATGGCAATGACCAGTAAATTCATCATATTAGACCCTGAAAAAGCCAAAAACACCCACTTTGGCAATCTGCTACCGAAAGGCACGCAATAAACAGCCGCGTTCCGAGCGGCCGACAGTTTAAACCAGATACTTCGTTATTGGTAATCCAAATTGGCAATTCCAACCACCCGGTAAACACTACAATGCTGAAGCGAGCATACTTTATGCCCTGCCCTTGTATCACACCGCCTTGTCGCTAGTCCTAGAAGTATACGTTACGATTTAGGCACCACTACTGACTTGTGCACTCTTGTTGACGGTGTGCCAATGGCACTTCATCCCCCATTCTGGCAATGCGTTCTTTTTCCTGATCGAGAATTTCCTGCGGAAATTGCCGCATAAAGCAATTGCAAATGCCATCGCCAATCATGGTTCTTGGCCCAAGCGGGTGACCTATATGCTTGTATATCGCATGAGAGTGGCCATGCGAATGGTCGTGTGAATGGTTATGCAAGTGATTGTCTGAGTGCTTTGAGTGTGTATGAGTGTCGGGATGAGTGTGAAGAGGGCTGTGAGAATGAGTATGGGCATGATGACCACTGTCTTCCTGATCAGCTCCAGGGTTGTGCGGATCAAATTCCGCATGATGATGATGCACATTGACCTCACCGGCGGCAAGTCGGCGTTTGAAGGATGACATCAGATTATCAGGCATCGCCTGCACCTGACCGGTCATAATTTCACGTACACGTACTTCAAATGCATCGATGACTTTTTCATGATCGTTGAGATAAGGTGTTTTGATAAACTCGATATCCGGCATCCGCTTCGCCACGAGATCCACATAGCCATAAATACGTTTTATCAATCTACCGGTAAACAGAAAATAAGGTGCCACCACTATTTTCTTGAAGCCCAGTTTTGCCAGACGTTCCAGACCTTCGCCCACAGAGGGATAGGTAACCCCGGAATACACTGTATCCGCCCAGCCAAAGCCCATATTCTCGTTGACAATGCGGGTGAGTTTCGCCACTTCTGCATTGGCCATAGTGTCAGAAGTACCGCGCCCGACCACAACCAGCATGGTGTCATAAAGTTGATCGGGGTGATTGTCTGGGTCTATGCCAAGCGATTCGTAGATGCGAGTTTGAAATGCGTCGATCATGGCCTGATGCAAGCCCAGTTCGTTACCATAGGCGATCTTCACATTGCCCTGCTTCTCGGCAAAGGTCGTCAGTACCGAGGGAATATCGTTCTTTGCATGAGTCGCGGCAAACAACATCCCCGGAACGGCATAGATTTCTTCGACGCCCTGACCGATCAGCGCGTTCAATCCCATATGAATATTCGGCGCAGAAAACTCGAGAAAACCATACTCAATAGGTATATCCGGAAATCGTTGTCTAAGCCTCTTGGCAACACGACCAAACTCACGTTCTGCACCCTTGTCCCGGCTGCCATGCCCGCAGACCATAATGCCCTGTTTTGTTCCCGCTGATCGATCAGCCATATTCGTTCTCCGCTTGTTTATCGCTCAAGATGTTCGCTCAAGATAGTTGCATCGTATCGATGCTTTGCCTGATTATACGATTTATACGCGCAACTTGCTGACCCCTTTGTGTATCTATCCGGCCTATTCTGATTATGGCACGCCCTGGTTCAAGATAAATGATTCGAACTAACACAGCGTTTTGTGCCAGGACATCGAACAGTCGCTTTGCCGGGTTTTCATCGAGCGTATAGGACGAAAACAATAACTGGTGAGCCTCCGATACCGGGTAACCCTGCCGCCGAAGTGAATCAAACAAACACTGCCACATTTTTTGATTTTCAACTGCCAAATGATGCAACCGCTGCCGGGTTTTGGTCTGCCAATCGCGATCACGAAAGGCACGAATGGCAATTTCCTGAGCCGCGCCATTGACATCCCAGACACCGATACTGGCACGCATCGCCGCTAACAACGAGGATGCCGCAAAAACAAATCCCAGTCTCAATCCGGGTAAACCAAAGAATTTACCGAATGATCTAAAGACCAGCATATTCGCGGCAAAGCCTTCAGCCAAGACACTCTGGCCCGGATAAAGATCGGCAAAGGCTTCATCGACAATCAATATCGCCCCGTCCACCAGTCGCCGCGACCAGCGCTGCAGTGTTGTGGGTGAAAAACGACAACAGGTTGGATTGTTGGGATTGATCACCAATAAGTGAAAGGCCCGACCGCTTGCAATCAGTTTCTCGATGACCCGTGTCGCTGCATCGACGTGTTGCGAAGGATAATGGATCGACTCCGCGCCCTGTTGCATCCAGGCAGCAGCATGTGACTGATAACCCACATCCGGCAAAACAATCGGCAGAGTTTTCAGACAGTGTGGCAAAGCGGCAATACCTTGTTGGGAACCATTGGTCGCCAAAAAGTCATAGTCACCATAGTACGCACGTACCGCAGATCTAAAACTATCTCGCTGATACGGCAGACGGGTTAGCACATCAGTGGCAATCTTTGTGTCTGGATAAGGTAAAGGGCTGATACCGGTCGATAGGTCGATCCATTTATCTATCGGCGTGCCATACTGTCTGTGCGCACTTTCGATATCACCACCGTGAACGATATGGTCGGGTTTCACCCGATGTTTTTGGCTTATTGTATCCGGTACGGGTATTTCGGGTTGCTGTTTCATCCCAGTATTCCGATAACGACAATCACGCTAAACCATAAACAGAGTGTTCTGTTGACCAGGCCAATCGCCTGATCGACACTCTCCGCCGATGCCCTGTTTCCGGTTGTCGGGCCAAGTGATGGTCGTTCCTGCCATTTGCCATGGTAGACCGCGCGACCTCCCAAAGATACTCTGATGGCACCGGCACCGGCTGCCATAACAGGCCCGGCGTTCGGGCTTTTCCAGGTACCGGCCTGGTGCCGCCATGCCGTTATCGCAGACCGAAAGTCACCGACAAAAGCATAGCTCAAAGCAGTTAACCGGGCAGGAACCAGATTGAGTAAATCGTCCATCCGTGCCGCCATCCAGCCAAAGCTGACATAACGGTCATTCTTGTAACCCCACATTGCATCGAGCGTATTGCTTAACCGATATAAAACAACGCCGGGCAAGCCAAGCAACATAAACCAGAATACTGCGGCAAATACGGCATCCGCGCCATTTTCCAATACCGATTCCGTTGCGGCGGAGGCCACTTGCTCTTCATTCAAACCAGTGGTGTCCCGACTGACAATCATACCAACAGCCTTTCGCGCCGCCAGCAAATCACCCCGTTTCAGCGGTTCGGTCACAGCCTTTGCATGACCAATCAAAGACTGCCAGCCAATCGCATAATATAAGACAATACCACCGACAACCACCGCCAAAACAGAATAACCAGACAAAGATACTGACAGCCAATACGCAACCAGAACAAAAGGCACCACGGCGAGCGACCAGGCCGCCATACCGGCAACAATGCCGGAAACCGGCCCAGGAGCGGGCCGGTTTAACGCTTTTTCAATTCGAATCGCGATATTCCCGAAGCCAACCAGGGGATGCCAACGCCGGACTTCCTGCAATCGCCAATCCAGTGACAAAGCCAGGGCAATACTCAAGGCCATCGCATCCATCACGGCGACTGTTCCTGCCTTTCATCCAGTGCCAAAAGTATGTCCTGTAATTTTTCCGGGTAGTCTCCAGGCGATTGCCAAAGTCCACGCTGCGCGGCTTCCAGCAACCGTTCTGCCATTTCTTCGAGTACGGCGGGGTTGTTTTCCATAAGAAAATTCAGATTGTCGGCATCGAGAAGCAACGCATCGGTCACCGCCTCGTATTGATAGTCATCGATAAGATTGGTGGTCGCATCATAAGCAAACAGATAATCAATCGATGCGCCCATTTCAAACGCACCTTTATAACCATGCTGGCGCATTGCGTGAATCCATTTCGGATTGAGCACACGCGAACGCACCACCCTATTCAACTCTTCTTTCAATGTTCTGATTTTAGGCGAAGCCGGATTGGAATGGTCATTATGATAAACCCTGGGCGCCTTGCCCGAAAACACTTCGACCGCGTTACTCATACCGCCCTGGAACTGATAATAGTCATCTGAATCCAGAATATCATGCTCTCGGTTATCCTGATTCTGCGACACCACCTCGAGTTGCGACAGCCGATAACGAAAGGCATCCCTGGCATCGACACCATCTCCCGACTCGTTACCATAGGCATAGCCACCCCAATTCAAATAAGCATCGGCCAGATCACTCTTTTGTTGCCAACAGCGCTCGTCGATCAGACCTTGCAGGCCAGCACCATAGGCACCCGGCTTACTGCCAAAAACCCGATAACTGGCCTGACGTCTGGCTTGTGCATCATTGAAACCGAGTTTTTTCAACTCAGCGATACGCCGCGACACATGCTGTTGAATCAGGTTTTCGTTACCCGGCTCTTCAATATCAATCACGGCTTGCACCGCAGCATCGAACAATTTCATTACATTCGGAAAAGCATCTCTGAAAAAGCCGGACACGCGCAGAGTGACATCAATGCGAGGTCGTTGTAACAGTTGAGTACTGAGGACGTTAAAATCGACCACACGATTCGAGCCGGGCGCCCAGACCGGTTCCACGCCCATCAACGCAAACGCCTGGGCAATATCGTCGCCCCCGGTTCGCATGGTCGCCGTTCCCCAAACCGATATACCAAGCTGCTTTGGATAATCGCCATGCTCCTGAAGATGACGTTCAACCAAGGCTTGTGCGGATGCTTTGCCGATTTGCCAGGCAGCTGGGGATGGTATCGCCCGATTATCGACGGAAAAGAAATTGCGTCCCGTCGGCAAGGTATCCAAACGACCACGGGTTGGCGCACCACTTGGGCCGGGATCAATTCGCTCGCCTTGCAGACCTTTAATCAGAGAGGCCAGTTCCAATTCGGCACTTTCCTGCAACGCACTTAACAGTGCAGTTTTGGTGTAATCGAGTTGTTTCAGCGTCGCCGGTAATTGTGCAAGCTGCCTTTTCGACTGTTCGTACAACTCTTTTGATGCCTTGTTCATACCTTCTGACGAGTCGGACAGCGAATCTGTCCAATCATACAACACATAGGCTTTGACCAACTGTCTTGCCAGAAGTTCCAGACGTTCCCGGGTATCTGCCTCGGTTCGCCACCAACCATTATCCAGTTCGGCCAGAATAGCTGGTTTATCACCCGACCATTTATCAGTGCTTGCCGCCAATGGCTCAAACAATGCGTCATTTGTTTTAAGATTCAAATCCCGAGCGAGATTGTGCAGAATGCCCTGACTTTTGTCTTCACCACCACGAGGTAAACGTAACAAAGCCACGATGGTATCAGCGAGCTTATCGGCTTCTGGCAATGTACCCAGAATATGCAGGCCGTGCCGGATTTGTGCCTCTTTGATATCACACAAATAGGCGTCGAGTTCATTCAACACCGTCTCTTCGTTATCGGCATCCTGGGTGCCCAGCTCCTCCAGTACATGACTGTTTTTTATCTCTTTCAGAATAGCCTGACGCAGATAGACTTCGCGCTTGTCATCCATTCCCATTGCCTGGTAATACTCATCGACCAAAGCTTCCAGCTTGGCGAGTGGACCATAGGTTTCGGCCCGAGTCATCGGCGGCATTAAATGGTCGATAATAGCCGCCTGGGTACGTCGTTTAGCCTGTGCCCCCTCACCGGGATCATTGACGATAAAAGGATAAAAATGAGGCATCGCACCCAAAGCGATATCCGGCCAGCAGGAGGCAGACAACGCCGTCCCCTTGCCTGGCAACCATTCCAGGTTTCCATGCTTGCCAACGTGAATGACGGCGTCTACCTGATAGCTATATCTAAGCCAGAAATAGAATGCCAGATAATGATGCGGTGGGATCAAATCCGGATCATGATAGGTTGCGACCAAATCGATATTGAAACCCCGAGCCGGTTGAATGCCGACAAAAGTTTCACCCAAACGAATACCGGATATCATCAGACGCCCTTGCCGGTATTTTATATCGTCTTCCGGTTGCCCCCATTGGTCGATCACGGCTTTTTGTGATGCTATCGGCAAGGTCGCAAACAGCTTTTTATAGGTGTCCATCCCCAAACTTTGCCAACAGGGTAAATGATGCAAGGTATTTGGATTATTGGTCACCGAGCTTAGCAATGCTTCAATCAGGCCGTTCCCGGACTCGGGAATATCACTGACTGGATAACCGGCATCAGCCATCGCCGTTAACAACCGACAAACGGATTCGGGTGTATCCAGGCCAACGCCGTTGCCGATGCGGCCATCTTTGGTCGGATAGTTCGCCAGAATCATCGCAATCCGCTTTTCTGCGTTCGGCTTTGTCGCAAGCTGGCAATACCGCCGGGCCAGCTCTGCGACAAAACAGGCCCGCTCATCATGTAATTTATATTGCACAATGCTGGATTGCGTGCGTTCATCGTAGGCGCTCTCGCTTTTAAAGCTGAGTGCTCTGGTAACGATCCGCCCATCCATTTCAGGCAGCACTACCTGCATCGCCAGGTCGCGACTTCTCAATCCTTGCATGTGGTCAGCCCAGTCTTGTTCGGTACTGCCCGACAACACCAGTTGCAAGACGACCAAGGTTTTTTCAAAAGGCGATGTAAAGCAGCTTGGTTCGGAACTGAGATCCGGGCTGGCAAGCGTATTGGTCGCAAACCCGGTGGCATTCAACACCAGCTGAACATTGGCCTGTTCAATCAGGGTATTGACCAGCGTGAGAGAAGCAGCCTCCTTTAACGAGCTGATAGCGACCGGCAATACCGACAGTTGCCGTCGTTGCAAAATTTCGATCAGCCTGTCGAACATCGGCATATTGGCGCTTTGCAAGTGACTTCGATAAAACAAAAGTAGAACGGTCGGATTATCCCGACCAGCCTGATTACGAACTTTATCGCGCCAGGCCAATAAAGTACCTTGTTCGACACCCGGCTGATAGATCAGGCATTTGGGCAGAGGTTTAGGCTCCTGCCAGGGTAAGCTCTGGCTGGTGGCACCCTGTATAAAGCGGGTCATAATAAAGTGATAGAGATGACGGGCGTTTTCGCTCCCGCCCTCGCGCAAATAGCGCCATACCCTGTGCGCATCCTGCGGCCTGACCGAACACGCAGCCAATAAATCCGGATCAGGATTGTCATCCCCCGGCACGACAATCAAGGTTCGGGGTGAATCGGACTTTGCCCGCTTCTGCCACTCGATCAACCTGTCCAGACCATACGCCCAATAATTCGCACCACCCAGCAAAGAAACAATCACGACCTGAGCATAATCCAGCACCTTATGTTCATATAGATCATAGGCCGCCGGCTTCAACAATTGCATCCAGTTCGCCAACCGAACCTGAGGCAGCTCCGATCTGGTTTTATCTTCCCGATACAACTCGTTTAATGCAAATGACAAAGCAGACAGGCTACTGTCCGCCGCAGTCAGTATCACTATTTCCGCTGGAGTCTGATCGAGATCGACAATACCTTCATCATCGACAAAGCCACCCGGTTTAGCCGCTAACAAATGCATATCAATATCACCATGAAAATATCACCAGATAAATGCGCTGGCCCGAATTTGTGTACCTCCGCGTCAGACAAGTGCGCCTTCCAGTACACTCTGTATCACCGCTTTTTCAATGTCTTTGCCGATAAATACCAGCGATGTTTTTCGCGGTTCATCGCTTCGCCACGGGCGGTCAAAATAGGCATCCAGTCGTTTGCCGACGGCTTGTAAAACCTGTCGCATAGGCTTGCCTGGCAACGCGGCGAAACCTTTTACCCGGAAGATATTGAATTCACTCAAGACAGAGTGAATTGCCGCCTGGATTTTATCTGCATCCACTTCGCCTATCTGTACTACAAATGAATCAAATTGATCGTGGGCGTGTTCATGATGCTCGCCCTGTTGGTGATGATGGTCATGATGACTGTGAATCCCGTCGATACGTTCCTCGGTGGCAGCATCCAGACCGATAATCGCATTCAGCTTCGCCTCGCCATGGTTGATATAGGCCGTTTTTACCTCGTCCGGAACATAATGACTAACCATTTTTTCGACCAGACTTCGCTGCGCGGTATCCAGCAAATCATTCTTGCTGACCACCACCAGATCAGCCGCACTCAACTGATCTTCCAACAGCTCTTTCAGGCTTGGGTCATGATCCAGACTGGCATCGGCCAAGCGCTGGGCTTGGATTTTATCGGCATCGTGTGCATAACGACCCGATGCTACGGCAGGCCCATCGATAACGGTTATCACCGCGTCTACGGTGCAATATTCTTTAATGCCGGGCCAATTGAATGCCTGAACCAGAGGTTTGGGCAACGCCAACCCGCTGGTTTCGATAAGAATATAGTCGATGGTATCGCGACGTTCCACCAGTTGTTTCATAACAGGCAGAAATTCTTCTTCCACTGTACAACAAATACAACCATTGGCCAGTTCGTAAATGCCATCTTCGGCAGCGTCAAATGCCAGGTTTTGTCCGCCATTGCCCTCGGCACGAGACGAGTCGTCACAAGACAGGGGGCAACTGCGTAACAGATCCGCGTCAATATCCAGCTCGCCAAATTCGTTGACGATAACCGCAACGCGTTTGCCTTCAGCTTGCTTGATCAGACTGGAAATCAGTGTCGTTTTGCCACTGCCCAGAAAACCTGTGACAACGGTGGTAGGAATTTTATTCAATTGCATTATTTGCCTCCTTCAATTGTTATAGTCATCGATACCGACCCATTCATATTTCATGTAGTGAAACACTCATGTTGACCTTACCGCTTCACGTGGCGCGGCGCTTCAGGCGACACTTTTGGCCGATACAGATGCGCTTGGTCTTTGGCGTACAGATAGGAATCAGCAAAGTTTTCGGTATCCAAGACAGGGCCAACCAGAATCAGCGATGTTCTGACCAATTTCTTTTCCCGCACCTTGTAGGCAATATCCTTTAACGTGCCGGTCACCTTGTCCTGATCCGGCCAGCTGGTTCGATAGCAAACAGCCACCGGACAGTCTTCACCATAATACGGGATCAGCTCTGCAACAATTTTGTGGATATACATGACACCGAGATGAATGGCCAGAGTCGCGCCACTTTGTGCCAGCTGCGGCAGACGTTCGCGTTCAGGAAACGGCGTTTTACCTTGGTAACGAGTCATAATCAGCGTTTGAGAGACGCCAGACAAAGTCAGTTCCTTGCCCAGATAAGCCGCGGAAGCGGCAACCGCGCTGACACCGGGAATAATCTGATAGTCAATATTTGCCTGTTCAAGGCGTCGGATCTGCTCGCCAATGGCCCCATAAAGCGAAGGATCACCGCATTGCAGCCTGGCGACGTCCTTGCCTTCGGCATCGGCTTTTTTGATATGCTGAACAATAGTGTCCAAATCCAAAGACGCGGTATCCACTATTAGTTCCGCCTTGTCTGCCACTGACTTCAGTACCTCTTTCGGTATCAGGGAACCGGCATATAAAATCACAGGGCAGTGTTCCAGTATACGCTGCCCTTTTAACGTCATCAGCTCCGGGTCACCCGGGCCGGCACCAATAAAAAAGACGGTCATAGTTTTTTCTTATAGCCTCTTGGTGTATAAATCCACTCTTTGTTGCTAGTCACGATATGTCTGGATTCGCCGTTACCAACGCAAACCAACGTAAACATATCGACGTCTTTTGCATCCAGTTTGTTTAATGTTGTGATAGTGATCGACTCGTCTTGCCGAGTCAATTGACGACCTAGAACGACAGGCGTCGCTGCTGGCCGATATTGCAATAAAATATCTCGCGCATGATTGAGTTGCCAATCCCGCTTTCTAGATACCGGGTTGTAAAACGAGATAACGAAGTCTCCCTGGCCCGCACTATGAATGCGTTTTTCGATGGTCACCCAGGGCGTTAACAAATCAGACAACGAAATTGTGCAGAAATCATGGCCAAGCATGGCTCCGACACGGCTTGCGACGGCTTGCATGGCCGAAATACCGGGTATCACGTCAATATCGATAGCCAGCCATTCAGGATGATCCAATGGCTGGTTTTGCGCTTGCTTCAGAAGCTGTCGATCCAATAACTCGAATACCAGTGTCGCCATGGCGTAAATACCGATATCCCCGCTCGACACCAGGGCTGTCGTTTTACCGCCTGCCGCCAGTTCCAGTGCCAGCTTCGCCCGGGCGGTTTCTTCCCCTAAAGGTAATTCGTGATGTCGCTTGCCCGCACAGACTTCGCCTAACAGATTCAGATACAGGCCATATGCCACCAGATCCGAGCTGGCTCGAATGGCTGCAAGTGCCTTCGGAGCGATCAGCAAAGGATCACCGGGGCCGATTCCCACTAAAAACAACTGAGTCATATCTGGTTTAGTTCCTGCCTGTCGTTGCGGACTGGTTTATCGTTACATCCTGTTTTTTATACATTCTGCTCCTGTTGCCCGGTTCGCCAGGTACGGGCAAAACTGCGGGCAATCGAACAAGTGGCATTGCTGGTTTTCTGTTTCGTCAATACCAATTCGGCGGGCGCCGAGGTCGCCTGCTGAGCCGAATACAATGCCGCCGATTCGGCAACCCCATAAACACCGAGCAGATTGTAAAGATAGTCGGATTTCTCACTTAATTGCGACTCGACGCTGACCAACTGCTCCTTGCTCCAGGTGGAATAGGGTATTGCCAGAGATTGGGCCAGATCGATCAATCCCTTCTCATCGGATTTGATATCAATACTGGCAATGCCGCCGATCTGGGACAAATGCAGGTTTTTCTGTGCCAGGCATCGCTCCAGCAAAGTGCGCAGCTCGGATTCGGGACACTGTCGTTCGCAACCCATACCAACCATATAAACCGGCTTCAGGTATGTATCGGCTGTTGTCACAACCAGTTGCGCCTCCAGTTTTTCGGCAATCATGCGCCCCCACTCATTGGCACCCCCCTGGTGCCCGGACAATAACGGCACGACGAACTGACCTCGTTCGTCCAGCACCAGCACGGCTGGATCTGTATATTTGCTGACCAGTACCGGCGCCAGTGTTCGTATGACGATACCGGTGGCGCAAATAAAAATCTGTCGTTCGCCGGAACAAAACGAATCCTGCACGGTTTGGGCAAAGGGTTGGGGCCTGTAACAGACAGCGATTGCGTTGTCCTGCTGATCAGGCTCAGATGCCAGAATAGCTGCCAATCGTTCCGCCAAACACAGCCCGGCTTCTGTCAACGCAAATACTTTAGTCACTGGTTACGCGCCTCTACAGGCAAAACGACAAACAACGAAAAATACGGCCCCGGTTCCGATGCTAGTTGCGTCACGTCAGTCACCACGTTCTGGTTATCTCGCCCAATATATTCAAGATAAGTCGCATCGGCTGATCTTCCGGTGATCTCCAGCAGTTTCAAAATCCTGGGTCGGGCCTGGCCTGCTTTCATAATAACCACGCTGTCATGCTGTCTCAACGCCTGTTCTATTTGCTGATCCTGGTGCTGTCCGCTGACCACGACACAGGATTCCTTCAGCATCACAAGTGGTTGCAAGACAACACTGGCGGCGGCATTGACGGACGAAATACCTGGAATGACCTGACAGGGATACTCATCCTGAATCAGCTCAAGCAAATAGCCAAAAGAGCCAAAAAACAGAGGATCGCCTTCACACAGAAAAACCACATCCTGACCTGAGTTCAATACGTTTTTTATGCGATCTGCGGCACGCTGATAGGCTGTATTCGCCATGGTGCGATCTTTAGCCATGAGTATGTCAATCGCAATATCGTCTTGTCGATGCTCTGGTATAGCCGCAAAATAGCCTTGCCGTTCCGCCAGCGCCAGTCTGGCAATGGTCTTTGCCTGTGAACCATGGCTTTTCGAAACAAGATAACTTACTACCGGCGCAGTTTTTATCAGGTTGAAGGCTTTTATCGTCAATAAATCCGGATCGCCCGGGCCTACGCCAACACCATAAAAAATGCCGCTTCTACGACTGGCCACTGCATACTTTTGCTCAGTCATCGGCTAAATCCTGTAGTTTGACCAGCTTATAGAGTGTCACTGGCAGGTGTGGTCGGTAATACAGGTCGCCGGCCAGCGTTTCACCGCGACTCACCGCAATTTCAAGCGTCTCGAAAACGACTGTCTGGCTGGTCGGTTGCCTGAACCGGGAGTGATAAAACCCGTATAGCTGTTGCCGGGTCGGTTCAGTCACCGCACTCGCCACGATAATTCCACCCGGCACCAGTCGCTGCCAAACCAGGTCAAGTATTTCGGGTAATTCGCCACCACTGCCGCCAATAAAGACCTTGTTCGCCAAAGGCAGGCCGTGACAGATTTCCGGTGCTCTGCCGGCAACGATATGCAGGTTACTGTCAACCCCAAAGCGTTGTCGATTTTGCTGCAAACAGGCAATGCGCTCCGGATGATGTTCGATACCATAAACCTGTGCGCCTTGCCCCCGTTCTCTGCTCCAAAACGCAAGCTCTATCGCGACTCCACCGCAGCCTGCCCCAATATCCCAGATACAATCAACTGGCGAAGGTTGCAGCCAGGATAAAATGGCCAATCGAACCTCGCGTTTGGTCATCATCCCCTTACCGGCAGATTTATCGGTGACAAACCGGCTGTCTGAAATACCGGGAAACTGTGGAATATAGCCGGTCGATTCCAGAGTCTGCAAACAGACCACATTTAACGGATCGAAAAGTTGCTGGCGCGCCGCTCCATCAACAAGCTCAACCAGGGAAAACTGACGCACCCGCTCATTCGTATAGCCCAGCTTTTCGCAGACAGTCAGCAACGCAGATTCAAAGCCACGCTGAAAACACACTCTAGCGATGGCTTGCGCAGAACTGTGCTGATCAGTCAGCAAAACATAACGTTTATTCGGTTGCAGCCTGGCTACCAGCGTGTCCGGTGGCCGACCATGCAATGAAATCACCTCAACATCCTGCAATGACCAGCCCAGGCGATGACAGGCCACTTGGATACTGGATAGGCCTGGATAAAAAGACACTTGATGCTGATCCGGAAAGGTATTTTGTACCCATTTGCCGATACCAAAAAACAACGGATCACCGGAAGCCAGCAAAGCGATGGATTCACCTTGTTTTAAATAGATAGCCAATTGTTTTTGCAGTACCAAAAGTTTTGGCAATAGCTCGATACGCTGATTATCGGACAGCCAGCGGCGAACTGTATGTAATTGCCTTTCGGCACCAATTACACGATCTGCCGATTGCAACGCAACCAGAGCCGGCCGATCCAGATTCGCCTGTTCCGCAACACCAAGACCAATCACATGCAAGGGCATCAATACCACTCTCCGTAATTGCATCGTAACAGTGCGTTACACGCCGCCGCCGTCACCGCACTGCCACCCTGTCGACCCGCCAGGGTGATACATTCGACCCCCAGTTCCCTATGGGCCTGCCAAAGTGCCTGCTTGGCTTCAGCGGCACCGACAAAGCCGACCGGCATGCCAATAATCAGTGAGGGCTGGTTAACCTCACCCTGCTCCAGCATTTCCAGCAGCCTGAACAACGCGGTCGGGGCATTGCCAATCAATACCAGGCTGTTTTTCAAAAAGGGTTGCCAGGCGGTTAACGCCGCCATCGAACGGGTCTCAGCGCGTTTTTTTGCGCGTGCTATCGTGTCACTATCATTGACAAAACACATCGGCTCACGTCTGACCATACGCTTGGTAATGCCTTGTTTTACCATCTCAACGTCGCACAAGATCGGTCGGTTCTGCCGCAACGCAGCGCAGCCTTGTTTACAGGCATCAGCGCTAAACAATACCTTTTCGGCCAGTTCCGGCATAGCCAGACTATGCACAATGCGCATCACTACCTGTTGTTCTGTTTTATCGAAACGATCCAGATCGATAAGCTGCCGAATCATCCGGAAACTTTGACGTTCTATCGCTCCAGGCTCTGCCTGATAATCATAAGGCATGATGATTTCCTATATCCAGGTCGACTGGATGGGTTTTAGAATTGTGCAGATAGCGAGATTGATAAAGCACATTTGCCAGATAGACCAGGCATTGATCGATGGAATTAAAACACGGATCAACCGGCGGCAATACAGGTCGATTTTGCATGATGACCGCAACACCCAACTCCCGTGCCGCTGTCAGCTTGGCTCGCGTGGCATCGCCGCCGCTGTTTTTGGTCACCAGACAATCTATGGCATTGGTTTTTAGCAAGCGTCTTTCAGACTCGACATCAAAAGGCCCGGTGGCCTGAATCCAAATCATATTTTCAGGTAACGCGATCGATAATGGTGTGGCGGTGCGCAATAACAACTTGCCTGATTTTTTCGTCGAAATAACGTCAGTTAGCCGTGTTAACTTATCCTGATCAAGCTGGCCAACAGTGAGTAAAATACGCGTAAAATCGACACTCTTGTCAACCACCTCGGCCCAGGATGACACCGGCAACCAATGGTCGTCCGGTTCAGCGATCCAGGGATCACGCAAAAAACGCCAATAGGGTAACGCCATCGCTTGGCATACCTGCATCGCTGTCAGGCTAATTTTGACCGCATAGGGATGGGTCATATCCAGAACAGCATGAATCCCGGCAGACGCTATATACGCCGCAAGACCACCATATTGTGTAAAACCACCGGAAATCACCAGGCAGGGTACATCAGGCTGTCGCACCAGGCCGGCGACACTGTAAACCAGGGTATGTTGCTGGTGATCGAACAAAGCCTGTCGATAAGCCCGTCGAGCAAACACACGGGCTTCATTAGTGCCACCAAGCAACAGAATATTCATAATACCGCCTCAACAGCCGAACCAATCAACCAGCCTTGTCGGTCTACCGCAAACACTTCTAATGTCACCGCATTTTCTGGCCACTTCCCGAGCACGCGTCGAGCTTGCCTGAGTGCCGCATTGCAGACTTCGTCACCAATGGCAATGTCAGCAGCCAGACAGAGTTGATACACCTGCATACTGGTATTGGCCTTGGCAATTTTGCTAAGCAAGTCTTTATCTGCATTCAGGGTGCTGGCAATTCGTGCCAACTGGTCAAAATCAATGGATGACGAGCGGCTATTCAAATCCATATGGCCATTGGCCAGTTTGCTGATTTTGCCAAAGCCACCACATATCGACACTTTCGGAACCGGAACTTTACGCAGATGCTTTAACAGAGCACCAACAAAGTCGCCCATTTCAATCAGCGCCATGTCGTCCAGATTGTATCGGCTCTTGATAGCCGCTTCGCTGGTACTGCCCGTAGTGGCAGCGATGTGGCTCAATCCGTTGGCGTTGGCCACTTCAATGCCTTGCCGAATAGACGCAATATAAGCGGCACAGGAATAGGGCCTGACAATGCCAGTCGTGCCAAGAATGGACAAGCCATCCAGAATGCCGAGCTTCGGGTTCATGGTTTTGCGTGCCAGACTTGCGCCGTTACACACACCCACGGCAACTTTGAAACCACCGGAATACCGATATACCTCGCGCGCATTGCGCAGATGCGATTGCATCATCTGTCGTGGCACCGGATTGATCGCCGGCTCGCCTACATCGAGCACCAGACCTTTTCTGGTTACTGTCCCAACTCCTGGTGCCGACAAAAATGTCACGCCCGGGTCAGCCACTAGATACAGCTCAACAAATACCCGTGCGCCATGGGTGACATCCGGGTCGTCACCGGCGTTTTTAACGGTCGTCGTGCGAATACTTCGTTGTCTATCAAGGCATTCATAACTTTCGATTGGCAAGGATACCACTTTGCCTTTCGGCAAGGTGATTTCGACCTTGTCCGGTCGTTTGCCCGCCAACAGCGCCTGAGCGGCAGCGACACAACAGGCGGTCGCACATGAACCTGTGGTCAAACCGGTGCGCAATGGACGTGGTATTTCACTACTTTCGGGCCACATGGCAATTACCCGGGCGATCGCTCTTGACAGGATAAACCCTGTCCGCTGTTCAAAAAGAGCGCGGCAATGGCTTCAGGATTGGATGGAAAAAACAGGTGTAAATAACTGGCGGTCAAACTGCCGACTCGGTAAATGGCTTCACCCGGCGCAAGATGACGCTGCCTGCGACAGTGCGCAACGGGTTCAGGTGTATTGGCACTTCGAGAACGATGGTGCGCGTGCCCCCTGACCTCGCCTTCCGGCAAACAGGCGGTCTGCATTCCCTGACACCCCCGTTTACCGCACATGGCGCCCTCACCGGGCATCAATGCCGCCATCGGATAACAGTGATCATCCAGGTCGGTCAGCGTTTCCAGACAATACAAAAAACCACCACACTCGGCCAATACAGGTTTGCCTGAGCGATGAAATTGTTGTACCGAAACGCGCATACTTTGATTCTGACCTAACATCCGGGCATATAGCTCGGGATAGCCCCCCGGCAACCAGAGCGCATCTGCCATCGGCACTGCCCGACCGGTAGAGGGAGAAAAAAATTGGTAACTTGCACCAAGCTGTTCCAGTAACTGTAAATTGGCATCATAAATAAAGCTGAAAGCGGCGTCCTTGGCGATGGCGATATGTCTGCCTGCCAACAGTTTGTCGGGTTTTACCAGTTCTGCCGAGCGAAACGAGACGGATGCGGGTGAATTCATCACGGGTTGGTCACCAATCAGCGCCGCGCCTTTTTCAAATCGAATTTCCAGCTCTTCAGGCACTTCGTCGGCCTGCACCAAACCAAGATGCCGTTGCGGCAACGCCACATCGCCATCTGCGGGAAAGGTTGCCAGCAAAGGCACATCCGGGGGCAGTGCTTCTCTGATCAATGCTTCGTGTCTTGTGGTACTGCAATAATTGGCAATCAACCCTGACACCTCGATATCTGATCGGTACCGGGCCAGACCGGTCGCAATCGCGCCCGCGGTTTGCGCTGTCCCTTTGACATTCAAGACAATAACCACGGGGATATTGAAGCGGGCCGCCAAATCCGCACTGGAAGGGGTGCCATCAAACAACCCCATTGCCCCTTCGACTATAATCAAATCCGCTTCCAGCGCCGCCTCGAATAGCTTTTGTCGACAATAGGCTTCGCCGGCCATCCATAGATCCAGCAGTTCAACCTGGTTTCCCGACGCTTGCGCCAGAATCTGCGGGTCAAGGTAATCCGGGCCAGTTTTGAACACCCGTACATGCTTGCCCTGGTTACGATACGCTCTGGCGATGGCCGCGGTTACCGTTGTCTTGCCTTCTCCGGAACTCGGCGCCACAAGAAAAATGGCCGGACAGGCTGCGACTGACGAGATGCCAGACATATGAGTGGTCGTGGTGTTCGTCATACCGTCCATCCAGGCGTTTGCGTATCAAACGAAACGAGTTGTCTGAGCGAAATATAGAGTGCGCCTAGCTGACTGGCAAACACCCTGCCACGTCCACGCGGTATGGGTGCCTGCTCGATGTCCACCCAGATGCATTCTCCGGGCAGATGAACTGGGCCAAGTATTTCTCTACTCCGCCCGTCTGAAACGATATAGATACGTAAATCAAGTGCCGGATATTTTCGATGCATCCCAGCGCCGTAATCAGAAACCTCGTTGATTGCCTTTAGCAGCGGCGTTCCACCACCGGCAGTCAATCGTTCCAACCATGTTTCAATATGTTTTGGCGCTCTTATTTTAGCCATTAACGACATCACCTGGTCATTGCCAAAGCCAAACACTGCAAGCTGCTCCCGGCTCAGATAAGCCTTTTTGGCGATTGCCGCAACCACTCCTTTAGCCCGAGAAAAAACATCCCCCTGCAAAGTGGAACCCGAAGTATCGACCAGCACGATATGCAATGTCGATTGACCCAGCTTGCGTTTGCGCATAACGAGGTTTTCCGGCGGCCATTGCCCCCGACTACCCAGCAAACTGGCAAACCAGTCGGGCAATCGGCCCCGAATGTTGGCGACCTGCCTGCCTGATGCGGACTGGCCTCGGCATGGGGCAAAAAGTGTCTCCGGCAAAACCGGTTTTCGGTTTGTATCGTGAATGACAGAACGAGTGGGAATTTCTGTTTTCGGAGCCAAAATGCCGGGTCTGCGCATTGGCTCCATACTTCCCCAGTCACTTTCTTCGGAGTCACCTGACGCGTTTTGTCGATGTGAATCGTCGGGTCGTTCGAATCCATTACCGAACGGTTTCTGTTCGGCTGTCGCCTGATTTTTTTTAGCGCCAGGGTGAGACGGCGGTGACGACGAGCTCTGACGGCGACGATGGTTTAAGACAAGTTCCGCGACAGCTTCGATATCTTCGCACATCACCTCGGAGCGACCCTCCCAGGCAGCATGCGCCAATGCCGCCCGATGCCAGACGATATCCGCTCTCAAACCATCCACTGCAGCCTGTTCACACCGTTCTGCAATAGCTACTCGGGCTGACTCTGAACAGACCACTGACTTTAACCGGTCTTTGGCTGCGGCAATCCGGGCGATGAGTGCCCTTTGCCGTTCCGCATAATCGAGCACAAATGCTTGCGGATTTGCGTCAAAGGCTTCACGGGCTTTAACGATCGCGACACGCTCTGCCACTTGGTATCGATTATTCAGGACAACAGACAAACCAAAACGGTCGAGAAGCTGGGTGCGAAGTTCGCCTTCATCCGGATTCATGGTTCCAACCAGAACGAAATCGGCGGCATGCTGATGACTAATGCCATCGCGCTCGATATAGTTGACACCGCTGGCAGCGACATCCAGTAACAGGTCAACCAGATTATCAGGCAACAGATTCACTTCATCGACATATAACACGCCATTGTGGGCCTTGCTCAAAAGACCAGGGCTGAAAGCCAGTTGTTTCTCGTTCAGCACTTTTTCCAGATTGAGCGTACCAGTCACCATTTCCTCACTGGCACCCAGGGGCAGTGTAACGAATCGAGAGATTGCCTTCGTATCCTGCCCGCTGTCCGCTGGGCTGCCAGTGTGGTGCGGCGCGACAAGGGCCGCCAAGCCTCTTGCCAGCGTCGATTTGGCACTGCCTCTGGGACCACTGATCACGACACCACCGATTGCGGGATCAATGGCCACCAGCACGAGTGCCAGTTTAAACCGGGCCTGGCCAATGACGGCACTAAACGGCATTTCGGGACGACCGGGATCATAAGTATGGGGCATGCCGGCAACACTCTATTTATAAATGTCTGGGCCAGTGAATGTGATGTTCATCGATGACAAAGCGATGTCGATGCCGATGTTTGGCATGGTAATGGGGGTGGGCATGAGGTTCCGGCCCTTCCCAACCTTCATGGTCATGCTGATGATGTTCATCATGAGTATGCAGATGTAAATGAGACACGGCCGGATGTTCATGCCATAAAGTCTCAGGGTCATCTGCATGCCATAGCCGGGCAGCGAGCAAGGTTGCCAATGCCGCAACCAAAGCCATCAAACCGAAGGTAACAGCCAGGCCCGCCCATTGCCCGACAACGCCGGCGGTGAAATAGCAAAGCAGCCACATACCGTGAGTCAGAGCAAAATTGGCCGCAAAGTAATCGTTACGATCATTTTCATTGCAAGAATTACGGACAAGCCGCCCGGTCGGTATCAAAACGAACGAACTGCCAATGCCAATGACCAGCCAGATCGGGAAGAGCAAACCATAGCCGGGCAGTATCGCGCCAAATGCCAATGCCAATGCTGACAAAAAGCCACCCAGTAGAATTAGGGTCCGGTCAGAAACACGGTTCAACAACCTGGGCGCAAGCATCGCGGCGAGCATCGAGCCACAACCAGATGCCGCCATCAACAGGGCGACATTCTCCTCTGCCAGCCCCAATCTTCCCTGCACATAAACAACGGTATTGACAATTACCATCGCACCCGCTGCACTCATCGCCAGATTCATTGCCAATGCCGCTTGCAGACGAGGAGTATTCAGATAACTTCGCATGCCAAAGGTCACCTGCCGCCATAGACTACCGGATCGCTCATGCAAACGATTGACGGGCAAATTGACCAGCAAGAGGGTAACTGCCGCCAACCCGAATGCCACTGCATTCAGCCCGAACAACCATTCGTAGGAAACCGCTAACAACAGGGCCGCCGCGATGGCCGGACTCATCAGGCTTTCAATCTCCATCGCAAAACGGGACAGTGACAAGCCCTTGGTATAGACTGCTTCGTCTTCCAGCACATCGGGTAACAGAGCCTGATAAACCGGAGTATAACCAGCCGCCAGCGCATTGATCAGGAAGGTCAGGACAAATAACTGCCACAAGGATTCGACAAAAGGCAGCGCGGCGACAATAATGGCACGGGCAATATTAAGGCCAGCCAGCCAGGCTCGCCTGGGCAAGAAGTGCGCATAGGCTCCGGCGACAGGCGCAACTATCAAATAGGCAACCATTTTTACCGACAATACCGTCCCGAGAATAAAACCAGCCCAGTCGGGATATTGCTCATAAACCAATAACGCCAATGCAACCGTCGCCAACCCGGTGCCCAACAAGGAAATGACCTGTGCAAAAAACAGGGCACCGAAAACTTTATTGTTGAGTGGCGAATCACTAGACATCAGGCACTCCGGGTAGTTTGCCAGTTTTCTGTCTCGACAAAAAGAGCGGACTCAAGTCGAATATGGCGAGTGGCAATGGTTGAAACAAACGCTTCATCGTGAGAAACCAGGATCATGGATTGAGGCAGTGCCAATAGCGTCTTGATCAGTTTTTGTCTGGCACTTTTATCCAGCGCATTGGTCGGTTCATCCAATAATAGCACTTCCGGCTCCATCGATAAAACAGAAGCAAGTGCGACCATCCGTTTTTCGCCGCCCGACAATTGATGAGCAACCCGATCTTCAAATCCGGCCATACCAAGAGTCGCCAATGTATCACGCGCAACGGCAAGAGCCTGGCTGCGGGTTTTACCTAAATTCAACGGGCCAAACGCAACATCCTCAAGCACCGTTGGACAAAACAGTTGATCATCAGGATCTTGAAACAGAAATCCTGCACGCGCCCGCACCTCCATAAACTCCTGCTCTGTCTCTCTTGGTTTACCAAAAGCATAAACTTGCCCGGCTTTCGCTTTCTTCAAGCCAACAAGCAAGTGTAAAAAGGTTGTTTTACCTGCTCCATTTGGCCCGGTCAGTGCCACTCGGTCGCCGGCAGACAATGAGAAATCGACATGAGACAAAGCTTCCTCTCGGCCAGGATAACAATAGCTCAGCCCAAGTGTTTGAATAAGCGGGTCCACAAATACCTCAAAGCAGGTTCAACAGTAACAACGAAATAAAAAATGGTAGACAAAACGCGATAAACCAATAATCGCGAGCTAACAGATTGACGTCATCCAAAAGATAAAAGTGGCCCTGGTAGCCCCTGCATTTCATCGCGTCCATAATTCTTTCCGATCGTTCCAGAGCATGAATCAATAACATGCCCACCAGATAGCCGATCGAACGCCAGCTGTGTTTGTTGGCCCGTAATACAAATGCACGCGCCTGCATTGCCCGGCGCATGCGCCTGTATTCCTGGCCGATCACATCCAGATACCGCACAGTGAACAACAACAAGTGCACGAGCTTGTCGGGCATGCGCAATTTCGCCAGCGCATGACCAAAGGTTGTCGTACTCATCGTACCTATCATAGCCAACAGTGCCAGCACTATCGCATTCGCCTTGAATGCGATCAACAAGGCATGCAATAAACCCTGCTTGCTGGCAACCAAACCACCTATCTCAAAGAGTTTTTCTCCGGGGGTGGTGAAGGGCAGCATCACAAGCAGAAACAGCATAAACATATCCATCGCCAACAAGCGTTTGAGGGTTCGCTTGAGATTCAATCTCGCCAAAAACACCAGGGCGAACGAACAACCGAGACCACTCAAGGCCACGACAAAGGTATTCGACAACACCACAATACACGCAAAAACAGCGCACCAGACAATTCTGACCCTGGGGTCAAAAGCATCGACCACCGAGTCTTCATGATTAAGCCTTTGTCCCTTCCAGGCAGTGCCGCTATGCTCGATATTTCGTGACATTTGCCTACACGTTGCCCGTATCGTTTCGTTTACGCTGGCTTAACCACATGCCGAGGCCACACAAACCAAGAATATAACCCATTCCTCCTATCACATCCCTGAAAGAGGCTTTCTCCTTATAGGCATTCAGTTCTTTGCGTAGCGGTTTAATCTGCCTGGCCACCGCTTTTTCCACTATCGCCTGCAATGCCACCGGGTCAACAGTATTCAATCCCGCACCAGCGGCGGCGAATGCAAGGTTGTTTTCAGGAGCCATCTCCTCAAATGAGTCGGGCAGTTCCTCCGCTTTAAGGATATATTTATAAATATGACCCGATCCAAGGTCAGCCACAATGTAATGGTCAATGCGTTGCGTAGCGTTAAACGTAAAGAAACCATCTTCATTGGTTGTGGTTGCGACAATTTGATTACCATCGGCATCCGTAACGATCACGGGGGAATTGGCGGGCGCCATATCGCCGTTCGAAAAGCCAATTTCACCTTCCACCTGACTGCCGACAACGTAAACACCACCGACCACATTGTGCGCCGCCAGGCCAACGCTCCACAAACCCAGCACGAGCGAGAGCAATATATGATTAACCTGCATTCCATCCCTCCGGTAATTTCAGTAGTTCAGGTTTAACGGTACGAAGCAGGATCACCGCCGCACCGGTGACAAAGCCTTCCACTATCATAACGGGAATATGGGCAACCATGGTTGCCTTGGCCGCCAGTAAAAAGGAGTCACCCGACAACGCCAAAGAGGCCGCGACACACAGCGTAGTCAGAAAAATCGCACCGGCACCCCCTATCGTGCCCCAAACAACGGCGATATTCTGTTTTTCACCAGAAATGCCTTTGCGGCAAAGGTAATACATCACCACAGCCGGCATCGCTATATTGAAAGTATTGACCCCCAAGACTACAAAGCCACCAAAGCCGAAAAACACTGCCTGCAACAACAAAGCGACGAGCAGCGCCGGAAACGCCGCCCAACCCAGAATGATACCGATCAGGCCGTTCAGAATCAGGTGAACACTAGAAAAGCCAACCGGCAGATGAATATAAGAAGCTACAAAAAATACGGCAGACAACACACCTACCTGTGGTAATCTATCGTAGTCGAGCTTTTTCAGCCCGACTGCGACTCCGGCCACTGTAGCCAGAGCGCCAGTGGCCAAAACCGGAACTGAAAGTGCACCATCAACGATATGCATAACAGTCCCCTTACTTGATTTTATGAGCCTGAACCCAGATCACTGCATCTTGAGACAGCTCTTTTCCTTTGTAGGAAGTTTCCGGGCCGACACCTAATGCCGCAAAACCCCATTGGCCGGCTTTGGGAATGGCAAAGGTAAAAGTGCCATTGGCATCGGCATAAATAGTCATAGTGACGAAAGCATCGGCCGGTACGTGAATATTGGGCTGCTTGGAAAAGGCATCTTTGGCCATATCAGGGTCGTAGTTGATATACTCCACTTCAATCTCGGCAAAGGGCACAGGCTTACCCTGGCTACGTACAACACCGGTGAAACTACCTCCTTCATAAATCGCATAAGGCTTGGTCAAAGGCACAATTTCAGCAGGCAGGTTGAAATCGCTATCCCAATCTGTTGGCAAACTGCCTACATTGACGATAGTTTTGGTAAACTGCTGAATGTAAGCATCTTCGCTTTCTTCCAGATAAGGAGCCATTTCCAGAACAAAGACGTTATCCCCCAAACCTTTGAGCTTGGTGGTGGATTTATAGGATTTGCCGGTATTTTCGGCGCTGGTCCATTTGCTTTCGACCAATGAAGCGGTCAAGTCCTGCTTCTTGCCTTTTTTAAAATGATAGAATGCCAATGGCTTATCCGCATTCATGACATGGCCATTGGCAGCAGGATGAGTAAACGGCATTTTCAGCTCGATCATGCCACCTTTTTCGAGCAGCAAATCCGGGGTATAAACCATTTGAAAATGGGCGTTGGCTGACGTTGCTGCCATAAGCAATGTGACAACAGCCGCTTTTGCTGGCTTAAAAAAGCCTGCCTGGGAAAAAAGTCTAGTTTGAAATAGCATTTAGTTTGCTCCGTCTGGGAATGGTTGTCAGTCGGAGTCGAGAAGGGAAAGAAGTAAAGTGATCAGCAGAGTAAGAAAGCTGATGAAGCATTACCCGATGAAGCCCTCCGCAACACCTGTATCAAAATCATCAAGCTGGTATCCGGACTTGTCGGGGAGGCGTTGACACACCCAATTGCTTCACCTTCCCACAAGTTTTTTAAAGTCCATCAGACTGTTTACTTACCTGCAGTGGTCTACAAAGCAATATAACCAACTTACCGTTGCGGGGGCAGTGTCGGCATTGTTTTTCAACGCACCGACTTCCCAAATCAAAAGACAGTTAATGAACGAGCCTGTCCTTTGATCCATGTCGCTAAACATGACCTGAAGATCAGAAACGAACCTTACGCATTATCTTGCTACCTGTCAACTGAAAACCAGTTGACTTAGTGTCACTATTTAGTTACCGAACACGATCAATTACCCATCCGTGATAACTATCGTTTGATCGAACTCTCCGCATCGAGTTTACGCAAGTATCTCAGTTTTTCTTGAATTTTGATTTCCAATCCCCTCGGTACCGGCTGATAGAATACGGTTCCAGCAATGTCCGCGGGTAAATAGCTTTCACCTGCCGCATAACCATCCCTCTCATCATGAGCGTAGCGATAACCCTGCCCGTAACCCATTTCTTTCATCATTCTGGTAGGCGCATTGCGCAAGTGCATGGGCACTTCATAGGCGGGTGAACGCTTTACCAGTTCCACGACCTTGTTATAAGCTTTATAAACCGCATTACTTTTGGCAGCACAGGCCAGATAAACCACAGCCTGTGCCAGAGACAGCTCACCTTCGGGGCTGCCCAATCGTTCAACTACATCCCAAGCATCGAGTGCGATTCCGAGTGCGCGCGGATCGGCATTGCCAATATCTTCGCTGGCCATGCGCACTACCCTTCTGGCGATATAGAGAGGATCACAGCCGCCATCGAGCATCCGGACCAGCCAGTAAAGCGCTGCATCAGGCGCACTGCCCCTGACCGATTTATGCAGTGCCGATATCTGCTCGTAAAAATGATCTCCACCCTTGTCAAAGCGCCGGTGATCGCCCTGTAACAACAAGGCCATTACCCCTTCGTCAATGATCAATTCATCATTCACGCGCTCGGCCAGATCAACCGCAATTTCAATCAGGTTCAACAAACGACGAGCATCACCGTCGGCTACTTGGATCAGGGTTTGCCGATGCTTTTCCGGGAACTGTATTTTGTAGTCTGCCAATCCGCTGCGAGGGTCGTTCAACGCCACATCGATCAGCCCGTTCAGTTCTTCTTGCGCCAAACCTTTTAGCACATAGACTCGGGAGCGGGATAAAAGCGCGTTATTCAACTCAAAGGATGGGTTTTCAGTGGTCGCACCGATAAAAACGATAGTGCCGTTCTCGACAAAGGGAAGAAAAAGGTCTTGTTGCGCCTTGTTTAATCTGTGCACCTCATCGACAAACAGAACTGTCTGCGCTCCTTTACTTTCCTTTGCCAGCCTGGCGGCTTCAATGACCTGGCGTATTTCTTTGACGCCACCAAGCACCGCCGAAATCGACACAAAATTGGCATGACACTCCTTTGAAATCACTTTCGCCAGGGAAGTTTTACCAACCCCCGGTGGCCCCCAAAGCACCATGGAATGCAAACGACCCGAAATAATCATGCTGCGCAATGCCTGACCTTCGCCAAGCAGGTGTCGCTGACCGATAAAATGATTTAACTCAGTCGGCCGCAGACGCGCAGCCAGCGGCTGCCAGTCGCTGGAATTATCATCGCCGCCAAATAAATCGTCTTGTGACATAGTTTGTCTGGTATTAATGTGTCTATTAAGCTCTGCGAAATACTTTAACCATAACTACTCACCCCCTATTTCTCCAGCAAGCGCCATCTGAATGGCAATCAGCGGGTTATGTTCCTGGTTTGCCATCGTTTTAAGCCTTAAGCCCATTTTCATACGGTAAAGGACCCGCCATATAGGTGAGGAAAGTGCCTTTAGTTTCAGCTGAGCTTCAATCATTGTTCAATGCGGAGGATGGCTTGACACGAAGTCTAGTGCAACAAACATGTCAAGCGTTTTTTTAAAAACTTTAGGGGGTAAGTCATTACATTTGATGTTAATATTTCATCGAGTGAAAATAAATAATTGCGTGTACTCACCGTATTCATATTGATCTTAGTCTTAACCAACTACAACAAAAACCAATCGGAGGCAGCTAAGTCATGTAATACCCAAATGCCTGAACTCGAAGGCAAAACAATTGAATCCCATTCGTTCACAATAAATCTAAAATGTGTACTGGAGCTAATATCCATGATCGGAAACATGATGAATTCACCTCTTTTGGTGAGCGATATTTTCAAGACAGCAGCAATGCGGTACCCTGAACAAGCTATAGTCAGTCGAATTGGTGACCATACCATACACAGTTACACATACCTGGATGCCTATAAAAGAACCTGTCAACTGGCCAATGCACTGACTGGCCTGGGAGTGACAACAGGCGATCGCGTTGCCACTCTAGCCTGGAACAATTACCGACACCTGGAACTGTATTACGCCATTGGCGGCTCGGGTGCCGTCATCCATACACTCAACGCCCGACTGTTTACCAATCAGATTGGCTGGATTGTCAACCACGCTGAAGACAAACTGATATTTGTCGACCCCGACCTGATTCCACGACTCGAAGAAATTCAGGATCAGCTGGTGACCGTCAAAGCGATTATCATCAATTGTAATCCCGATGAAATGCCCGAAACGTCCCTGCCAAATGTCCACAATTACGAAACCCTGATTCAAGATCAGCCTGACTCATTCCCATGGCCTATCATGGACGAAAACACCGCCTGTGGTCTCTGCTATACATCAGGCACGACCGGCAACCCCAAAGGCGTTCTATACAGCAACCGATCAACGGTATTGCACGCGATGATGAGCGGAGGATCACAATACCTACAGTTTGATGAGTCCAGTGTGGTGATGCCTATCGTTCCTATGTATCACGTATGTGGCTGGGGTATTCCCTATTCCGGTGTATTGTACGGAACCAAGCTCGTCTTACCTGGACCACGACTCGATGGAGAAGCACTACAAGAACTGATCGAGAAGGAGAATGTAAATGGAGCTTACGGCGTCCCGACCATCTGGCTGAACCTGCATAATTATCTACAAGAATCCGGGAAAAAGATCCCGTCTCTGAAAGTAGTGGGTGTCGGTGGTGCCGCTTCTCCGTTAGCCCTGGTAGAAACCTATGAAAAAGTCTACGGCATTTACTGGATGGGAATTTGGGGCATGACCGAAACCAGCCCACTTGGCACCGCTGCCATACAAACGCCCGCACTCAAGGCGCTGCCGCAAGAACAAAGATTCAAATTGCAGGCGAGCGCAGGAAAAGCCATATTTGGCATTGACCTGGAGATTTTTGATGATGAAGATAACCCGGTTCCTCATGATGGGGTTTCCAGAGGCACCTTGAAAGCCAAAGGCCCCTGGATACTCTCCAGTTACTTTAAAGGAGAAGGTGCGGACAAGTTTGAAGATGGCTGGTTCAACACAGGTGATGTCGCTGTTATTGACGAGCTGGGCTATATGAGAATAGTGGACCGAAGAAAAGATGTGATTAAGTCAGGCGGTGAGTGGATCAGCTCTGTTGACCTCGAAAACGCTGCGCTGCATGACCCAACAGTCAATGAAGCATGTGTCATTGGTGTCGCTCATCCGAAATGGGACGAACGCCCAATAATGCTGGTTACCCTGAGAGACGAAAATAAATTTAACGAAGAAACACTGATGAACATTCTCAAAGAGAAAGTCGCAAAGTGGTGGCTTCCCGATCGGGTGATTGTGGTCGAGTCGTTACCCCACACTGGAACCGGCAAACTGCGCAAAGTCGACCTGAGACAGAAATACTCCGACCTGTTGCAAAAATAGCGAGTTTCGCTACCGGAGTTAACGCTAAAGTGCACGCTGAACAATGTCGTTGTTCTAGTTTTCATTTCCAACTCCAGTTTTGACGGTCAAGTCTTAACTGGAGTTGGAAGGCCTATTTAAAAAATAGCAAGTTGATGCCTTTGTCAATCGACTGACCAATAGCCAGTTACAGCGGCAAGTAGGTCGCGCTGATGTCCCAGGCGCCTTGCCAATAAGCGCTGAGCGCTTGCTGGCATTTTTTAAGCCATATTCTGTCGTTCTTTTTATCTTTTGTATGATAGATAGTCACCTTACCCATCGCCACTGAGGAGCCATGTAGCAAGTTGCTATGATTCTGAAGAGTCAACAGATTGACCACTCGAGCCGCTATTGCTTCACCTGAATCGATCAGATTGACATAAGATTTTCCCCGGGAAGACAGCGAATCGTTTAAATACTCTCTAAGCAGCGGAAAGTGTGTACAACCCAACACAATGCAGTCTATATCGATATCCCGGCAAAAAACCTCGTCAATATGCTGATCGATTAACATACGGTTAACGCATTCGCCTTGTAGATAGCTTTCTGAAATCTGAACCAGGTCTAATGCTGGAACCCGACTCACGCGGCAATCCTGAGCAAAATCGGCAATCAAAGCGTCAATATAGGGCCGACGAATGGTAGCCGGAGTCGCCAATAAACCAATGCTTTTCGTTTTGGAGATCAGCGCCGCCGATTTTATCGCTGGAACCACACCGACTACAGGTATTGACAGCCTGCTGCGAAGGCTCGGCAAAACGATTGTGCTCGCAGTATTGCAGGCAACGACCAGCAAATCAGGAGTATTTCGCTCAAAATACTGCGATAGATCGTTCACTAAACGGGTCAGAATTTGCTCGTCACCCAAATGACCATAAGGCAATAAGGCATCGTCAGCATAATAACTGAAATGACAAGATTCCAGACTCTCAACCAAACACCGCAGGATCGACAACCCCCCGGAGCCGGAATCAAATATCGCTATATGGGGCTGTCTGGGAATCAAACAATAGATCCTGTTAGTCTCTTGAGCGGTTAGCCGGCACGACTGGAACCACGAAAACGGCGAACACCAAGAACGATCAACGTCAAAAGAAATGGAACCAGAAAAATATTGATCAGCTTGAGATGGGTTCCCAGTTGTTCGATATCCCGATCAAGTTGATGTTGCACCTCTCGCAAGTCCTTGCGGATTTTAAGCTTTTCCTTTTGAAACTCAGCGAGTGTCTTCTCTTGTTCAGGTGTCAACAGGCTTTGTTCGTCCCCTCCTCTGTTTGACTCCAATTCAGCCAGCTTTTGCTCGGTTTCTCGCAGACGCGCTTTCAATTCGCGCTGCTGCTGCAAAAACTTTTCTTCTGCTTGCAGTCGAATCGACTCGACTTTCGTGAAAGGGCGGGAAAAACGGCCACGACTCCTGATACTGATCAGGTCTGCATTGCCGGACAGATTTTCAATTGAGTTAACCAGTAGACCCGAGTTATCAGCCCATGGGGAAATAATTTTTTGGCCAAAAAACGACTGTATCTTTACCCAAAGCCGATCAGAAAGCACATCCGTATCGGCCACCAGAATAATGTTGATATCGTCACTTGCAGTCACTTTCGGCATAACTGTTTTGTTAATTTTCTTGGCCGTACTGTCTTTTGAGGCGCTTTCGCCACCCGCATCATCTTCGTTGTTTTCGCCTGCCGCTTTTGCTGCATCCTTACCTTCCTGCTCGACCTCTACTTGAATGCCATCGGGGAAAGCGGTTTGCACCGGGCCGGTAACCCGTGCCGCAAGCGTATAACGCTCACCGGTGGGAGTGAAGTCATCCAATAACGCATCTGGCGAATGCAGCGTTACGAACGACTCGGCTTGTAGCGGCATTGCCTCATCACTGGTTTGAATCAAAGGAGTAAAAGTGGTTGTTGCACCCTCTTTGGCGCTCAATATACCGGAAGATGAAAAGTTAATACTTTCCAGGCCAGATAAGACTACATCCTGCTGGTTCAATGACGCCACTCCGAGCCCGAGCAAACCGATGTGACGAACCGGATTTCGACCCGCCCCGAGTGAAACCATCATAGAATTTTTATAGTCACCAACTACTTTATCTTTATCAAATTCAACCCCCCAACTTGCCAACAATGGGCCGAGATCAGAAGCTCGATTTGCCGCCACCATCGACATGCCAGTCGGGTCGGCCTCTGCAAATGGGTCGACAAAAAACATCGCCTTACCCCCTGCGAGAACAAATTGATCAATGGCCAACAAAGTGGTATCCGACAATTCTTTTGGATGAACCACCAGCAAGATATCGGCGTCCTCTTCAGTTATCTCTTCCAGATCGTCAGCAAGCCAATTGATTTCAAACAACCCTTCCAGTTGCTGAACCATGACCCAGGCTGGTTCGTTTCGATGGGTCATATAGTTCATACCACCATTTAGATTGAGTTCCGATATCACACCAATCACCGGCGGCTCGGGATTGGCCAGACCGTAAACCAGCTTGGCCAGTTCATACTCCAGGAATTCTTCTTTATCCAATTGAAAAAAGGGAATGATTTCTTCCACATCCCCCTCTGGCTGAGCTTCGTGAACATCAACATTGACTGCTGGAATACGTTTTCCCACCAGGCCAAAGTAGATTTCATCACCGCGCAGGCCAACCGGAACACCTTGAAGCCCGGCAGCGGCAGCCTCGTCCTCCTCTTCTGAAAATGGTTCAGGATCGATAACCGTCAAGTGCAACTTACCGTGCGAGTGAGTTTGAAACTCCTGAAGTAATTCCTTAACTCGGCTCGCATAGGTTCGCAACGCGGGTAACTCGGCTGTCGCCTTATCGGAATAAAACAATGTCAACGCCAGGTCACTATCCAGCTCTGAAAGAATTTTTTGCGTTCCTTCAGACAGTGTATACAGGCCACTCTCGGTCAAGTCGATTCGCACACCTCGAAAAACCATCGAGCTCACCACCAAACAAACAGCAAATGCGCTAAAGACAATAACCAGGCCAAACCGGGATTTCATCATTCCTTGCATGGTTTTCTCCTTATTCCGCTTTTTTCAGGTTAAGCACTATGGTGGTAGCATAGAGCCAGGCAAGGATCATCAGAATAAAATAGGTCAGATCCCGAAAATCAATCACACCTCGAGCAACAGCATCAAAGTGCGACAAAAAACTCAACTGGGATATTCCGTCAATCAACCAGAGCGGAGCCCAATAAGTAAACGCATCCTGAACGAGAGGGAAACCGCTGGCAACGAGGACAAAACAAACCACCAAGGTTAGTATAAAGGCCACCACCTGACTTTTGGTTGCGGCAGAGATACAGGAACCGACAGACAAAAAACCACCGGCCATCAGCCAGCTACCCAAATAACCGGCCAGAATGACGCCATTGTCCGGCTCACCAAGATAGTTAACCGTCAACCAGACCGGAAAGGTAAGCGCCAGGGCCAGTCCGACAAACAGCCATGCGGCCAGAAATTTGCCAGTGACGGCGGCACTGGTTTTGATTGGCAGGGTCATCAACAATTCGATAGTGCCAGTTTTTCTCTCTTCCGACCAAAGGCGCATCGCAATGGCCGGTGCCAGAACCAGATAAAGCCAGGGGATAAAGTTGAAAAATGCGGCCAGATCAGCTTGCCCTCGTTCATAAAAGCGGCCTAGATAGAAGGTGAATACGCCACTCAAGAGGAGAAAAATAACGACAAATATATATGCCAACGGTGTCGCAAAATAGCTAGCCAGCTCTCTTCTCAATACGATTGACAAACCGCTCATCGCATGGCCTCCAAAGTAACTTTTCTAAATACATCATCCAAACGACCTTTTTCGACACGAAGCTCTTCAACCTGCCAGTTATTGTCATAAATCAGTCGATTAACGGGTTTGACAACAGATTGTCCCTGGACGGGCAAGAGAGTGAATTCGAGTCCAGACTGATCGACAATCACTTTGGAAACTTCAGATATCCGATCAAATTGCGACTTGGCATCGTAGTTTTCCGCCAGTCTGACCGTAATTGACTGATGATAATCAGACAATGCCGCCAATTCATCCGGCGTGCCATCCGCGATCAGTTGCCCGGCAGCAATGATCATGGCTCGCGTACAAACTGCGTGAACTTCTTCCAGAATATGTGTCGATACAATTACAATTTTGTCTTCTGAAAGATTTCTGATCAATTGCCTGACTTGATGTTTTTGATTTGGATCCAGGCCATCGGTCGGCTCATCCATGATCAATACTCGTGGATCGTGAATAATTGCTTGGGCGAGCCCTACTCTCCGCTTAAAGCCTTTTGAAAGGGTTTCGATTCGTTGCTGAAGCACCGACTGCAATGCCAACTGTTGCACTACCGAATCAATACGAGACTGCAACTCCGAGCCTCGAAACCCCCTGACTTCAGCAATAAATTTTAGAAAAGACAACACCGTCATATCACCATAGACGGGCGCACCTTCCGGTAAATAGCCGATGTGTCGCTGCGCCTTTAAAGGTGAGGAAAGCACATCCACGCCCAAAACGGAAATATGGCCGGAAGTGGGCGTCAAAAAACCCGTCAGCATTTTCATCGTGGTTGACTTACCGGCACCATTTGGCCCGAGAAATCCTAACACCTCACCCGGCGCCACCTCGAAAGACAGACCATCCACAGCCCTGAACGAACCAAAATTTTTTCTTAAATCCTGTATTTTGATCATAAGGATCAAAATCCTCCCATTGAAAGCGACCTCGATGAACGACCACGCTATTTCGGTGATCGGCTAAGTAGCCGGTTGAAAGAATAAATCGATCAATCGTCGATGATCGGTGCGGGCTATTATATATGAGCCACCTAGCTGAATTTCAACTGCTTGGTCCGATAATTACAAACTCTTCATCAACAGAACCTTTTTGCTAAATCACCTGATGAATACGGCGATAGCTTTGCCGTTATTCACAATTCAATATAAACTATCGAACAGTTCTCTGATGGGGAGTCAGGTTGTCGATCCCCTCTCGAATTGAAACAAACCAACAGGGGCAGCTTTGTTATGTTTGGTCTAGGATCATTTTTCGTTACCGTTTTGCGTAAATTGCTATTTCTTTGGGTAAAGACCAAGGTCAACGGTAACGCGAAACTGGCGCTGGATCCAGACAAGCCAGTCTGTTATGTTTTGCAATACGGTTCGCTATCAGGTCGACTGGTTCTTGAACAGGTTTGTATAAACACCCATCTTCCGTCTTCACGAAAACCCTTGACAATAGATGGCATGAAGATTCCGCGCTCCTTTTTCTTCTTGTACCGCACCAAAGGTCACTGGTTTCGCCGCCGACAAAGCCCGGTTCTCACCCGGCATTTGAGAGAACTGGTTCATGGTGTCGTTTCTAGTGATGCTTCGTCAACTGAGGGGAACCCTGCCGATGTGCAAATCGTTCCTGTTTCCCTGTTTTGGGGACGATCTCCGCAAAAAGAAAAGTCACTTTTCAAAATCATGTTTTCCGATACCTGGTCAACCGCCGGCAGTTTCAAGAAGCTATTGATTATTCTACTGCAAGGCAGAAACACCTTTGTCCAGTTCAGCAAGCCGATATCGCTCCGAAAGCTGATAGACGACCAGACTTCCAGCGAAGAGTTAGCTGTTAGAAAATCTGCGCGAATCTTGCGAGTTCACTTCAGACGCGTTCGACAGGCTGTACTCGGCCCCGATTTATCACATCGGCGCACACTTGTCTCCTCCTTGATACGCGCCAAAGAGGTTAAAGCAGCAATTGAGGAAACCGCCAAGAACGAAAACATGAAAGTTGCGAAAGTCAGGGCAAGAGCCTTTAAATATGGCGATGAAATCGCCTCCAATGTATCCATCGCAACCATTCGTTTTCTGGACGTGCTTCTGTCATGGGTATGGAACAAAATATACGATGGTGTCACGACTACCAATGTAGAAGCGGTTCAGGAAGTCGCCAAAGAAAACGCCGTGATCTATGTGCCCTGCCATCGCTCACATATTGATTACCTGCTTCTTTCCTACGTACTTTTCCACAATGGCATTATGGTACCGCATATCGCTGCCGGCATTAATCTGAATATGCCGATTGTCGGCCCTATCCTGCGTCGTGGCGGCGCATTTTTTATGCGCCGAAGCTTCCGAGACAATCCTTTGTATGCCGCTGTCTTTAACGAATATATGCATTCAATGCTGACCCGAGGTCACTCTGTCGAATACTTTGTGGAAGGCGGTCGAAGCCGCACCGGCAGGACACTGATACCCAAGGCAGGAATGGTTTCGATGACAGTCAGAAGCTTTCTGAGAAATCATCACAAACCGATCGCATTTGTGCCTGTCTATGTGGGTTACGAAAAGGTACTTGAAGCAAGAACCTACCTGGGGGAATTGCGTGGCAAGAAAAAGGAAAAAGAATCCATTCTGGGCGTTCTAAAAACACTGAGAGATTTCAGAAACTCTTTCGGTCGGGTCAATGTCAACTTCGGGGAACCTATTTATCTGGAGAGTGAAATCAACAAACTGCGCCCGCAATGGAAAACAGAAACCTTTGACGATGGCTACAAGCCACCGTGGCTGAATGATTCAGTGACAGATATTTGTAACAAAATTGCAGTTCATATCAACGATGCGGTTGCCATCAATCCAGTAAATGTCGTCGCCACCATATTACTATCGACCGCCCGCCAGTCTATGGATAAAATTCTGTTGGCAGACACCATGCGGTCACTGATACAGCTTCTGAGAGACAGCGGGTATAGCTCTCAAATAGGTTTTCCGGAAGGCACCCCGGAAGACTGGATAAAGTACGTCGAGGCCATGGGACTCATTTTCACTAACCGGCAGGAGTTGGGCGATATCGTCAGCACCGAGGGCAACAACGCAATTCTGCTCACCTATTATAGAAACAACAGCCTTCACGTATTTGCATTGCCGGCCTTGATCGCCTGTTTTTTTCAGAACAGCGAATCGATGTCAAGAGATCGCCTGGTGCGGTTGGTTCAGTACATCTACCCTTACTTGAAGTCAGAGCTGTTTATTCGTTGGCGTGAAGACGAACTCGAATCCGTCATCAATCGTTACCTCGACCAGATGATCGCCAATCATTGGTTAGTCCAATATGGTGATACCATTGTTCGTCCCACTTTAGGCAGCACACGTTTTGTAATGCTGAAAATTCTATCGAAAATCATCATTCAGACCTTGGAACGATACTTTATCGCTATCGCGGTACTCCGGAAACGCGGCAATGGCAGCATTACAGCGAATGAGCTGGAGGTTCAAAGTACACAAATGGCGCAAAGAATGTCTATTCTCTACGGCCTTAACGCACCTGAATTTTTCGACAAAAGTTTATTCAGAAACTTTATTGCCACCTTGAAAAACAAAAAGATAGTCAAAGTCGACCAAGAAGGATTGTTGTACTTTAAAGACGAGCTGAACAAAATCGCAGACGATGCCCCAATCATGCTTAGCTCCGAACTGAGACAGGGAATTTTGCAAGTGACCAATTTGAACGAATGAGCTGTTTAACCTGATAGGGGTAGTGACCGGGTAGCTGCGATAACCGCTAACTTTTTAAGCGGCCACTTCAATGGGCAATCTCGTATTCATATCCAGCTCAAATATTCCATAAGGATTCACATGGGCGTATATCAGCGGCGTCAGTGCCCTGAAATCCTCCAGTTTCATCCGTGACAACCAAGTTGGCTCGTTCAGCACCTGCTGGATCATCAAGGTGTTCACATAGACCAGAGAAATCTGCAATAAATGCAGTGCCAAAACTGATAACTCCTGATCCTCCAGGCGGTTGGTTGCGACTTCACCGGGTTTGTCGTCACCTGGACGATAGAGTTTCTGGCTGGCAATGGCCTTGAGGCGCGGCAATAAATCGAACCCCAGCAAGTGCGAAAAGGCAAAAGCGACCTCACTTTGGCCGTAACTATCAACGTATTAACGGTCAATTTCCAGGTCCGTGCAGTGACGTAAAACACCCTCGATCATGGCGGCCACTTCCGAAGAGGAGCAGCGCTTGAGCTGTGAGTATATGCAGGTCGATTTCTTTTCCACATGCCAGTAAATCATGACGCCACGGCCACCGTATCGAATATGCCATTCGGTCATCAGGTTTTGATCCCAGGAGCCAAACTTCTTGGAATCCGACGCACAGGAAAAAGCGGTTGCGTCGGTCGTCTGGCCGAGATCCTGATAATAGTTTTCGCGGTTGATATCAAAGTCCAGTGGCAAATCGTCATCGGGGTTTCGGTAACGATCGGCATCTACCACCCAGATTTCCTTGCAGCGCAAGCGCTTTCGCGTTGAAAGCGGCGAAGGTTTCAGTGGGCAGGTGCAGAGAGCGAATAAAGGAAAGCTTATCGATTTCCTTCAATACGCTGTCCAACCCCACGCGCCCTGGATCGGCTTTAATATCACCGAAGTTCACCACGCTTTCAACGCCATCCAGGGATTGATCCATTAGTCCCTTGCTTGCGGACGATAAACAACTGGCGAAATGTTCATACAGGTTGAGTTCAAACTGCTGGTAAGCCGAACGCACCAGGCGTTCCAGTTCTTTGCCTGCCGGACATTCCATCTGATGTTTTTGGAACCACTCAAAGGCCGATTCAGTGGCATCCTCAATATCTGCGCCATGCGGATATTGACTGTCGATGAGCCAGTCTGAAAAGTCGCTCTTATCAGCCGCTGATACACGCCGGATACCGAGAAATTTGAGAATTTCCTTACGGTGCGGTGCCGCGTACCGGTGCGTCCCAGTCAGTCGTACTCGTGGATATGATCCACCGGGATTTCCAACTGGTCAGCCAGGTAATGCAGCGGTATGTCGGGAATATCGTTGGTTGCGAGAGGAAAGCGACCTGTGTTCTGGTAGTATTTGAGTTGCGCCACAAACGCCAGATGATTCCGCGCTGGTTTGGTCTTGAGCAACTAGGTTTCCTCAAACTTTAAACTCCAGTGCTCTGCGAGTTCATCGACATCCCAAATTCGCTTCATTGACAGCCACCTTAATTGTCGGATTTTAAATAGCGGTAAAAGGTGGAGCGGGAAATATCCAGCGTCTTGCAAATATCGCTTATCGAGTAGTTTGGATCGGCGTGCATCTGCTTAAGTAGTGTGACGTTCTTTGGTTGGCCTAATGACTTAGGGCGACCGCCTTTTTTGCCACGAGCGCGTGCCGCTTCCAACCCGGCATTCGTGCGTTCCCGGATCAGATCCCGCTCAAATTCAGCCAAGGCGCTGAAAATATGAAACACCAGTTTGCCACCGCTGGCTTGCGTGTCGATGGCCTCCTGGAGGCTGCGAAAGCCAATACCTTTTTCTTTGAGGGCGTTAATGGACTCAATCAGGTGCTGGATGGATCGACCCAGGCGATCCAGCTTCCAGACCACCATAGCATCCCCTTCCCGCAGAACCATTTCGGCATCTTTGAGACCGGACCGTGCTGCCTTGGCGCCACTGGCGATATCCGTGAAGATTTTGTCGCAACCGGCTTCTTTGAGCGCCTTGATTTGCAGATCCAAGCTTTGAGATGGGGTTGAGACGCGGGCATAGCCAACTAGCACGAAATCGCTCCTGAAAATGTGCCATAATCCGTTCTAAGAAATGAGTATTGACACTTTGTTTTTGAGATGGGTATTGAAACATAAAAACAGCCAATTTCACAGAAAAATCGATAAGGTTCATAGCCGTACCAAAAACGTTCGTTTTTGACATAAACAATGTACACTTTCATTATGTACGCATTGCTGGCGAGCATACTTTAGTGTACAATTTTAATGTGTACTAATAGGAGGGTCTAACCATGCCTCAAGTCCCTGTAGAAACTAACGACCGTATGTCGTTACGTATTGCTTCAGACGAAAAGTCGTTATTAATGCGTGCCGCTGCTTTACAGCACACCAACCTGACCGAATTTGTGCTCCGCAATGTGATGTTAGTTGCACGGAAGATTATCGATGAAAATGAGCGACTGGCGCTGACAGAAAGAGACAGTTTGCATGTTCTGGAACTGTTAGATAACCCGCCAGTCCCCAATGATAAATTAATGGCCGCGGCATTTGCCATGCCGAAACGATCATGACACAACTGAACTGGCACGAAGAACCCATTGGCAAACATCATGATCGCGGTGATTTCGATTGTGGTAATCAGGCATTGAATCAATTTTTATATCGACACGCCCGACAGAACCATGAAAAAGGAGGGGCAAAAACCTACCTTGCTATTAGCTGGCACAATGAAAAGGTATTGGGTTATTACAGCCTGAGTCCCACCTCCATTGCCTATGAACGCGCACCGGAGGTGATTAAACGCGGCTTGGCTCGACATGATGTGCCGGTATTTCGGCTTGGCCGTCTGGCGGTAGACCGCTCTGTTCAGGGAAACGGGCTGGGTGGCCAATTATTGCTTGCAGCAGGGCGGCGTTGCTTGTTGGTCGCGGCTCAGGCTGGAGGGGTTGCATTGCTGATTGATGCCAAGAATGAACATGTCGCCGAGTGGTACGCCAGCTATGGTGCTGTTCCATTATTGGATGCTCAATTATCTTTGCTTTTACCATTCAAAACGATACATGCCGCGCTAACCGCAGCGGGGAAGCTTTAAATGAATAAATTACAGCTACCACCAGGCATTTCTGTTAAAAGGCGCGGTAATGCATATGCCATCTTCAGGAACGAGTACCAAGAAATAGGCGGAGTCGTTGTTCGTGGCACTTCTCAGGGTGATACGCAGCTTCAACCCTACGTTGAAGCGCCACAAGACAAGAGCAAACGACTGATTGAACTGGATGATAACCACTGCTGAGGGCATTTGCGCAGAAAGTTGCGGTTTCGCCCTCACAAACCAACCTCAAACCGCAATTCTACGTAGGACAATCACCTGCAAAAAAGTTGGCGGTTATCGCAGCTACCCGGTCACCACCCCTGATAAACAATTTGACACAATAGCCATGTCCGTCAGAGCCGTTAAAACCTGTCAAAACGAGTTTTGCTCATAGAAAGATTGACATAGATATCGTAGCGGCTGCTTTTCCCGTCAATTTCGTAAGTGGGTTTTATGTCAGCCAGATAAGGTGACTTTGCTGCCCGTTTGACAACGACGCGATAAGCCGCTTTTTCCCTCGCCTGGTGTAACAACTCACCGGCATCGTCATCACTACCGACTATTTCATGAAAATACCGCATTTCTTTTTTTACCAGTGCCGTCTTTTCACGTTGCGGAAACATCGGGTCCAGATACACCACGTCAACGCAGTCTGCCGGCTGCTGTGCGAGCCATCGTTTTGCATCGGTATGAACGAGATTCATGCGATCGAGTACGGACAACAAATCAGACTCACCCGCCAAACGCGCCCGATCCAGGCCGGACCGAAGGAGTTCGTGAACAATAACGGATCGCTCCAATAAAGTAACGGTACAACCAAGTGACGCAAGAACAAACGCATCCCTGCCAAGTCCTGCGGTTGCATCCAGAACATGCAATTCGGAACGCGAAGACACACCCACCGCCTTTGCGAGCAGCTGCTTTTTACCACCACTAAACTTGCGGCGATGATTATTCTTACCGCCTGAAAAATCGCATGTAATCGCATGGCCAAGAGACTTGTTTTGAGAGGAGAAAAGCGCAACACCTTGTGCGGAATAGCAAAGACCATAGGGGGTCGCACAACTAGATTTAATATTGGCCGTCAGCGTAGTTTCAATGTGATCGAGCAATGGAAAACTGTGCTGTTTGGAAAACGTCCGGGCTCGATGTAAATCCCCGCCGTTCAGGCAAACGATTGAAATGGGTAACGGCACCTGCATAGATGACAGTACTTACTGAACCAAAGTACTTGAATACAAAGCCACTTGCATCTCAATTAGACAAAAACATCGACACCAACCAGCTCACCACCGCTTGCCCTCGAAGAAGACAAGTTGGCGGTTTCGCTGTACATCGCAAGGGCTTTTTGATGGCGACCGGGCAGTTCCTCGATCCTTTGCTGGCGCTGGAAATTGACATCTTTGACTTCTGACTTGGCTGCAACTTTTCGTTGGATCGCGTCATAGTCGATCCGCTGAGGTAACTGCCGGTTTGGTTGACTCTGCTGTTCGGCCGCCCGTTGCTCGTCCTGATCCCGACGACTTCGCAGCAAATCACCACCCCGGTTGCCGGGCGTTGCGCCTTTGCTTCCAGGGGACTGAACATAGCTGAATGCGACGCCATTAATATCAATCGGCATAATCAGTCAACCTTTCTCTAATCACTTGCGCTACAGTATAGAACCTGATGATTCGATAAACAATACTGCACATTGTGTTCGAAAAATATTTCAAGATAGCAAACCACCTTCAATAATCAAAAATCCGAACAACACGGCGCCCAATCCAATACGATAGTACACAAATGGCATAAAACCGACTTTTTGTAAAAATTTTAAAAACAGGTGGATGCAGCAATAAGCACTCACAAACGATATGACGGCACCAATAGCGATGTCAACCCATTGAGTTATACCGCCTGCGGCCAGCAACTCTTTTGTTTTTAACCCACCAGCGGCCAGAATAAGAGGAATCGACAACAAAAAGGAAAACCTGGCGGCGGCATCCCTGCTCCAGCCCAAAGCCAATGCTGCTGTCATGGTAATACCACTACGAGAGGTGCCCGGTATCAGCGCCAGTGCCTGAGCCAGTCCCACGACCAGGGTTTCTATCAATGTGACCTGCCAGATTCCTTTGGTTTCGTTATGCCGCTTATCTGCCAGTCCCAACAATATACCGAAAAAAACTGTCGCAACAGCAATCACCAGGGTAGATCGCAAATGCGCTTCAATCACGTCGCCTAACATCAAACCCGCCAGTCCGGCCGGAATGGTGGCGATAATAATAAACCACGCCAGACGCGCTTCTGATGCACCATGTTCCCGACCAGGGGTTCTTCCGGGAATCAGGCTCATCCACCAGGACATTAAAAGTTCCAGAATATCACGCCGAAAATATAGCATAACAGCAAGCAAGGTGCCGACATGAACGGCGACATCAAATGCCAACCCTTGATCTTCCCAACCAAGCACTTGAGCGGGCAAGATCAAGTGAGCAGAACTCGAAACAGGTAAAAACTCGGTAAGGCCCTGAATCAGGGCCAACACGATGAGTTGCATCAAATCCATGATATATATACCAGTTTATACACTAACTTAAATACCGACAAAACGCCTGTCAGAACCTACTATCGACCCGGCAACTTTTGCCAGGTGATCTCGTCACGCAAATAAACAGGTGCTGCCAACTCCGGAGCCTTACCATTGTTTTGACCCCGTTGACCGTAAGCCAGGTGCGCAATTTCCTCGGCACGCGGCACACTATCAGCAAAACTGACATCCACGGGCCGACGCAACCTTTCCTCCAAAATCACCTGATACTTGTTCCAGCCATCACCAATCGCAACCCATGGACAGGTTCGATCGATATTGCCGGCGGCCTGTCGACTAAAAAAAGACTTGTCGTCAATCGCTACACATTCGGGAGAAATAACAGTCGGTTTCGTCAACCTTGTCAGCCCGACCTGATCCAGCCTGCCAGCAGGGCAACCCGTTACACAGACATGATACAAAGACCAATAGATTTCAGACATTCTCGCATCAATCGCGACAGCGGCAAACCACTCAACCGGATTCGGAGTCAAGCTATTGTTTACTTTTTCGACACTTTGTAAAGCCAGCGCATCCAGCGTAGACACCTCTATCACCGGTAGATCACTACCATAGGCCAAACCCTGGGCAACGCCAGCGGCAATTCTCAATCCAGCAAAAGACCCTGGGCCACAACCAAACGCAATCGCATCGATATCCGAGAGAGACAGTTCTAACTGGGCCATCAGTCGCTGTACCATTGGCAGCAGCTTGCGAGTATGCTGCCTCGGAGCCAATTCAAATAAAGCTGTCACCACACCATCCACATTGACGGCAACTGAGCAACCATCCGATGATGTATCCAAAGCCAATAAAGTCCGCATAACAGTTATATTCTTGAATAGAAAACCCGGATAAAAAGAAAGGGACGCGAGCCCCTTTCAACATACTTGAAAACAAACACTGAACACAAAGCAGTGTCAGCCTTGGCTGTTAGCTGAGTTGAGCGAATATCTCGTCTCTGATTTCTTCAACGCTACCTATCCCTTTGACCGCAACATAACCGGGTGCTGCATCTGCCTCTGTTTTCAGCCAATTCTGGTAATACTCGATCAAAGGCGCTGTTTGGGAATGATACAATTCTAGCCGCTTACGGACAGTTTCCTCTTGATCATCAGCGCGTTGAATCAGGTCTTCACCAGTTTCGTCATCTTTACCCGGTACCTTTGGTGGACTAAAGGTAACATGATATATGCGTCCACTGGCTTCGTGTACACGACGACCACTCAGGCGACTGATTATTTCCTCATCTTCTACATCAATTTCAATCACATAGTCGATGACGACACCTTCCGTTTTCAACGCTTCTGCCTGGGGGATGGTTCGAGGAAAACCATCCAGTAAGAAACCGTTCACACAATCTGCTTCGTTAATGCGATCTTTGATTAAAGCGATAATTATCTCATCGGAAACCAATCCGCCAGAGGTCATAATCTCTTTCACTTTCAAGCCAAGCGGAGTACCGGCTTTGACTGCTGCACGCAGCATATCACCGGTAGAAATTTGTGGAATTGAATACTTATCAGTGATGAACTGGGCCTGAGTACCCTTGCCTGCACCAGGTGCGCCTAACAGGATCGCTCTCATATGAATGCTCCCATTCTGTAGTAAGTGTAAATCTAAGTCTGTTTAGTTCAATTGTAACCAACCCTTAAGTGAAAAAATCGCCTCACCGCAGGGCCTCCCGTATTGTTATATTTTATTAAAATAAAACCATCAGATACTGAGCAGTGGATAAGCATTATACGAAGTAACCCACTTAATCGGAAGAGGGTAAGGTATTTGATACCAGTCTATTCTTTGTTGACTGTTTGCCCGGCACAGACTAGCCAGAATGCTTTTGTAATTCGGCATGCAGGTGTCTTTATGCCACCATACCCGAAGATAAATGATCCAGTTCGTCCCTGAATTCCAATGCTTCACTGACAATGTCACGAGCTCTATCAGGCCGAAACCCAAGATCTTCAAACAATCGATCTATATCAGCAGGCCCCTCATATTCGCCAATCCCTGTTTCATGCAGCACCGCATCGGTAACCCGAATCAATTTGACATATTTGTCATGATCACCGTTATAGGACTGGTTCTGGTGCATAGCCGCCGATTTTATAACCACATCAGGCAGATTCCAGAACTTGAGCAACACCGCTCCAATAGTGCCGTGCCCCAGCATCAGCACATCATCATCCCAACCAGAACCAAATACTTGTCTCTCAAGCAAACTGACCGGGGCGTCCGGGTGTGCTTTTATCAGCTGATTCAGCTCATCGTACTCCGGTCTGAATACATGGCCGATCAGCAAAACGCCGATATTATGCAAAAGGCCGCACAGATACGCCATACCAGGCTTGACTTCTGCGTCGCCTGGCATTTGCGACGCCAATTGTTGACACAAATAAGAGCTATAAAGCGAGTGCCGCCACACCGCACTTAGCCCCCATGGGCCGGCGTTGGGAATACTGAATGCTTTTAACGAAGCCACTCCCATTGCAATATTTGCCACCCGATCATAGCCAAGCACGATGTTGACTGCATCTTGCACCGAATTGATTTCTCCAGGAAAATTGAATAAGGCTGAACGGGCGTAACGCATAATCTGAGCAGCCAGTGGTGGATCCTGCTCTATGATCAAGGCCAAATCCGCAACCTGACTTAGGGGATTGTTCACCATATGCAGTATGCGTAGAGCGATCGCCGGCATGGGGGGTAAACTATGGACACTCTGCAACCGAGCGGCAATTTGCTCAAGTGTTGCACCTTTGACATGCGCGACCGAGGGTGCTGCCTTTTGTGATTCAGGCATACCATCGTCGTCGAGCGGAGTGGCAAACTGATATACTGCCGCCCCCTGAATAAGCTTTTTCAGATTGACAGCATCAACGTAAACAATGCTGTCTTTTTTGCCAGCCCGGAAAAAAACATCCGACATTTCTGAAACGTCTCGATCTACGACAATAGGGAAACCATAAGCATTACCAAATGGCGGGCAACTATTGGCATCACAATCAGACATGACTTGGCGAACCTGCACATCGGACAGCCGCTGAAACTTCCGGTTCATTTTTTCACCAAGCACTTCCAGATCAACTTGACTCTGTATGCTGTGAATGGCAAAAACAGGGCCTTTGGCATCGATTAAGTACGTTGCGACAACCAGATTCCTTCGAGGAAAATCAATGTATTCAAAAATTTCGTCAGCCAAATTAACCGGCACATGGGGAAATTCCTGAAAATCAACACCATGCTGAATCAAAAACCGTTGAAACTTGCTTGCGATAGCCATTCCGCCTGCTCCGATTAGACAGGATACTAACATTGCCATGGTAAGACTTCGGTAACACCAGGATCATAATCCTGTTACTTTTAACTTTAGCAACTATCTACAGCAACGTAATAAAATTTGTTACATCAGTTGTCGGAATCTAACGCTCACTAACCGGTATTCCTCATCCCTGCCGCAATCCCCGCCATCGTCACCTTCAATGCCTGTTCGACAAGTTCGGAATTCTCTTCAGGATGATTCCTGTCCCGATATAACAACTCCGCCTGCAAAAAATGAAGCGGGTCGGTGTACGGATTTCTCACACTCATCGATTGATGGAATACCGGCGTTTTTTCCAACAATTGTGATTGTTTTTTTATTCTGTTGACCGCTTGTTGAGCGCTGTGCAACCGCATTCTTAACTGATCTCCTAACAAGTGTAGCTCATTTGGCACCAACTTTGTCTCATAATATTCGGCAATATATGGATCCGCTTTGGAAAGCACCATTTCAAGCATATCCATATGAGTGGCAAAGAATGGCCAATCGGCAATCATAGTTTGCAGGGTTGTCTCCCCTTCCCCGCTACATTCCAGAGTCAATGCCTTATCAGCACCCAACCAGGCAGGTAGCATCATTCTCATCTGGGTCCATGCAAAAATCCAGGGGATGGCACGCAAACTCTCTATACCGCCACTGGCCTTTCTTTTTGCCGGTCGACTTCCGAGAGCCAGTTTAGCCAACTCTTGTTCAGGCGTCGCCATTCGAAAGTAGCGCACAAAATCCGGATTCTCTCTGACTGTATTCCGATAGGAGTCAAGCGAAGTCTGAGTCAATCGATCCATCATTTCACGCCACTCGGGAGCCGGTGTTGGCGGTGGTAACAATGACGCCTCAATCACCGCGGAGGTGTACAGTGTCATGCTTTGTATTGCAATATTTGGCAGGCCAAACTTGAACCGAATCATTTCACCTTGCTCGGTAATACGAAAGGTACCGTTGACTGAACCTGGCGGCTGCGACAATATCGCCTTATTGGCCGGACCACCACCTCGCCCAACGGTACCACCCCGACCATGAAACAGCGTCAACCTGATACCATGTTCTTTTGCCACTTTCACTAGGCGCTCCTGAGCCTGATACTGACCCCAGGATGCCATCATCTGACCTGCATCCTTGGCGGAATCAGAGTAACCGATCATGACTTCCTGGTCGCCACGAGTATAGTCCTTGTACCAGGGCACCGACAGTAAGCGATGAATACAATCCGCCGCACCCTCCAGATCAGACAACGTTTCAAACAGGGGAACGACTCGCATCGGATGGCTGACACCACTTTCCTGTAACAATAAAATGACAGAAAGTACATCGGAAGGGTAACTTGCCATCGATATCACATAGGAGCCAAGCGCCTCACTGGGTTGCGAAGCGACAACGGCACAGGTATCCAACACTTCTTTCGACTCCGCACTGACAGGCCAGTCTCGTGGCACCAGGGGGCGTTTACTGGCAAGTTCTCGCAACAAAAAGTCCTGTTTATCCGCTTCGCTCCAGGCTTCGAACGACCCCAGACCGAGATACTCCGTCACTTCATCGAGAACTTGACGATGCCTGCCTGACTCCTGACGGATATCCAGTTTAACCAGTTCAAGACCAAAACACCCGACACGCCGTATTACATTCAACAATTCACCCTGTGCAATCACTTTCATGTTTGTTTCGCAGAGTGAGTCGTAACACAACATCAACGCAGACATGAACTCCTGGTTGTCGAGCAGCGCATCCTGAGGCAGGCTGGTCGCTGTACGCATAGATTGCTCACACCAGGTTCGCGTCACATTTAACCGACGACGTAAATCAGCGAGTACGGCCCGATAGGGTTCATCGGAGTAGCCGGCCATCTGACACAATGCCTGGCTTGCCTGAGACATTGACAGTTCAGCCCGCAAGCGGTCGATATCCCTGATATACAAATCCGCGGCCATCCAGCGACTGAGCAGAAATACCTGGTGCGTCACTTGTGATGTCACATTGGGGTTACCATCCCTGTCCCCTCCCATCCAGGATGAAATGACGATAGGATGGGCGGTCAACGGTAACTCAATACCAAATACGGATTGCAAGGCACTGTCCAGACGCCTCAAAAACTCCGGCAAGGCTTGCCAAAGACTGTTTTCAATCACTGCAAAACCCCACTTGGCTTCATCCTGCGGGGTTGGCCGATCCTTTCTAATCTCGTCTGTATGCCAAGCCTGGGCAACCAATTGCCGCAGCCGGTCAACTATCCGCTCCTTTTCATGATCATTCAGATCATCATGATCCAGCTCATCCAGGCACCACGCCATTTGATCGTATTTCATAATCAGTGTACGTCGGGTAACTTCGGTCGGGTGTGCAGTGAGCACAAACTCGATACACAGGTTTGCCAACAATTTATCCAGTGCGCCCCTGGTTATGCCGGCCTGTTTAAGCCGGGTAAAAAAACTCTCCAGCTCTTCAATCACGCCGTCTTTTTGTACGTCATCCTTTACCCGCCGGACACCATGATACTGCTCGGCAAGATTGGCCATATTCAGGAACTGGTTAAATGCCCGGGTCACTGGCAATAATTCCTCCTCGGAGAGAGACCCAAGCAGCCGAAGCAACTCTTCGCTAGTACCGGATTCAGTGCGGCCTGCCTTCGATGCTTTACGTATCGCTTCAATTTTTTCTAAAAACCCACTTCCCAAGTGGTTTTCTATGCTCTCTCCCAGTAAAGAACCCAACATTCTTACGTTATCTCGCAACGCTGGATGCAATTCAACCATACTTGACTCCTGAACATGAATAACCACTTGAACACCTGGCCAACAAGACTTTAGTTCTAACCATTACCATATTGATAGTTCGTTTGAACTAAATTGATTTTATCATTGGTAACGGCATAAACAAGCCGATACTCTGGGTTATTCGACGCGACCATTGTTCAGGGGATTTCTCGTGTCTATCTAAACGGAGAAGGGCTTGCCAATAACGCAGTCACTGCTACCGAGCTGATTGCTATACTAGCTCAAAAAGATCCAGCCATCGCCCATTGAGCGTCGTGCTCCCATGACCGGAACGCACAGATTGATGAGTTTTCTGTATTGATGTTGAAATCAACCACCAAAAACTGTCATTTTTCCCGGCAAAAGGCTTTTGGGGATAAAAAAGAAGCAAGTTTTACTTGCCGTTAGGTCACTTTTTGGTTGAAAAGGGTTTCAATGCTTCCTATACCTAAGCTATTGGTAATTTTATGGCGGTACACGATGTTGAAACCCTAATGGGCAAAGGCGATCACCAACTATTAAGCGATATGTTGCAAGTAAGTCGACACCCAAAAATCGCCTTGCCGATTAAAATTCACGCATCAAGATTTTCTGCGTCTGCCATGTACCAAGCCTAAAAGCCCCATACTCAACAATGCGATTAAAGCCGGCTCTGGAACATCAGCGGAATCTGCCTTGACCGTTGCTGTACCAGTCGAAAACTGACTATATTCTATCTCCAGATTGCCAACGGCTGTGCCTAGTGGAGTAACGGTGCAACCCCAAGAGAAAGGCGGGCAGCTTAGTTCAGTAGTACCGTAACCCGAAAAAAGATCATCAATTCCAGTTTGTAACCAACTACTACCGCCAACAGCACCCGATGTGAATACAGCGATATAATTTCCATCATCCAGTGTAGCTGAAGGATTCAAGAACCCTCCCAGACCAAATCTACCACCTATCAGGCTGTCTCCGACATCCACTTGGTTATTATCATTGTTATCATTCACCAAATACATATCTATATCGAAGTCTACGCCAGTAGCTGACCAAAGGAAATCATATTTACAAGGCAGGTTTGCCTGCCCCAACCACCCTTTACAATCAGAATCAGACACACTGAAATTAAAATACCCAAACTCAACCCTTCCTTCAGTTGAGGAGACTTGCGTATTCGTAAGAGAAATATCGCCAGACGTCACTAATCCGGCTTGTCCTGGTATGGATAATGAAACGAGTAATAGTGCAGAAAACAAAGCAACTGTTTTTTTCATCTAGGAACCTCTAAATTTAATCTATAGAAAACAATTTTTAACTTATCGACAACAAATAATGACGAGTTCGGCACATATTAATGAGAGCCATTCTTACTGTCAATTATTAATGACTTTAGCCTCATTTTTTAAGGGTTCACATTTCTGTTTGCAGAGAGAGGCTAAATACGGATGACAAACAGTAAACCCACGCAGGATTTAGCGTATATTGCTATAAGTTCCACTGACACCTCTGACCGTACCTTGTTAACCATCGAGATGGTTTTGCATATTCGGCGACAGGAGCCATTTATTGTGACTTTGTTTTACCACCGTAAGATACTCTGCCTTAATCTATCCAGGTTCCTACTGTTTTTCAGTATTTTCTTCAGCTTGTATACGAGCAACACATTTGCTTCTGAAGAAACAACGCGCAACGCTGTGCAGAACGCCTTTATTGCCAACTATGGCAGACCGGCTGACCCGGAAGGTTTGACCAGCACTGATCGAAACTGGTATCAACCTGAAATAAACACCACCTGGCAATGGCAGCTTTCCGGTGATATTAACATCGCCTACCAGGTAGATATGTACGATATTGACTTGTTTGATACCAGAATAGAAACCATTGCTTCATTGCAAAACGCCGGTATCCGGGTAATCTGTTATTTTTCGGCTGGTTCGTGGGAAGGATGGCGCGGCGATGCCACCCGGTTCGACAAACAAGACATAGGCAAAACCCTCGATGGTTGGCCCGATGAAAGGTGGTTGAACATCACCTCCGGTAGCGTACGAGAAATAATGTTAGCCAGACTCGACCTGGCTCGACAAAAAGGCTGTGATGGTGTGGAACCTGACAATGTCACAGCCTATAAAGGTAATTCAGGGTTTGCATTGACAGCGCAAGAACAACTTGACTACAACCGGTTCCTGGCAAAGTCGGCCCATAAACGTGGTCTGGCTATAGGTCTTAAAAATGATCTCGGACAGGTTATAGATTTAGTTGACCATTTCGATTTTGCCGTTAACGAACAGTGTCACCAATATAATGAGTGCGACCTGCTACAACCTTTTATCGACGCCGGAAAACCGGTTTTTAACGCTGAATACGCTGATCGGTATCTAGCTGACTCCCGAGTTTTGTGCTCCGATACACTCAATCGCCAATTCCGTACTTTGATACTTCCTGTAAATCTGGACGATTCGTTCCGGATCAGTTGTGAAGACCGGAATTTCGAATGACTTGACTAAAATTCAGGATCAAACAGCTATAATTGATTTATCCTCCAGGCATTCATTCGAACTAAGGATAGAAAAAATCAAAAATAACACAACGATAACCCAACAAGTAACCATGGCGAAATACAAAAAAAATACGGCAGTTTCCCCAGAAACACAAGAAGAAGCGTTACGAATTGCCAAAGCGACGCAGCGCCCAGGCCAAACCAAGCAACAAACCAAACTGATTTCTCAGGGAATTCAGAAAGGTATAGAGCTATACAAGAAGCAAAACAAAGCCAAAGCCAGGGCGCTCGACAAACAACGAAAAAAAATTTCTTCGCAAACTGCTGAGCAAACGGAACCAACAGATCACTCATCTTCACCCAAAACGGCAAATAGTCGCTGGTTACCCTGGGTTTTGCTGATTATGACCTGGCTGGGAATGGGGCTGTTTTTCTTGCTAAAAACCTGATGCTAGTCTTTTCGGGGACCGGATACTTTTTTCGAGGATTGGCTACGGGCAGTTTATTCACTCTCGTAATCTTTGCCCGGAGGATTATCATCTTTCGGCATTCGCTGCAACACTCCGGGAAACATCTATGTACCGTTAACGGCTCGGAAGTTTAAGCACTGATGCATAGGCGTCTTTGCTAACCCAAAATTTAAATGCCTCCTGTATGCCATTGCTCATGATCGTCGCGCCTGAAATACCATCCACTTCAAAACTGTTTTTATCAGTTTCCGTCGGCCGGATAATTTTCAGTGCATATTCGCCATTGTCATCAAACAAACGCTTACCGATAAAACGCTCACCAAACTCAGGCAACAGGACATTTTGCCCCAACCCTGGAGAATCTTCTGAATGATAAAAACGTACGCCTGCGATTGTTTTTTCAGGTAAGTCTATTGCCAAAAAACCACCTGCCAAACCGTATTTACCTTGAGCGACAACTGGAATAATAACGATATCAGCACCTTTGAGCTGCCAAAATGTCAATGTGTCGGGCAGGTGCTTAATATGCACATATCGAGCACTTGACGGGGCGTTATAGGGCTCCTTGGTCAGGTCTAGCGGCCAGTTGAAACGCTGAGTCACCTTCGGCACAGGAACCACCTCGCCCGTGCTGCGATTCAGGTCAAACCGATCAAAACGACTATTGACACTTTGTTTGATACCCTCTTCGACCTGGATATTAACGCAGTCCAACAACGCCATCCGCCAATCATTCGTCACCGGTATCGGTTTTTTGTCTTCGTCGACTAACGCCAATCGCACTTCAGGAACTTGATTTAACCAATGCCAAGCTTCGGCGACAACACCAACCAAGATAACAACACCAATGACAATATATATTTTTTTCTTCATGCAAAAAATCGTCGATTCATCAGGATGTCTATTTTAAACGGCGCGGCACAATTTCGGCAATCACGAGAATGGTTCCTAAATTGCTTTCTAACTTCATTTTTAGATATTCCCCAATCTCAAAGTCACGCAACGGATCAAACATCATAAAATGTGTTCTATTTGGCGAAATCACTGTTTTGCCATGGGCTGGCACAGTAATCACCTTAATTTCATACATTACGCGCTCACCGTTGATAAAGCGTGAATTATGGAGTTCGGTGCGGGCGAAGCCTTCGCATTCAAAACTGGTAATAACGAGGTCTTTATCCCCGTTATTATGGATGGTCATCTTACTGCTCGTCGCTTTCTTTTCTCTATGAACTTGAAATATTTGTGCCTTTTCAAACTCGATAGAAGGTACATTTTGCGCAGACTGAACAGTTTGATAAACGGCTTCCGCCGCCTTCACGTGATCACCTGCGTAAACGAAGCAACCGTTCAATAGGCTGAATCCAAATACGATAAAAGAAATACTAATTTTCATCAGAAATCTCTCGGTATTTTCACTATATGGAAAGACTGAATACATGATAAGACAAAACAAATACTATAGATACTGATCATCTACCCAGCGAGTAACTTTTTTTGCCCAATTTGGATTGGTGGTTACGCCCTGCTCTATCGACTCCAATATATGTTCCCGATTCAAATACATCAGGGTCGGATAACCCATGATCTGATAGCGTTCTTTTGTGATTCCCAGTTGGTCGGCGACCAGCAAATAATTTATCTTATTGGTTTTGGCAAAATCGGCAAGCTCAGATTCCTGCAGGTCGGTTGCGACGGTAAGAACAACCAAACGATCTTCGTTTTGAGCTTGGAGTCTGTTGAACTTGGGAATAGAGATCAAACAGGCGCCACAGGTCTTTGACAAAAACTCAAGCAAAACAGGCTTGCCCTGGTAGTCATCCAAATGAACGATATTACCTTGGGCATCTTTAGCCGCGATATCCGGAGCAGGTTTTCCTACCTCCATTTTTTGTTCTTTACAGCCATTGACAGTAAAAACCAATACAACCAGTAGTAAATAGTTACATAGACACTTCATGTTTTGTCATCCGTCTTGAGGTGACTTGTTGATCACTTCTTCACCTGCATACTTACCGTGCTGCAGACGAATAATACGATCACTGCGCATACCAAGGTCAGGGTTATGGGTAACCATAACAACAGTGCGCCCCTGAGTGTGCAATTCTTCCAGTAGCTTAAGCACAACGGTTTCATTCTCCGCATCCAAATTACCCGTGGGCTCATCGGCAAAAATAATCGGGGGTTGGTTGACCAGGGCACGGGCAATGCAGACACGTTGCTGCTCACCACCTGATAACTGATTGGGCAAGTGATCGATACGTGAACCCAGGCCAACTTCATCCATTACACTTTTTGCCGCTTCAATATCGGTAACGCTGTGATAATACTGTGCCAGCATCACGTTTTCCAAAGCGGTTAGATAAGGGATAAGGTGAAACTGCTGAAAAACCAAACCAATTTTTCGGGAGCGGAAAATACGACGGGCTTCTTCATCGAGTTCGACGGTGTCCACCCCATCCAGAATGACATTTCCAGAAGTCGCTGTATCCAGCAGCGTAAGAATATTCATTAACGTGGTTTTACCCGAACCCGAAGCACCCATAATGGCAATAAACTCACCAGAATGAACCTTGATACTGATATTGTCTAACGCCGCGACACTGCCAAAATGCTTACAAAGGTTTTGTGTTTCAATGACAACATCAGACACTTTATTCTCCTTTCAATATACCTGCGGGTTGATATTTAGTCGCTTTCATTGTTGGCATAATGACAGCGACAAACCCCGCCACGATTGACGAAACAAGGGTAATTGGCAAGACTTGATAACGCCAGTCAATATACGAATCAAAGACCGTCTTGCCCAAAATCTGGGCTAATCCAAAGCCCAGAACGAGCCCTACCACAATCGCCACAGCGGCAATCACGGCTGACTCGGTCAGAATTTGGCGAATAATCGCGTTTTTAGAGGCACCCAATGCTTTTTGCAAGGCAAACTCACGGCGTCGCTCCGATACCATCGCCGTCAGTGTCGTATTTACGCAAAGGGTCGACAGAATAAGAATAACGACCGATACCACCCCCATCAGTATTTTTACCTTATCCAATACCTTGCCTTCGGAGTCGGACACCTTGAGTATCGGGCGAATAACATTTGTAGGCATTTCTTTTTGCAGGTTGGCGCTAAACTGATGTACCTGATTTTGGCTGTTCAATACGCTATACATCGCGTAATTGATTTGGTTCTCCTTATGCAGCCATTTCTGAACCAGCGACAAATTGACCACCAAATAGTTGTCGGCTTCCTCACCCGACTCAATAATACCGGTAATGATCAACGGATGCGTTTTTCTACCATCGATCAAGTTAATTGTCTGGCCTATTTTGATGCCGAGTTTTGTTGCCAGTTTGGCACCTATCATGGCGCGATTTTCGTCAAAACTCACAGTTACCCAGCGACCCTTGATTCGCCAGAATGGCACCAGCGTTTTCAGTTGAGAAAAGTCTACGCCCATAAGCACGACTTTATCCAGGTCAATACGTGCCAGACCATACAAATAGGGGCTCGAAGCGGTAATCGAATCCTCGGGTGCCAGCGCTAACGTTTTCAAATAATCCTGATCGGTCAACTGCTCACCTGATTGTGACTGAACAAATAAATTGGCCCCAAAGGTCCGCAATTCCTGGCTCATTTTGATATTGATATCGAAATAAACCGAAGCCATCGCCGTAATAATCGCAGCGCCTGTCATCAATGCCAAAAACACGATTAAAACACGATTAAAGCGCAGACGGATGGAGCGCCAAATCAGCAATTGATGCAAAGAAGAGGAGGATTTATTGGTTGCCATAGAGCACCTCGACAGGATAGAGGTTGGCAATACGCCGAGCAGGGAACCAAGTGCCAATGAGCGCGATAAGCACAGAGACAATAATGACAACGAGGGTAACTATCCAATGAAATGGAATAAAGGAACCAAACAATGCATAGCCCATTGCCAAAGACAATAACCAGCCCGCGAAACAGCCAAGCAACCCGCCCAACAAAGCACATAAAATCGATTCAGAATAAAACAGTAAATAGACATCAGCCACGGTTGCACCCAATGCTTTCATTAAGCCGATCTCTTTTGAACGCTGCAAAATAGCATTGGTCATCAGTGAAGCGACTCCCATTGCGGCGGCCAGCAATGCCGCCAGGGTTACCATAAAGAGCAAGCTTTGAATTTTGCTGATCACCAAACCTTCAGACGCAGCAACTTGCCAGACGGGGTTAACGACCACATTACTGAGTGCTTTTGCAAGCTGGAAAGAAATAGAAGATGCGTAAGCGGTACAGAACCACAGGTCATACTCATCGGCATCCAAAGAGTCAATATCTTCATGGGCACGCTGTGACAGTTCATTCTCAGGCACAGTCAAGGCTGACACGTTCACCTGGGCAACTTTGCCCTCCAATCCCAATAATTTCTGTGCCAGATCAAGCGGAATAACCAGATTGTCTTCGTTTGCGTCACCAGAATTAAGTATTCCAGTGACTGTCACATCAAGAGATCGATTGCCTGAAATATGGACGAGCGAATTTACCCCCCAACCAGTCCTCTCAGCCAGTCCCTTGCCAATCAGAGCCTGCGGTTTCTCATCATCGGGCCAGTTACCCTCAATCTGCCAATAAGACGAAATAACCTTGTTGCCGGTATGAAAATCCTCTTCATCTCGAATCGGAAGATGCTTATCAAAAAATGTACCCTGAACCATTACATTTTGGAACGGTTCTGAACCAACCGCTGCTTTGACTTCGCCTTGTATCCAGGGGGCGAAACCGACAATATTGTTACGCCAGAAAACGTCTTTAATTTGGGGTAAGTCTTTTTCAGCTAAAAAGTCTTGTGTTGTCAGCCGCTGATTGGAATCCAGCCACTTGGGCAGTGCCACCTGGCCTGCAGGTGTAATTTTGATATTCGCCCCATAGCTTTTCATCTCGTGTGAAATTTTATCGCCAATACCGATAGAAATAACCAATAGCGCGCTAATCAAGCTGGTGGCCAAAAAAACAGTGAGCACGGCCATGAGTTTGCGATTCATATCGTGGCGCCAAGATTGACGCAACATAGTCCAAAACATAATTACTCCTCAATATAGGCCAATGGATCATTGCGGAAAGTTTCATAGGACGCCTTGGTGGTAAAGAAATAGGCTTTGGTTCCATATTGGTATTGGTACTTGGCTTCTGTATTGATCAGGGTTTCCCCATTGATAGGATCGGTCACTTCGATGGATACTATGTCATCGAAGTAACGAAGACCTTCCTCCAATGCTTTTTCAGAGATAATAAATTCTTTATCGGTTTGTTCCCAGGCTGTAATCGGTATCGGATTGCAGCCGCCTTTGCGTCCAATAGAGGGTATGAAAATATGTACGCCACAGGCCAGGCAAATCACATTGTTACCTTCTTTGGCATACCCTGCGTCGCCACACAACATACAGGCATCGAAAACGACACCATATTTGGTCTGATCAGGATTGCTGCGGATAATAAAGAAGCGCACCTGTTTACCATCGCTGCTCACCCAGGAAAACCGATGTAATTCACCGTCTTCAAATTGATGCTCTTCAAAACTCAAATGCACAGCGCGGTCAGCGCCTAATTTCACTGCCGTCGCGGGACTTCGTTCGACTGGTTTTGACGCAACCAGATCCCACCACAACAGAATGGCAAACAGTGCAACAGACAGTGTCAGTAGGCGTTTAAAACGCCCCTGAAGCGTTTGCTGCGTTGCAAGGGCAAGTCGTTTTTCAATGGCATCCGTTGCAGCACAAGTGGTAATAAAGGCCGGTTGCACCTGCATTTTCCAAAAATAGCCCAGCAAACCACAAAAACATAACAAGACCAGATAAGGGTAAGCCCAGATATAATAATTGACTTTGGCAATGTAGCTAAGGTCAAGCACCGCAAGTAGGTGCGTGTTGAGTTTTATCATTACCAGCATCCATTCGCCGGATAAAGGCAGCATCGCTACACAGGCAAACCCTATAATCAGCAGATAACGACTGACTTTAGATAATTTAAACACTGACTGTAATGAAAAACTTACCAGAAGAACCAATATAAATCCCAGAATTGGCATCAGCGCATTGAGCACCATTTCGGTGTTGATGACACTGGTACTCGAAAGCATGCTTAGTTGACTTGTCCTTGTCCAAAAATAACTGGCACAGAAAAAAATCAACAGGATTATTGCATGAATAAAAACAAAAAAGCCTTTGCTGGCATACAATCTATCGAGACTTTCTTCTGACTTTCTGGTGAATAGTGTCCAAACACCGTAGGTAGCAACAATTGAATAGGTCATAAGTGCGATACTGGAAATCAGGAGAATCCATTTTTGTCGCCAGGGCAACAAAAGGAAAAAAGCCGAACCAGCAAAAATACCCAGTAAACTGACAATAATTTGTGTTTGATAGGAACGTGGTTTTATTTGGGTAAAAATCAGTCCCGATAAGAATGCAGGCAACAGGAAATAAATAATGAATTGTGAAAGGTAAAAGCTCATAAAATGCCTAAACACCAAGTACAGTTAAACAGTAATAAGAATCATACTAACTAGACAGACAATCGCAAACTATACGATGCTTACTATCATTAAGCTATTAATATTGGGCTACGAATTATATTGGGCTACAAAAACTAAAATACGCTGAAAAACAGCACCAGAGAAATACAAGACAACACAAATAACAATGCACCCGCATCAGCAAGTGCATTATTATTACTCGATAAAAAAACGCTAATATTAAGGCTTGGGTGCGCCTAGATATTTAAAGGTATAACTTGCATCAAATGGCTTAAACCATTTGCCAACTCCAGTTTCTTTGTCAGTGTGGCGCAGCAATTCAGTGACAGGTGGTTTGATAGTCCACGTCAGTTTGTAATTACCGACACCCAACATCTTGATATTTTGACCATAGTGAGGGCCATCACTGGCAACCATTGGCATCAAAGTACCTGACTTGGTCTTGCCAGTGTCAGTATTGGTGAGTTTATAGTCAATTGTCAGGTAAGGAACCCATTCGCCTGCACCCAGACCATTGACATTGCCTTTGGTCGCATGAATATCGGCTTCCAGATGAACATCTGATTGAGAAGCTGGACGCATCAAACCTTGTGGCTCCATGGTAATTGGCTGCAAATAAACTGCCGCAATTTCCATATTGTTCATCATGACAGCCTCACCAATTGGCACTTCACCGGCAACGACAGCAGTAGTGCCCACTGCACTGATTACCAAACCAGATAACAAAAGTTTTTTCATAAAAATTACTCCATTTTTGTAAAGAAATGACTTACCTTCATAACTACTTATCACGCACATCGGTACGCAGTTTTACAACAACCCATGCGACTATTGCCGCAAGAATTAACAGCACCTGTGGTGCAAGACTTTCGACATAGGGATATATTCCAAGCCATTGCACCTCTGGCACTTGTGAAACAAAGGTCGGCGAAACCAGCTTGCCTTCAACCAACTCCATAACACCCTTACCGGCGAAGATAAAAGCCATCACGTACATAAAAACGCCGGTAAACATAAAAAAGGGCTTCAACGGTAACTGTATCACCGTATAACGCATGACGAAGTAAACGGCCAACAAAACTATCACGCCCAGGGCGATGCCCGCCAGAATACCCAGCAAACCACCTCCGGGAACACCTGACGACAGCGCAAAATAAAACAACACTGTTTCCGCACCTTCTCGATAAATTGCCAGAAAACTGGCCAGCCAGAGACCGATAATGGAACCTTTTGTCAGTGAACTGCTCAGTTTGTTTCTCAGATACGCTTGCCACTGGCGCGCCTCGATCTTGGACAACAGCCAGTAACTCATATAGAACAAGACGACCGTGGCAAGCAACATGGTCACGCCTTCCAGAATTTCTCGACTTACCCCCGAACTGGTAAACACAAGTTTAAAAATATAGGCGGTAATCAAGCTGGCAATTAAACCAACGCCGACGGATTGTTTAACCACCCACATTTTATCTTTATGATCATTCTTAACCAGATAGGCCGCGATGGCTGCAACGACCAGCATTGCCTCCAGACCTTCTCGCAACAGAATCAGAAAAGATTGAATGACGACCTCCCAAAAAGTTTCAGGTCCATCGCTCAACTGAACTGCGGCTCGCTCCAAATCCTGTTGCAGTGCATTGCGTACATTAACCACTTCTCTGACTGGCGAATTGGCCGACATCAAGCTGACAATACGCGTAAAGTAAGATTCCAGTTTTGCCTTGAAGTCACTATCTCGGGCGCCAATCGCCCCCTCATACCCGGTTGCTTCGAAGACATCGAAATAGGTATCTTGTACACTGTCGATAGCAGCATCGGCATCACCGGCTTTATAACGGGCAATGGCCGTATCCATTGCACCCAGTATTTGCTGATTCACAGTCTTCCAATCACCAGACGCGCCTTCTTTGTCGGTATTGCTGGTGGCTTGTGATGCCTGCATTGGCTCCGTGTCAGGGCTGCTTGACGAAACACCAGCCGCTTGTGATGAATCCGTTTTTCCCGGCAACCCTGGCAACGCTTCACTGAGTAACTGAGTCAGGAGATAACCTTGATAGGCCACTTGTTTAATCTGCTTTTGACGCTCCGGCGCCGCTTGCGGATTAAGATCAATCTGACGCGCCATCTCTGTCAGATAGCCAAGAATATCGGTATTCGCTTCTTTTTTGCCATGCTTATCTAAACTGTCCGACAATCCAGAGTTTTTGTATTCAAACAAGGCTTGATTGATGGTCGCCAAGGCTTCTTCTTGCTCATTGGTTTTATACGACCAAACGGCACCATTGATAAGATTATTGAGACTGTTCGCCAGTCGCTGCCACTCTGGAGCGATGGTACTGGCGTTAAAATCATTGTCTTGCGCCACCAGTTGATGCCCTTGCTCCAGTTTTTCCGGCAAGGAATCGATCTCGTTTTTTAACCAGGCGATTTCTTTTTCAACCGTTTCTACTGGGGCTTTTTTTGCTATCAGGGCTCGGATCTCGCCAAATTTTGCTTCCAGTTCGGCACTGTATTTAGCGGAATAATTAATTCTGATTGGGCCTTCTATACCTTCGTAAACACTGAAGTAGGCCATTTGAACACCGCGTTTGGCATCAGCGACATTTCCAGATTGATACAAGGAGAGTGCCTGATCCAAACGCTGACCGATATCATCAGCCGCCGCTTGATAGTCGACCTGGGCGGCCAAGCAAAGAGATGAAAAGACGACCAAAACCACAATGGCCAGTGAACGATACAACGAATAAAAACGTTTCATAAGCTTTTCTTCATACACTAGAATTAGTCTGTGGTATCTCGGCACATTCGACAGGGTTTGTCAGTACCGATAAACTTAACGCCTTCTAATGTAATTAATAACAATCTCAATGTAAATGATAATTACTCCCTGCCGTCGGAAAATCCTCGATACCATCGAAAAACAAGCACTAAAACCAGCAAAACAACCAAACCTGCAACCCAACGAATCATATACTTTTGCTGCCTGTCTGTCTTCTTGGTTGCTTGTATCTTATGCTCCGTGGTTTGTTGCAATGCGTCTTTCAAATATTGTACTTTCTTTTCGACCTTCTCGGCAGGTTTACTTTGTTGAATGTTTTTATACAGGCTATCAAAAGCCTGCTCAACAACCAGTTTGTAATCAAGCGACAGACTGGCTTCCAATTCTGACAATTGCCAGTGTCGATAGAAATTTTCCCGAATTAATTCGAGTGCCTGATCGATGTTGGAGTTCCGGTACTGAATCAATACCTGGTCCAATCCATCACTTAGCGCGGCGATAGCTTCACTGTAATTTTTGTTTTCTATGCGTTCCGCTTCTTTCTCCGCCAAGTGTTTTGCTTTTTCTCTCAGCAATTTCGGTGTTAACGGTAAACCAGGCAAGGTTTTGACAATATCGGTTTTAATTCCGTTGACGAGGCTGGTAATTTTTTCACTATGATTTCCTTCACTTGCCAGCAATCTCGATAGTTCGAAGAATTTCCGGTTTATTTCTTCGGCATGTTGCATACTGTAATTGGTGCGAATGGCAGCCTCTAAATCAGAATTTCGATAGTATAGGAAATGGGTATTTTTCGATTCCGCCAACGCATTTTCTCTCTCACCTTTTTGATAAAGGGTTTCTGACTTATCCAACCCCCTGTTTATATGGTCGATCAGTTTCTTCCAATGCGGTAAAACATCGCTTTCTGCCATCGCCATCTGGCTGTAACCCGCCACCAATAACAACACGATGGCAGTCATCCTGATTAAAAAAAACATACACTCGCCTCCAAATCGCGCAATGGGACAATTAGTCAATAGCAATCAATAATGTGCTTGTTATCTTACGATCCAGCAAAGCACGACTTTCCCAATCCAGTGACAATGATATTATCCGATTTGAGCTCTTTTAAACAGCTATCCGCAAGCGTCCGAGGCCTTTTGTCAAAATGTCCAAAATGCCTCGATGTGCTGCCAGTATTCCGGAAAAACAAAAATATTGTTATGGTCGGCATTGGGTAATCTGACTATTTCGGTCTGGCCCAGCCATTTATCTGCCAATGCTTCGCCATGTGCCGGTGGTACGATTTTGTCCAATCCGGCCAACAGGAATAACGCAGGTAATCGCAAAAGTGGCGCGCGTGAGATAGATTCGAATTTTTGTCTCAGAAGAAGATCTACAGGCATCAACGGAAAAAGGTGTTTTACCACATTGGTCAAACTGTCAAATGGAGTGACCAAAACCGCACTTTGCAACGGTCTTTGGCTGGCCAGATACACAGCGACACCAGAGCCCAAACTACGCCCCATCACATGTATTTGCTCAGGGTGCACGCCTTCGTATTCGACTAGGTGATCATATATCGCAAGCGCATCGGAAAACAGGTTTTTCTCCGAAGGGAGACCTTCAGACTCGCCATAACTCCGATAATTGAAAAGTGCATATGTTCTTTTTCGATTAGAAAGGCGATTGAAATACTCAACATTGAATGAAACTTCCTCACCATTTCCTCCGAAATAAAGAATGATCTGATCACTCTTCAAGTTTCTGTTTCCTATCAACCATCCATGAAGGTTTATCTGTCCATTAGGGATCACATACTCCCATGGAGACAATTGCGCCTTCGTTTGTGATTCCAAGGGTTGAGGGTAGTAAATCATCTGATTTTCAACAAACCCAAACATAAACTGCGCTCCTAATTGCCAAGACCGGCCATAACAATAAAAAACAAATCCCCATAATTCTACGCTGAAAGTGACTAGATTCATCTGATTTGATTTAACCGGTTAACCCTTTATCCGTGGTTCGTTGTACGTGATAATTGACGCGCACAATATAATCACTTCTGCCAATTATCAACACAGAAGCGTATCGAACACTTCCGAACCCTATGGCATTGACTGGAAAACACTCACTATTTGCAATTCGCTCCATGTTCATAAAAAATAGCACCTGGTCGGTGTCTGTGATAGACGATCGATACAGATTAATTGAAATATTTAATAGAGTCTAACCATGCAACTGTTACCCACTATTCGGCACCTTCTTTTCATCGCTTTCGCTTTTCTCGTCACCAGCGCAACCTATGCAAATTCGCACTCAGGCAACCCCACGGCAGTGATAAAAACCAATTTCGGTGAGATTTATATTGAGCTGTTTGAAAATAAGGCGCCCATCTCCGTGAAAAACTTTTTAGCCTACATCAACTCCGGCTTTTTCAATCAGACCCTCTTTCATCGGGTCATACCTGACTTTATAATTCAGGGAGGCGGTTTCACTCAGACGATGGACAGAAAAACCAATACATTTCCCCCTATAAAAAACGAAGCCAACAACGGAATTGACAACGTTCGCGGAACACTGGCGATGGCAAGAACACAAGACCCAAACTCAGCGACCTCTCAATTCTTTATCAATGTGGTCAATAACCCTTACCTGAATCAAAATGCGGGAAGTGCCGGTTATGCCGTGTTTGGCAAAGTCAACAAAGGCATGGAAATCGTTGACAAAATCAGCCAGGTAAAAACCCAAATAACCAACGGTATGCGGAATGTGCCCGCTACACCAGTCATTATCGAATCCATCACCTTGACAGCGCCTGTTCCAGATAAAACGACAACCCCATAAAGAAAGCACCGCCAATCACCAAGCCGGACTTCCGCTTATGGATAGATCCCATCGACAACCTTGTCTATCTTGTTCCACACTTTTTTGGGATAGCACCGAAACACCCCGGTCTGATCACTTTGATGATATTTATTACTCCAGGCAAAACGGTAAAGCAGAAACACAGCATGTTTTTTTGCACCATAACCAACTAGAGGAACGATGGCAAACGCTGTCTGCCGACCAGAACGATTTTGTCATTGCAGAAACCGGCTTCGGCACCGGACTAAACTTCCTCTGTGCATGGAATTTATGGCGATCCATTGCCAGGACTCAAGGTAAAACCCTGCATTTTGTCTCTTTCGAAAAATTTCCTGTGGCCAAGGCGGATCTGGTCAAGGCTGTCCAACACTGGGAAGATGAACTGTGTTACGAGACATCCCGGCTACTCGCCCAATACCCTCCCCCGCTCAAAGGGATACACCGCCTCAACTTCGATAACAGCCGAATCAAATTGACCCTGGTGTTTGACGATGCGATTGACGGGCTGACAAACCACCATTTTTTTGCAGATGCCTGGTTCCTGGATGGCTTTGCACCAGATAAAAACCCTGAAATGTGGCAAGAAGCATTGCTGCGACAAATTGCATTGCATTCCCAAAAAGGCACTACCCTGAGCACCTTTACCTGTGTTGGTCGAATTCGGCGTGGTCTGATTGCACAAGGTTTCGACGTAAAAAAAGTGAAAGGCTTTGCAACCAAACGTGAAATGCTTGCCGCAAAGTATTGCGCCGGTAACAAACTCGACACCGCTTCTCCCGACTATTTCGACAAACAGCATCATTGGCTAAACCACCGTAATCCGCCGCTGCGCGTGGAAAACACGTATTCCCTCCCGGTTATTGTGGTGGGTGGCGGCCTGGCGGGAGCCTGGTCAGCCTATTCATTGGCGCAACGGGGCGTCAAAGTCAAGTTGATTGAGAAAAACAAAGCTGTCGCACTGGCGGCTTCCGGTAATCCTCAGGGTATTTTGTATTGTAAACCAGGTCGTGAATTCACCACTCAGACTCAGATCGGGTTGCATGGCTGTCTCTATAGCAGCCGAGAGTTGAGCCGCTTGAACAAGCAACGATCGGAAGCGACACGTATTTGGTCGGCAACCGGAACCGCACTGCTGGCAGTCAACGAAAAAACGCATCAGGATCATCACGTTATCCTGATGAAAAATAACTATACAACGGATTTAATAGAACCGTTGGACGCCAAGCAGGTCTCTGCAATGTCTGGCACTCAGGTTAATTACAGTGCCCTTTGGCTCAAACACTCGGGTTGGGTCAGGCCGGCTGAACTATGCCGGATTCTATGCCGCCACCCCAATATAAGCGTTTTGACCCACACACAAGTAAAATACCTCGATTTCAATCACGACAAGCAGCGCTGGGATCTAAGCTGTATCACAGAAGGTAGCGACAACCCAACCACCCTGTCTTCTAGGGTTGTCATTCTGGCGACTGGTGGCGATATCCGATCCTTGAGTCAAACCCGCCACTTTCCGATCAAGACAATTAAAGGCCAAATCAGCCGCGTCAACGTCGCTGACGACAAAACAAACCCGCTCGAGCTGGTACTCTGTGGCGAAGGCTATATATGCCCCCCCATTGACAACGAATACTGCTTTGGAGCGACCTTTGATTTGCACGATGACAGCCCGCATATCAGCCAATCCAACCATTATAAAAATATGACCTATCTACGACAACTCGCTCCCCGGTTGGCTAAAGAAGTCGAGCTTGCTAGCAGTGAGAATACCGACAAACCGATGCAAGGTCGAGTTGGGTTCAGGTGTGCAACAGCTGACTATTTGCCTATTGTCGGCCCTGCGCCAGTGTATCAGGACTTTTTAGCTACTTTCGCCGCTTTGAGAACTAACGCTAAAACGCAATTTGACTGTTACGCACCTTATCACCCGGGTCTATTTGTCAATATTGGTCACGGCTCCAAAGGACTTGCCACCTGCCCTCTGGCAGGCGAAATAATCGCCGGATATCTGTTGGGGGAACCTATGCCTGCACAACAAAGTATACTCGCCGCTCTGCACCCTAGCCGATTTTTGATTCGTGGATTAAAAAGAAACACACTTTAAAAACCAGCCATTTCGCCCACTAAGGCAGACAATCTATCGTGGCTCAAACTGACCTGAATAAAACTCAAACAAAATTTTTTTATTGGTTGTCGCTCAATGGCAAACCCGATAGTCTACCGACTTTATATTTTAAGTATCGGAGCCTGGAATGCCTTTTTTTATACACGATGTAGGTCACGGTATTAAAACACCGATAGACATTCATCGAATCGCCAACAGGCTCCGTAAACCAGCGCAAATAGCGACGACATCAAAGACTGACTCAGCTTTATCCAAAGAGCTCGATCCTCAAACACAGCGAGATTCGCTAAAAATACAGCACAGATCTGCCGGTGACAGGACAAACAAAAACCGACCTTACTCAGAGGCGGAGGAAGACATGACGGCGCAGAATATCATGTCGAGCCCGGTTATCGCTGTATTCAGCTGGACAACCGTTGAACAAGCATTGGCAGAGATGCGAATACATGAATTTCGTCACCTCGTGGTAGTAGACGCCGAATATTATGTGCTTGGCGTCGTTGAAAAAAGCGATTTGATACTAAGTAAAAAATCGGGTGACGGGTCAACCATCGAGCAGGCTAATCAACGCCAAAATGTTATCCAGCCTGCCATCTCAGCCACCGCCAATACACCCATTGCACGCGTTGCGCAAGCTCTTCTTCAGAGCGGGCTGGAAGTGATCCTGGTATCCGAGCAGGAAGAAATCGTTGGGATCATCACACCAACCAGCTTTGTCCAACTAATCGCAAAAGCCTCATCTTACGAAGCTGAAGCCTAATATAGATTTGCCACGTAAAGTTCCTTTTAGGCCATTGACACTGCCCAGACCAATAACATTTTTTTGAAGGATTCATCATCGGGTAGCATACTCTCCGGTGTCAACCGGATAATTCTCCGGGTTCGCGTTAACAACCGCGTACCCAGACTATATGGCGACCAACACTCGATGCTAAAAAAAGCAAGCAAAATCTGCACCGCTGCATAACCGCTCAAACTAGGAGCGAAATTGACATAGAGGCCTGCGACCGTTGTCGAGACAAGCTCACTACATACATTGAAGACACAGAGATGACGCCATCCTTAGCCCACTTTACTTATTTACTTAAACCGGTATAATTCGCGCGCCCTAAGAAGGCAAAATCGAAGTCCCTACTTAAGGTAAAAAATGAAATCTTTTTACAATAAATTTAATGTGTTAAACACAGCCTTGCTCTCGAAGCGACGGAGGGTTGGTATTTCACAGTCACGCCCTGCAGTATCCAGCTTGAGTCAAGACAAGATCCTTATTCTACAGGGTCCGGTGGGACCATTTTTTAGAAACTTACAACGCTGTTTCGAGCTTACCGGATTTATCACCAAACGAGTTATCTTTCATTCAGCCGACGCACTTTTTTCTAAACACAGTAACACCGTGCGGTTCTCAGGGTCATTGTCTGAATGGGAGTCATGGCTAAGTACCGAGTTGACCACCAACAGGCCAAAAGCAATTGTGCTTTTTGGCTCCAATCGTCCAGCTCATCGCATCGCCCATAACCTGGCAGAAAAATTCGGAGTGCCTGTCGTTGCTCTTGAAGAGGGCTACTTGAGGTCAGGATACATTTCGTGTGAGCTTGGCGGCAACAATCAACGCTCTCCCCTGAACGACTGGAAGCAAGATCGCAATAACCAATCTGCCTGCAAGCCCTTACCTGTACATTTTTCTTTTGTTATGATGTGCATCTGGGGAGCTACCTACTACCTAGTTCGCGATTTCACTAAAAAAACTTCTGAAACAGTACTTTACCACCGTCAAACGCGTGGAATTCTAAAAGAAGCCGTTGCGTGGATATCTCACATGACTCGCAGACTCTTCTTCAAAGTCAAGGAAAAAAGTACTATTGACAAGCTAACCAATCATTCCCGAAAACACTATGTCTTAATTCCACTACAAGCTCCCGATGATGCCCAAATACACTTTAACTCCCGAGGTTGGGACAATAGAAAGCTGGTACTAGGCTGTTTGAACGCATTGCACATAGTTAAAACAGAAGATATATTGGTTTTCAAAACACATCCTCTTGACGAGAATTCACACATTCTTATAGCACAACTATGGAAAGAAGCGCAATCTCTCGGCCTCACAGAAAGAGTCATTGTGCTCCAATCCGGAAAACTAAGTATACTGGCCAAGCACTCATCTGGAATGATTGTGATCAACTCTACTTCTGGATTTTCGGCACTTCATCACCAAATACCGCTACTCGTGCTCGGTAGTGCCGTCTTTAGAAAACCCTCAATCGTTACTGTCGGTGACGAGCAAGCATCAATTGTAAAATTTCTTGAAGAACGTTCACTTAAATGTCAACAAACAATTTCTGCTTTTATTAACTCGGTAAAGTCTGAGGCCCTTTTGCCCGGTGATTTTTATGCGTTAACAACACAAAGAATCACTGCCAATCATGTCGTGAGATATGTTCAATCAGTTATCGAAGAAAAAGCTAACTTGCATGAGGCGACAGAGCAATGAAGGGTTTTGCATTCAAAATAATCACAATACTTGTTGGCGCTGTTGGATTGGCAACATTACTATTTGGATGCTCTATCCTGCCGTCGTTCGGCCCTCGATCCACAGCCATATTGGACGCTGCAGATATTGAACAAGTGCAGCCCACAGAAGAACCCCATTTTCGCTTAATAGACATTTCTCAAACCACACTCCCGACAAATCCTTCTCAAGGTTCGGAATATTTTAGTGCCAACTATATCGAACAAGAATTATTGCGAAACAATCATGTCGTCATACCGGGCGATGTCATTGTTATTCGGCTCTGGGAAGCGGCAAATGACGGTTTGTTCGCAAATCACGGTCAACGGGAAACAAGCTTTACATTGAGAGTCTCGAATAACGGCACCATTGACGTACCCTACGCCGGCACGGTAACAATAGAGGACAAATCACCTCAACAAATACGGAAAATACTGCTAGAAAGATATCAGGGTCGGGCAATCGACCCTGAAATCAGCGTAAGCGTTAAAGAGACAAATTCCCTGGGAGTGTCAGTATTGGGAGCTGTCGCGACTCCAGGGCATGTTGTAATTCCATCACAGGGAATTCGATTAATTGACATTATCGCTTTGGCGGGCGGAGTACCACATCCCATATGGGAAAGCAGCATTACGCTCACGCGTGATGGCCGTGCAGAAACGTTAATGTTAGACCAGATAATGAACCACCCTGACAATAATGTTATTGTTATTCCAGGCGACACCATTTGGGTCAAGCGTGTTCCCCGCAAATTTGCAGTTTATGGTGCCATCACTCACCCCGGAAAAATCAGCATCGATCAGCCAGCACCAACACTATCAGACTTGTTGGCTAAATCAGGTGGGTTAAATGACATGCAAGCGGAAGCCAGTTCCGTTTTTGTTTTTAGGCCACCAGCCCAACTCGCTGAAAAGGCAACTGATAAAGCAATTGCATACCGATTGAATTTTGCTCGCCCTGATGCATTGGTGCTTGCAAGCCAATTTAAAGTGGAAGCCTCGGATATTGTCTATGTGGCCACAGCCGATGCAAGCGAATTCAGAAAACTTGTCACCATGCTTTTCTCACCATTCTTTGGAAGCCTAGGTAATGTACAAAACTTGGGGAACTAACATTTGCCGCTTAAAACCGAAACAATTTGCCCATGAACTATCGCTCGCCCGCCGCCATCATGGTATACCAGAATCTTAGATTGATCTCTTACAATCAAATACCCTCCATATTTGATGCCTATTGACAGTTTTCAACTATTTTACAACCCGGAGTTTTATTGTGAAAAAAGCGATAGTTATTCTTTTTCGTCACAAATTACCACGTTTTCCGAGAAAACCCTCAATACTCTCCTACGGTGGTGGTGCCGATATAGTGAGTAACTTCTGCAGACCACCTCATTTGTGAGTAAAATGGCTTCTTTCTGGCGATATGGAGTGGCTTTTACTCGAAAGATTTCGCAGTGGGCGAGACTGCTTGTTTATTTATTGGTTACATTCGGAAAAGACAGAAAAAAAAATATCTGGGCTACATCTATGGATATTGCAGATAATCGGGTATTAGCACAAATTCTCGGATTTCAGCCCTATTTTTTCAACGAAGCATTTCCGATACACCCCGAGACTTACATTGGCTGGGGCAGAAAAAAATCTGGCCAAAAAGCAGTAAAACTCGCAAAGCGACATAATAAAGACTTTATCCTTGTTGAAGATGGATTTCTTCGCTCTATTGAAAGAAACGACCCTGAAATCTCTCTCGTTCTAGATCATTCAAGTATCTATTACGATGCAACAACGCCTTCAGACCTTGAAAAACACATAAAAGAGTCATTATCGGAACATCAAAACAACCGCGCACGCAAATTGATAAGCTCTTACAAAGAAAACAAACTGTCCAAAATTAACGGCGCACGTGAATACGCAGGACCTCTTGAAAAGAACTATGTTTTAGTCATCGATCAGGTTCGAGGTGATCTCTCTGTCACCTGTGGCCTGGCAACTCAACAATCCTTCGAAGTGATGTTAAAAGCGGCGCTAAGCGAAAATACCAACAAAGAAATTATCGTAAAACTCCACCCGGATGTCTTTACCCGAGCCGCTGCCAGTCACTTCTCCCCCAACACTCTCGACAAAACTGATCGAGTGCGAGTCATTACCGACAACTGTCATCCAACTCGACTGATTGAAAACGCTGACGCCATCTATGTCGTCACCTCACTGGTGGGTTTCGAGGCACTAATCTGGGGCAAACCTGTTCGCACATTTGGCATGCCATTTTACGCGGGCTGGGGACTTACCGTCGACGAATTGCCGGCGCCCGAACGTCGTGGTAACGCGACACTTGAGCAACTGGTTTACGCTGCGTTAATCGCGTATCCAAATTACGTCAATCCCGTTAATGGTGCTCCCTGCGAAGTCGAACAGGCAATTGAACATATTGCTTTGCAGCGCAAAAAAAGAACAGAGCTTCCGATTTCTGTGAAAGCAATTGGATTTTCTCGCTGGAAAAAACCAATTATTGCCAAGTTTTTCCAAGGCTCTACAGTATTTTTCTCCAAAAAGATCATTGACGATGATATAAATTCGAACCAAATGTTGGTGCTATGGGGCGCAAAACACATCACCGAATTTCGGGAACGCCAAAATGTCTTACGGGTAGAAGATGGGTTTTTGCGGTCTTCTGGCCTTGGTGCAGACCTTGTACACCCCTTGTCACTAGTTATCGATGAAATCGGTATTTATTTTGATGCTTCGCGTCCTTCAGGCTTAGAAAACTACCTCAATCGGCAAAAGCTTTCCGACGAACAATTAGCACGCGCGCAACGCCTACATTCCAAAATAGTGAATCATAAACTCTCCAAGTATAACGTCGGTAAAGAGCAATGGTCCCCCCCCGCAACAACACGCCCACTCGTACTGGTTGTTGGCCAGGTTGAAAGTGATGCATCTATCGAGTTTGGCTCACCTGAAATCAAAACGAATATTGAACTACTTAAACAAGTCAAGCAATCCCGGCCCAGCGCATATCTCATCTATAAACCTCATCCTGATATATTGGCCAAACTACGGCAACCCGGGAATCTGGAGCATAAAGCCAATATCTATTGTGATGAGGTGATCGGCAACGTTGATATCGATATACTTTTCAGTCAGGTCGACGAATTGCATACGATGACATCGTTGATGGGTTTTGAAGCCTTGCTGCGGGGTGTCGCTGTTGTATGCCACGGGATACCCTTCTACGCAGGCTGGGGGCTCACCACCGATAAAATTGCCTGCGAACGACGACAAAAAGACTTGTCACTAAACGAGTTAATCTATGGGACAATGATTGCTTATCCACGTTATATGGATTATAAAAAACCAATTTTTATCGAACCAGAAATAGCCGTAGAACAATTGGCAGAATTAGCCCAAACTGGTATCAAGACTCGTACCTGGTGGAGAAAGCTCGTGCATATCTTTGCCATCATCTGGGCATGGTTAAGAAAGGAAGATCGACCATGACAGCAACAGAAAAACAAATATCTGCCTTAAAGCCATCAACGTATCGACCCCAAAAAAAACGTCGTAAAATGTTGTTCTGGTCTTTTATACTCTTTGTTATGGTACCACTGATACTGGTAACGCTTTACTATTCTTTTATCGCAACTGATCGATATACCTCAACAGCCGGTTTTTCAATACGAGGCATCGAGACAGGTGCCAGCCTGGACGGACTTGGCGCACTTACCGGTTTAGCGAGCACTGGGTCAACGACTGCAGACTCTTACATTGTTCTTAAGTATCTTAAAAGCCGCGCATTGGTTGAAGCTTTGGATACAACTTCTGAACTCAGAGCAGTCTTCACAAACAATAAAATTGACTGGTTATCCAGAATGCCTCAAGACGCCTCGATAGAAGAATTTGTCGATTATTGGGACAGTCGAATTACGGTTCAGTTTGATCCCTCTTCGGGCATTATTGAATTTACCGTTCAATCTTTCTCACCCAAACACGCCCAACTCATCGCGCAACGCATCATTGCGCTCACCCAAAAACTGGTCAACGACTTATCCGCCGCTGCGCGACAAGATGCCTTGCGTTTTGCCGAACGAGAGGTGCAAGTCCAAGAAGCGCGGCTTCGAAGCGCATTGGAAGCGATCAGATCTTTTCGAACCAGTGAACAATCCGTCGATCCGACCGCCAGCGCAACTCTCGATATTGAATTACTGGCAAACCTAGAAGCACGATTGATTGATATCAACGCAAAAATTACCGTCCAAAAAGAAACGCTCGACAGCGATGCCCCCTCTCTTGTCGCTCTCAATCGACAGGCTGAAGCATTGAAGCAACAAATTAAGGATCGACGCAATGAAATGAGTGGCGCCCTTGGTGACAAGACCAATTCCGGAACGGTTACAGCCCAACTAACAACCTTCGAATCCTTAGACGTGGAAAGGCGTTTTGCAGAACGAGCCTACTCTTCAGCAATGGATTCACTGGAACAAGCCCGACGGGACGCCGACCGCCAACAACGTTATCTGGCAGTTCATTTATTTCCACAAAACGCAGAAATATCTGAGCGTCCTAAACGGGTTCGCAACGTATTGCTTGCTGCCTTTTTATTGTTTTCATCCTGGGGCATCACAACATTGATCACATACTCGATCAGGGATCACATGTCATGAGGCTGGTATCAACCTACGAACTTTTGACCCTGCAATTGCGAGTACTTCTCGCCCTCGTTTTGCGTGAGACTCGAGCCACATTTGGAACTTCCAGTTTTGGTTACCTATGGGCGATCATCACGCCCACCGCCAGTGTTGGTCTGCTTGTCTTCATTTTTTCGCTTGTTAACCGCCAGCCGCCCTTTGGTAACAGCCTCGCATTGTTTTTTGCTACCGGTATTTTGCTGTTACAGTTTTTTACCGAACTTTCAAAAAAACTAATGACAGCTTTTAGTGCCAATAGGGCTCTCTTGACCTACCCGGTCATTAAGGATGTCGATACACTCTTCGCAAGAAGCTTGTTGGTCACGATAACCTATTTGATGATTATGGTAATTTTTTTTGGCGTTTTAATTATGCTTGGGCTAGCATCCTTGCCGGCTGCAATCGAACAAGTACTGGCTGCCTTTTTTACAACCGCACTTTTGGGTATAGGTATTGGTACTACGAACGCAGTAATTGCCTCAATGTGGGATACCTGGATTCAGATCGAACAGGTACTTACTCGCCCACTCTTTTTCCTATCGGGAATTTTTTATGTCCCAAGCCAACTGCCCCCGGAGGCCATTCTCTTTCTCCGCTGGAACCCGGTATTACATCTGGTTGAATGGTTTCGTAACGGGTATTACGCCAATTATAATTCTCTTGTCTTGGACAAATCATATCCCATTTTGCTTGGTATCGGGCTACTTATGATTGGACTTGCTGGTGAACGTTTTTTTCGAAAATTAAGATTTTAAATGCTTGCTTTTGATCGTGTTACCAAATCATACCATCTCAAAGGGGTTCGCAAGGTTATTTTAGATAACCTGACGTTCAAGTTCCCTTGTGATAAAAACATTGGCATTATGGGAAAAAATGGCGCAGGCAAATCAACTATGATGCGACTGTTAGCTGGAACGGAACCTCCTGATTTTGGACGCGTTTATCGAACACAAAAAGTCTCATGGCCACTTGGATTTGCCGGGGGCTTTAACGGCAGCATGACGGGACTGGAAAACATTCGATTCGTGTCACGTATTTACGCTCAGGACACCGACAGAGTTATCGACTATGTCACTGAGTTTGCAGAACTTGGCCCATCCTTGCGGTTACCCATCAAAACCTACTCTAGCGGGATGAAGGCACGCTTGGCCTTTGGTCTAAGCATGGCAATCGATTTCCAAATCTACCTTATAGATGAGATAACCGCAGTAGGTGATGAAAATTTCAAGAAAAAAAGTCGAGAAACCTTTCATAACAAACTGTCACACAGCCAGATTATCATGGTTTCCCATACCCCCAATACCATCAAAGAATACTGTGATTGTGGACTGCTACTAGAAAATGGAAATGTTTCTTTCTATCCAACTGTGGACGAGTTGCTTGTTGCATACAGGGAAAGCAATAAAAGATAAAACTGATGACCTATAATCACCACCTAGACCCCGCCCATATTTACACCAATGCCGTATCGCTTGCGCGCCGCAATTTACATCCTCTGGGTGGCTGTTGCGTGTGCTATTCAGTGGTTACCAATTGAAACGCCAACAGCAACCCTATGAGGTGGTCTAATAGACCTGTACGACCCGGTTAAGAGATAATGGCCTTAACTGGAGAAAAAGAAATGACCAAAAGAAAGAAATATCCAAAAGAGTTC
>PDSQ01000007.1 GCA_002747055.1 Gammaproteobacteria bacterium
GAAAAGCGAAGGTAAACTGGACGTGGATGTCTACAATGATCCCGACGCCGGTCTTATGCACGATGAGGACCTGGATATCGACGATGCGGTTAAAAAAGAAATGGCGGAGGCTGTTCGACAGGCACACACAAAATTATGATACAAGGACAACCACAATCGAACCAAGGGGTACTTACCATGCTGAGAAAACAGATGATATTTCGATGGATTATAGTGATAGCTGGCGTACTGACTTGCAGCCTGATCACACAACCACTCTATGCGCAGGAGTCAACGGGAGTGGTTATCGGCGATAAGGTAACGAAATCTCCATCGACACTGGAGGCGGTGGCCCATCGTGGTAGTTTGCGAGTGGCTGTCAATCCAAACTTCGCGCCCTTCTCCTATAAGAACGAAGCCGGCAAACGCGTCGGTACCGATATCGATATGGCCACAAAGCTCGCCAATGCGCTGGGAGTAAAACTCGAGATCATCGTACCCGAATCTTTCGGTGAGCTGATCCCGATGTTGCAAAGTGGTCGCGTCGATGCTGTTATGGCTAATATGAGCATCACTTTCGAGCGCGCCAAATCGGTAAACTTTACCGATCCCTATGTTGACACGGGTATCTCGATACTCAGCAATATCGCGGGGTTGTCAAGACTTGGCATTTTTCACCCGAAATCGTCACAGACCTTTCTCGAGGAGGTTAACGCCAAAGCGCTTGGCAATCGGCTTACGATTGCTGTAACCGAAGGCAAGGCACCGCAGCAGGTGGCCACAGAGCTGTTTCCACAAGCCACAATCATGAGTTTTCCGAGTAATGCAGAAGCCGCTGAAGCCACGCTCAAGGGCGATGCCCACCTTATGCTTCACGATGAAATATTTCTGAAAGTCTGGTTGCATGACAACGCCGAACGCGCCGGTATCCGCCTGCGAGTCATCGATCCGCCGGTAAAACCGGATGTGTATGGTATCGCAGTCAAAAAAGGCGACTGGGAATGGCTGCAATTGCTCAACGTGTTCGTGCGTGATTTACGCAGAAATCACGAAATCATCAAATCGCTGGCGAGCTACCTGCCCAGCTTTGACAAGCGTATCCTGTCAGAAAAAGCCGTGCTGCGATTCGATGCTGAAGAGATGGACGACTGATCGAGGCCATTGCGGTAATCTTTGCCATCCAGCTGACCATTTAAAAGGTGTATTGTAGCCGACCAAGGTTTGTTGTGCTTTGCCCGATCACTCACTCGTGGGCGATCGGACTTTTACCCTGTTTAGCTGACGTAACCAATGCGTATCAAGACAAAAGCAACCAATCCGGCAACGATACCGTAAACGATGGTTGGCCCAACGGTTTTGCGCAGTACCGCGCCTTCTTGATTGGTGACATTGAGTACGCCACAAACAGCGATAATATTGTTTAAACAAACCATATTACCCATTGCACCGCCGACCGACTGCAGTGCCAGAATCAAAGGTATCGACAAGCCTGTTGTTTCGGCGATGGATAGCTGAATGCCGCCAAAGGTCAGGTTCGATACCGTATTGGAACCGGAAAAAAACGAACCAATAGCACCCAGATAAGAGGAAAAATACGTCCAATTGGCGCCGGTAAGATCGGCAAAACCTGTACCGATGGTAATCACCATGGACTTTTCCCCGCCAGTCAGCATCAGTTTGACCATGATCAAGGCCCCTAACAGCGCTAAAAATGGCTTCTTCACCTGTTGCCAGCTGCTGCCGAAAATCTCTTTGCTTTGCGAGCCGCTTAAACGGAATAAAAACAGGCACAGCACCACGGTGACAACAAAGGGAATCAGCGATGGTACGTACAGTGTTTTATAACTGCTTGCCACCCCGGTGCCCAGAATATTGTTCAACGCAATAATGAGCGATTGACTGATTTCCAAGGTACCCAGTCCGCTCAGAGAAGTCGACAACCACTCGGTACTATCCGTCAGTAAACCTTTTATACCAAGTTGCGGAATTCGGGTAACCACCAAAATACCAATCAACATGGCCGTAGGGAACATCGCTTTAAAAACTTCAACGCCTGAAACGGCTTGTTTTTCTTCGGCGCCTTTGTTTTTTGCCAAACCGATGCCCAATTTCGCTATGCCGATGGAAATCAGCATGCCGATAGCACCACCTACAAGGGCAGGGAACTCATAGTTTAGCTGGGCAATGAGAAAATAAGGAACGGTACAGGACAGAATACTTAAGTAAATGTAGATCAAGTTGCGGCGAATAGTCATCCAGTCGATAACGCACAGCAGAGCCAATATCGGAATCACCAAGGCCGCAACACAGTGAATCAATGCTGAAACTTGCCCGATTTCCATGGTCATCGCTTCGCTGAGATTGAGCGGTTCAAAGCCAAACCACGTTGGTGTGCCCACTGCCCCAAAAGAGACGGGTACCGTGTTAGCCATTAACGCAAACACCGCCACTCGCAGTGCTTTAAATCCCAAACCCATAAGTATCGGAGCGGCAATGGCTGCCGGAGTGCCGAAGCCGCTGGCGCCTTCTATCATAAAGGCAAAGGCCCAACCGATAATCATCAACTGAGCAACCGGATTATTGCTGATGTTACCCAGCCATTTGCGCAAGATGTCCGTTCCCCCGGAAACTTCCATCATACGGTTAAATAAAATGGCGCCGAAAATAATCGTAATCGGTGTCAGTGTGGCAATCATGCCCGAAATCACGTTGGCATTGACCACGGTAAGGCCACTTTTAAAGTAAGTCAGCTGTAAGATATAAACCAGCACAGCAATTAGCGGAAGTGCAATATAGGACGGCAAGCCATTTTTCTTGACCATCAAGAGAATTAGCAAAGCAATGGGAAGAATGCTCACTAGCAAAGACATGATAACCACCTGTTATTATTTTTTTTTTGATAAAAATAGGTCTTGCTCTTCGGCTTATTCGTTAAATACGGCCTAGTGCTTGACCTGCTGATTGATAAGCGACGACATTAGTGCCCTCTCCGTTTTGGGGTCGTACAAAACCAATCTGACCTAGCATCGTTTTGCGGTGCATCGCGTGCACCAATCATACTAACAATTGCTGAGTTAAATAAAGTACTCATCCAGTATTTGCGTGATTTGCCGCTGTACTTGATCCAGAGGCATCGAGGCATCGACCACCCTTATTCTTCCGTTGCTTTGGTCTACCCTGGATAAATACACTTCTCTTACACGACTAAAAAAATCAAACTTCTCTTTTTCAAAGCGATCCAGTGTGCCCCTTTTATTCGCTCGTTTGAGTCCCAACTCGATGGGCGCATCGAGAAGAATGGTAAGATCCGGCCTGAACGTGCCCTGAACATAATCTTCGAGAACCTGGATTCTAGCCATTTCAATCTTCCTGCCGCCACCTTGATAAGCATAGGTGGCATCGGTGAAGCGATCTGAAACCACCCAGCAACCCGCATCGAGCCGGGGTTTGATAAATTGATCCAAATGCTGTGCACGTGCCGCGAACATCAGCAGCAATTCCGTCATAGGCGACACCGATTCTTCACGATGTTCCAGCAGTATATCTCTAATCGTTTCCGCCATTGGTGTGCCGCCTGGCTCTCGCGTTACGACACACTCAATACCCCTAAGGTCAATCTGTCTACAGATGAATTCGATATTCGTTGATTTTCCAACACCCTCAATTCCTTCAACCGTGATAAAATTTCCTGCGTTTATTTTGTTTTTTGGCATAAGAAAAGAGTTACGATCAGGGTTGATGGAAAGTTCATTTATCAACAGGAAAATTGTTTTTTTTGACCGAGGTTGAAGTATAGGGTTTTTTACGACGATTTATTTGAAATTTTCTTACAGCCGTATTGTGTTCAGCCAACGCATCGGAAAAATAGTGAGAACCATCGCCTTTGGCAACAAAGTACAATGCGCTGGTGTTTTCCGGATTGGCGGCGGCCAATAGCGATTGTCTACCCGGCATCGCAATTGGAGAAGGTGGCAGACCGTTGATCCTGTAAGTATTGTAGGGTGTTTTCTGCGTTAAATGTTTCCTTGTCAGATTACCGTCAAATGCCTCGCCTAGCCCATAAATTACGGTGGGATCAGTTTGCAAACGCATCCCTTTCTTCAAACGGGACGCAAACACGCCAGCGATCTTTTTGCGTTCGAGTTCGACAGCCGTCTCCTTTTCAATAATCGATGCCAAAATAAGTAGCTCGTAGGCATTTTTCAATGGCGCATCTTTTGACGCTCCCTGCCAGGCTCGCTCAAGCTCGCGTTTCATTTTATCGGCGGCCTGAGTCAGCACTTTATAGTCGGTATCACCTTTTACGTAGTGATAGGTATCCGGAAACAACCACCCTTCCGGGTTTGATACAGTCAATTTCAGCAGTGACGCGATTTGAGCCGGAGTTGAATCACGCAACGTTTGCTTTAATTTTGAATGTTTTTGAAGTTCAGCCATATAATCGGTAAAACGCCATCCTTCGACAAAGGTAATGGGGTAATCTACCACTTTGCCACTACTGAACAATTTCATCAGTGATGGAAAGGTGAATCCGGGCATGATACGGTATTCACCCGCTTTGATTTGGGAACGTAGACCGGTATATTTCGCATAAAGGTTCAAGCCAAAATCATCATCGATGATTCCATTCGATTTCAGCTCATTCAGTAGAGAAGTAAAGTTTTGCCCCTTGCTTATTTCAAAAATGACGGATCCGCCATTTACATATCGTGGTTTCTCGATGATATCTTTCCAATAATTGTGGCTATACAAAGCCACGCCTATGCCGGTCAGAAACACAACAAGGGTGAGCAATTTCAGGCTCATTATTAATTTAGGCACAATATTTAACTTAGAAAAAGACGCAGTCTATGCAAACGAAGCCAGGAAAAACCGCACCTGGTGAAAACACGTTGTAAGCACGGTTTCTTAGCCTGGCGAAAAAGACTCTTTTACTGATTAGAGACGATATAATCGATTGCATCCTGGACAGTAGTCAACTTTTCGGCTTCCTCATCAGGAATTTCAGTCTCGAATTCTTCTTCTAACGCCATTACAAGCTCTACCGTATCCAAAGAGTCAGCACCCAAGTCTTCAACAAAAGCCGATGTACTTTGTACTTCTGTCTCTTTCACGCCAAGTTGTTCACATACGATTTTCTTCACTCGCTCTTCTACTGTACTCATATTTCCCTCTCTAATTGCGGTTACCAGGCTATTGAGCGTGCTAGTCTAGTTTATACCTATTGCTCAGACAAGCTACCAAGCCCAATTTATACCCCAAAATATAAACTCTTTTCCGCCATAAAAACAATATTTCACTCAACACGAGCTTGAGCTACTGCATGTACAGGCCACCGTTTACCTGAATAGTTTCTCCAGTGATATACGTGGCCGAATCCGATAACAAGAAAGCGACCACTTCAGCCACTTCTTCGGCTTTACCCATTCTTTGACACGGAATAGCCTGTTCAATCGCTTTACGCTGGTCGTCAGAGAGTTTTTGAGTCATATCAGTATCAATAAACCCTGGGGCGACACAGTTAACCGTAATCCCCCGACTAGCAATCTCTTTTGCCAAGGAACGGGTAAAACCTGCTACCCCGGCTTTTGAAGCTGCATAGTTGGTCTGCCCGCCATTGCCCATAGAGGCGACGACAGAACTAATATTGACTATTCTGCCCCATCGAGCCTTGGTCATCGCTTTTAATACTGCCTTGCTTGTTCGGTACATAGCACTGAGGTTGGTGTTTACAACCTCCAACCATTCTTCCTCTTTCATACGCAGCAGCAGATTATCTCGGGCAATTCCAGCATTGTTAACCAGGATCAATGGCTCACCATAGGTAGATTTCACTTGATTGATCCCTTCCGCAACCGATAGCGAATCGGCCACATCGAGCACAATACCGCCACCGGGCCATCCCCCGGTTGCAAAGTATTGAGCGATATTCGAAGCCCCTTCCTCAGTTGTGGCGGCGCCTACCACAACCACACCCTTGCTGGCCAGGCTCTTCGCTATTGCCTTGCCGATTCCCCTGCTTGCACCGGTAACGAGAGCTACCTTCCCTTCCAACGACATAACCAATACTCCTTTTTTAAATTCTTATTGTTAAACCAAACTCACCAGAGTGTTACGCCAGATGCAACAACGTGCTAAATCATTTCCAAATTTTCGATATCATTTAACGCCAGACATTGCATCTTCTTGGAAATTCTTTTATTCAAGCCCGTTAGTACTTTGCCTGGACCGCACTCTAGCATTTTTTTAGTTGGCCCCTCAGCGATGCGCTGCACCGTTTGTTTCCAAAGCACAGGCGAATGAACTTGAAGCGCCAGCTTGTCTCTGATGGATTCTACGTTAGTTGCCGTTTGTGCATCGACATTGTGAATAACTGGAAAAGCAGGTACATTTATGGTCAGTTTCTGAAGACGCTGACTGAGCTTTTCAGCTGCTGTTTTCATTAAGCTTGAATGTGCAGGCACACTGACAGGTAAAAATAGCGCCCGCCTGGCACCCGCCTCTTTCAAACACCGAATTGCCTGCGCAACGGATTCTTTTTGCCCGGCTATTACCACCTGGCCTGGCGCATTATAATTAACCGGTTCGACAATTCCTCCGGTAGCTGCGACAATATCGCCACAGTGCTTTTCTATCGTGGCATCATCAAGACCAAGCACTGCGGCCATCGCCCCAACACCTTCGGGAACGGCATTTTGCATCAGTTGGCCACGATACCTGACTAACGCAACGGCATCCTCAAATGCAATCGACCCGGCACATACTAAAGCCGTGTATTCACCAAGACTATGTCCGGCTAAAACCAATCCGGATGTATCTATTTTGTCTCTTACCAATTGCCATATCGCATATCCGGCAACCAATACCGCTGGCTGGGTAACTTCTGTCAGCCCCAGGCGCTGTTCAGGTCCATTTACACAAAGATCGTACAAGTCGTAGCCGAGAATGTCAGATGCAGTGTCGTAGAGCGGTTTTATCTCGGATTTTGTTTCGTAAAAATCTTTCATCATCCCGACAAACTGGGAACCTTGACCCGGAAATACAAATGCTAAACTCATATTGTTGGTTCTTGTTAACGCTGTGATCCACCCTGATGTCATTCAGGCGTTTAAAGCTTAAGGTACCTTGAAAACCCAACACCAAACAAGCGATTATACTAGCCAATCATCCAGTTTCTCGTTGATTCTTGCCGGAATTTCTTTTTCCGCGGCATCGATCGCTTGTTCGATCGCTTTTTCAAAAGCGAAGGCATCGGCCGCTCCGTGGCTCTTTATCACTACCCCTTGCAGTCCTAGAAATATCGCGCCGTTGTGATAAGACGGTGCCAGTTTTTTGCGAATAGTATTGAATACAGGTTGCGCAAAAAAACCCACTAACCGGCCGTACCAGCTACTCCGAAATACACTCTTCGCTACGCTTAGTGCCAAAGAGACGACACCTTCACTCGTTTTTAGCGCGACATTCCCTACAAACCCGTCACAAACGATGACATCGGCGGCCCCGGTGAATATATCCCCGCCTTCGACAAACCCGGTATAGTTCAAATCATCCGACTCATTCAAGAGGTGTGATGCCAGGCGTACTTGCTCATTTCCCTTCACTTCCTCTTCACCGACATTGAGTAGCGCGACTCTGGGTTGTTCTATACCCAGCTCAAACTGTGCAAGCATCGACCCCAACAATGCAAATTGAAACAGGTGCTCGGCAGAACTATCGACATTTGCGCCTAAATCCAGGATCAAACAAGATGATCGCCCGGAAGGGATTCGCTTACTGATTGCAGGTCGATCGATGCCAGGCAACATACGCAGTATGGAACGGCCCAATATCATTAACGCCCCGGTATTACCTGCGCTGACACAGCCATTGGCTTTGCCTTCTTTTACCAGTCTTAGAGCCGCTGCCATCGAGGATTGCTGCTTTCGGCGTAACGCATAGGATGGTTTGTCATCCATGCTGACTACGTCAGGGGCATGCTGCACAACAAGATTGCGAGAAGCCCGCTCGGTTAACAAAGCATTAAGGACAGCCTCGTCGCCGACAAGGATAATTTTTACTGAAGGGTTCTTGGAAAGGAATGAAAGTGAGGATTTGACTGCGATTGCAGGCCCTAAATCCCCACTCATTGCATCGACTGCGATGCACAGTTGATCTGCCAAATTAATCGTCCGACCGCTCAACCACTTGCTTGCCACGGTAAAAGCCATCTGCGGTCACATGGTGCCTTCGGTGGGTCTCTCCGGTAGTTGGATCGATAGACAATGTTGCGCCGGTTAGCGCGTCGTGAGAACGTCTCATCCCGCGCTTGGATCGTGTTTTACGGTTCTTTTGAACTGCCATTTTACTTTACTCCCGCCTGCTTATTTCTTGACTTTCAATTCTGATAAAACGTTAAATGGGTTGGATTTTTCAGCTAACTGGTCAGATGATCGATCATCTTCGTCATCCGCCTTATAGTCCACACTGCATTCACCTGGTTCATGATACGCAAATGTCGGAAGTGCCAGCAAAATCTCTTCTTCCACCATTTCTGCAATATTCAAGTCATAACCATCGACTAGATAAGGATCATATTCTCGTGGAAGATTTTTCGCGTTATCGTCCGAAAAAACGATAGCGAGACCAATCTCCGCTTTTAGCTTATAAGACAGATCGCCTAAACATCGCTGACATTCAAGAATCAAATCGACTTGAACAGAACCAGTGACGAAAATACGTCCTTGCTCATCTTTACCAAACAAAAGCCAAACTGTTGCATCACTTTGATTCGACCGAATCAACCCGGCCAGTCTAGTGAAACGCGCAAAGGGAATCACCCCTTCCAGTTCGATATTTTGTTCTGCAAATTTGATTGGATCTACAGATTCAGGTAAACCACTATTCGACATAAGCGCGCAATTCTATTTATCCAGACCATTGATGTCAAAATTTTATTGCAAAATCGACAAGTTAACGGATACTTTTTTCCAGTTTGCTCAGAATAAGACAGGAATGAAGATGATTGTATTGGCATCAACCTCTCCATACCGAAAACAGTTGCTCGAAAAACTCGGCCTGCCGTTTATCATTGGCTCACCGAATATTGATGAAAGCCCGATACCTGGAGAGCGACCCGATGCGTTGGTACGCCGACTTTCAGCTCAAAAAGCACTGGCGATAGCCGCTGCCTATCCAGATCACCTGATTATCGGCTCGGATCAGGTGGCTTATTCAGATTCATTGGGCATACTCACCAAACCAGGCTCGCATGAAAGGGCTGCCGAACAACTAAAAAACTGCAGTAATCAAACGATTAAATTTTACACCGGATTATGCTTGCTCGATACTCGCAACGGAACGAAGCTGACTGAAGTCGATCTGTTTGAAGTGACCTTTAGACAGTTAAGCGACAAAATCATCGACAGCTACCTTGAGACCGAAAAACCCTATGATTGTGCGGGCAGTTTTAAGTCCGAAGGACTGGGCATTGTATTGTTCCGCCGGTTTAGTGGGCGCGACCCAAACAGCTTGGTTGGCCTGCCGCTAATGACTCTGACAGATATGCTGATAGAAAAAGGGATTCACCCTCTGCTTTGGCAGCATGACCATCGATCTGACAGTTAACAGCGAAACTAACGCAATTGCAGGCCAGATTGTGAGTACGTCACCGTTTTCGCCAATGCGGTTGCAACCGATGCACCAAATGAATTGGCGAAACGTTCAAACGGACCTGGTTTTGGAGTAAAGTCGACGATAACCTCTTCCTGAATCAGGTTTCTGGCCACATAGCTACTCGAGCCTAAACCATCGATCAAGCCCAGCTCCAACGCTTGCTCGCCGCTCCATATCAAACCGCTGAACAGCTTGTCGGCTGATTTTAGTTTATTGCCCCGACCTTTTTTTACCTGTTCAATAAACTGTTGATGAGTGGTATTCAACACGGACTGCCAGAATTCGACTTCCTCTTTTTGTTGCGGAGAAAACGGATCCAGGAAGGTTTTGTGATCGCCTGCCGTGTAAATGCGTCTTTCGACTCCCACTTTTTTAAGGACATCGACAAAACCGAACCCTGAGGCTGTCACTCCGATCGAACCGACCAGGCTCGCTTTATCTGCATATATCTCATCAGCCGCTGCCGCAATATAATAGGCTCCTGAGGCACCCAGGTCGGAAATAACGGCATAGACTTTAATTTCAGGATGTATCGAGCGCAACCGTAAAATTTCATCATAAACATAACCGGCCTGAACGGGGCTTCCGCCCGGACTGTTAATTCGCAGGATAATCCCTTTCGTACCCACATCCTCGAAAGCAGCGCGAAGACCTGTCACAATATTGTCTGCCGATGCCGGCTCCTGATTGGCGATAATACCCTGAATATCCACCAATGCTGTATGGGTGGCAGACCGGTTATTCATACTTTGCCCCAAATTGGGAGAGAGAATAAACACAAGGCCCAATAGATAAGCGAAAGTTAGCAGCTTAAAAAATATGCCCCAGCGTCGCGATCGGCGCTGCTCGGCTGTCAACGACATGATCAGTTTTTCGATCAGACGCCACTCTTTGCTGTCGGAACAACGTCCATTTGGCTGTATCACTCTTTTTTCTGCACTGTCTTCTTTCCAGTTGTCCTGATTCATCTATTTAAATCCCGGCCTTTTCGGCAAATCTACAGGTTATTACAGTTTTATTAAAGCAAGCACTTATTCGTGGTATTCAATCGCAATGTACTAGCGTTGCAGCAGCGCATTTTTAATTTGCTCATAGTCTCGGGGGTAAGGAGCAATCACTTCCCATTTATCCTTAGCACCTGGGTAAGGCATCGTCAACTGATAAGCGTGCAACATCAATCTGGAAGATTCTTGCCCAATATGCTGTGGTTGCCAATATTTGTCGTCACCAATTATGGCGTGTCCGGTAAACTGGCAATGAACACGAATCTGGTGTGTGCGCCCTGTAACTGGCATTGCCTCGACCAATGAGCAATGATTAGCGGCCGCCAGCACTCGATAATTGGTTTGAGCAGGTTTACCTTCCCGATCGACTCGCACAATGCGCTCTCCCGAGTTTAGTACATTTTTCTTCAGCGGGGCTTCAACACGCCTCACTCGCTTTGGCCAGATTCCATCAACCAGCGCGTGATACCGCTTTTCAATTCGATCCTCTCTCAAACTTTCGTGCAACCGCCTCAAGGTGCTTCGTTTTTTCGCAATCATCAAGCACCCGGAAGTGTCTCGGTCCAGACGATGAACCAACTCGATAAAAGTATGATTACCCCTTAATTCTCGAAGAATTTCGATTACTCCGAAACTCAGCCCGCTGCCTCCATGAACTGCGAAACCAGATGGCTTGTTTATAATCAACAGCCCATCGTCTTCAAATAACACTGATTGCTCAATAGCCGTTTTTTGCCATTGACCAGGTTTGTTATGCACAGTTTTTTCTTGTATCGACACGGGTGGGATCCTGATCACATCATCCATTGTAAGACGATAATCCGGCTTCACCCTGCCTTTGTTGACTCTTACCTCACCTTTACGAATCATTTTATAGATACGAGTTTTCGGAACACCCTTTAGATAGGCGATAAGAAAATTGTCTATTCTTTGCTCACACTCTCGTTCAGTAATTGTACGAAACTCGACACTTTTAGTAACCTGGGCCATTATTGATACGAACTCTTTTACTTTAGCTTAAATTGATGCTATACAAAGACGTTGTTATAGTTCCTGATTGTCTTGGCCTTGATTCTAAGGAGTGGTCACTCGGGAATCAAATAACAATTGCTTAGTGTAGCACGCTCCGACAGAGTGGAAATGACATGCGGAGTAGCAAACGCTGGTTTATTTATTGTGTTACATTAGCCCGAAAAGCATAATTTGAAAGATAGATATACCATGATAGTGACTTTTTTCTATCTTCAGGCTTCCGTAATGGAAGATTAATATAAACCACGCACCATTGAATGCGTGTGAGGAAGTGTTTCGTCAAAGAGATTCTAAAACGGCCGTTCTACCAATCGACAAAATAGTACAGCCTGAAACAGTACGATTTAAAGTGGTACAACCTAAGACCGGAACAGAGTTTCAATAAGGCAATTAAACCAACTCGGGAATACCTATCGACATAAAGAATATTATTTAGCGTAAACACCGGCGTAGAGAATAAAAGCCAGTGATACTGTTTTAATGCGAGGCACCAGACAAAGCAGATGGTAGCGGAAAAGTTGATTCTTTATCGCCATGGTGCATTTTTGCCCATTATTAGGTTTGATTTTCATCTCGCGGTTATCCCGCTCAAATGAGCGGGATAACCGCGAGATTTAGAGAAAGTCATCACGCGTGATATTTGTTGATTCAAAATCCTGTTGGATCGCCCGTCTTTAATTAAGTGGAACATCCTCCCACCGTCGTTCTCTGTGTGCTCAATACGGAACTAAACACTCGATGAAAAGAATGTTGATCAACGCAACTCACACTGAAGAGTTGCGAGTCGCATTGGTAGATGGACAAAAACTATACGACTTGGACATAGAATCAGGTTTGAGCCAACAAAAGAAGGCCAACATTTATAAAGGCAAAATTACCCGCATTGAACCCAGCCTGGAGGCTGCATTCGTTGACTACGGTGCAGATCGACATGGCTTTCTCCCCCTCAAGGAAATCTGTAAAGAATACTTTTCGGCATCACTCAATAAAACCAGTGGCAAAGTCAACATCAAGGAAGTGATGAAAGAAGGCCAGGAAATTATTGTTCAGGTCGACAAAGAAGAGCGAGGCAACAAAGGCGCTGCATTGACCACTTTCATCAGTCTGGCTGGACGATACTTGGTTTTAATGCCAAACAATTCCAGAGCCGGTGGAATTTCCCGGCGCATCGAGGGTGAAGAACGTGCACAATTGAAAGAGGCTATGTCCAGCCTGACCATGCCTAAGGGCATGGGCGTCATTGTCCGGACTGCCGGTGTTGGCCGAACCTGCGAAGAGCTGCAGCGAGATCTGGATTATCTTTGTCAGTTCTGGGAATCCATTACCCATGCTGCCAAAAGCAGGCCTGCGCCATTTCTGATCTATCAGGAAAGTAATGTCATTATTCGAGCGGTAAGAGACTATTTGCGCCAGGATATCGGTGAAGTCCTGGTGGATGACAATGAAATATACGAAGATGTCGTTAACTTCGTGCGATCCGTTATGCCCACCTATGAAAACCAGATAAAACTTTATGAAGACGAGATTCCGTTATTCAGCCGATATCAGATCGAAGCGCAAATAGAAACCGCCTTTCAACGTGAAGTGAAACTACCCTCGGGTGGCGCCATCGTCATCGATCCAACGGAAGCCCTTGTATCCATCGATATTAACTCGGCAAGGGCGACCAAAGGTGGCGATATCGAGGAAACGGCACTGCAAACCAATATCGAGGCAGCCGAAGAAATTGCAAGACAACTTCGTTTGCGGGATATTGGCGGGCTGATCGTTATCGACTTTATCGATATGACTCCAGCCAGAAACCAACGGGAAGTGGAAGCTAAAGTCAGGCAGGCTCTGGAACTTGACCGTGCTCGTGTGCAGGTAGGGAAGATATCCCGCTTTGGCCTGCTGGAAATGTCGCGTCAACGATTGCGTCCCTCTCTTGAGGAAACCCGAACTGATGTCTGTCCGCGCTGTTCAGGCCAAGGGAAAATACGCAGTGTTGAGTCGCTGGCTTTGTCTATCATGCGACTCATTTACGAAGAGGCTTCAAAAGATAGAACAGGCCGGGTACAAACTGTCGTTCCAGTACCTGTTGCCACTTTCTTGCTGAATGAAAAACGACAACAAATTGCCGATATAGAAAAAGATCAAGGTGTCGCGGTATTGATCATACCTTCCCCCCATCTCGACACGCCGCAGTATGAAGTTGCACGTTTAAGAGATGATGAGAACACAAACGTCTCGTCACGCAGTTACGAAATATCTGCCACAAGCGCCGCAGAAAACACTGGCTCGCCATCGACACAACGAGAAGTCGTTTGCGAACAAGCCGCAATAAAATCAATCTCGCCTGTCTCCCCGCCGGCCAAACCTGAAGAACCGAAGAGCCTGATTAAAAGGATGTCCGCAAAATTCAAAGCGTTTCTATCCGGTGAAACGAAAAAAGAAGCAGAGTTACAGAAAAAACTGCCTGAGAGCGCCAAGTCAGAGTCTCGTCCGAGCACCTTAGCCAGAGAAAACCGCGAACGTAACAGGCCCAAACAAAACAACGAAAACAGGCAACCAAGACGAGAGCGCAGCGATCGCAACAGGCAGGATAATGACAATCGCGTAAATCGCGATGAAAACCGCAGGCAAAACGCCAGCAATCGTACCAGAAACGACAGGCGAAAAGAGGATAAACGACGAGACTACTCATCGAATGAAAAGACCACAAGCGACTTCAACGAGGAGTCTAGACGTCCTCGCAGAGATCGGTCAAACGGAAATCAACAGCAGGCGAGAAACGAAAAATCCCGTCGACCAACCCGAGCGGAACGTGCTGACCGCACTGATCAAGTCGAACGATCTGCGCCAGATAAAGGGCTTGCTGAAACAGATGATCGAACGATAAATACTCGTAAGCAGAAATCGGAACAAATAGTCTCTATCAATGAATCGAAATCGAATGCTGAACAGGGTTCTCGCCAAACAAAAATTGAATCTGACGCTATGGCAAACAGTACGAACAATGCCGCGACCAGGCGGCAGCCGGCAAACAAGCCCCAGAAAACGGCAATGGCAAAAGAAGAAACGATATCATGGCCTGAAATTCAGTCAGATAACGCAGAAACCACTGTTTCAATTTTAACATTCGACGAAACCACTCGAGAATCAGTAACCAGTGAACCGAAGGCAATAGAGCCTGAAACGAATGCGTCAGCGATGGAAACTGGCCGCAAAGAGAGCCAACCACAACGAAATGCCAGGGAATCTAGACCGCAGGCAGTACCAAGTGAAAGCGAGATCAATCAAACTACTGATACTAGCCCGGCGGTGCCAATAGCAAAAGAACCGGTTGTTGGTGAAACCCTGATAGAGGCGACAGCACAACCGCTTGACACTGGCGTCACTGAAACTGCAGCCAAAACAAACACCGCGCCGAAAAAACGACGAAGAACTCCCAGAAGAGCGCCAAATGATCCTCGACTGGCGAGAAAACAAGCACAGCCCTCTGCCCTGGAACAGCAGAACGAGCAAAAAAATACCGGAAACTGCAAAAGAAGAGGCGCGGGAATCAGTCTCCAATTCCGATAGAGAAGCATCGGCTGATATGACGATCAAGGCAGAATCGGTCGTAAATCAATCGGTATCAGCGGATGAAATTGAATTGGTAAAAGAACCGGAAAAACAAAGAATATCCGAAATTCGAGAGGCTAACGCGCATAACCTGGAACCGACAACTTCGGAAGCAAATCAGTAAATACCGACAGGTGCAGGGATGCCTTCCTGTCGGTATCCGATAGCCAATTGTCGGTAGCCTGAAAACGGTTTGATCGATAGACAGCAAATCAGGACAGTCACACCATGACCGGGGAACTACTCAACGACACAGAAATCGACACTCTGGAAACCTATCTTTTTTCTCCTGAACTTGAAGAAACGGCAATGGATTACTTTGCCGTGCTAGGGGTAATGGCAGCTCACGTAGTCACTCCGAAAGAATTATCTTCTGTTACGCTGGCAAGTATGATCACGGGCTCTTCTAAGCACAATTCATTACCTTTGGATATTGCGGCTTTACTGAACAAAATAGCTCATTCGACGCGAATGGAGATTGAACAGGACGAACTACTGATCATCCCAACCGAGCCTGACTCGGAACTGGACTGTATAAGTAATTGGTGCGGCGGTTTTATTACCTACTATCTTCAGGATGAAGCCCGCTGGATGGAATCCGACGAAGAGCTGGTTGCAGAACTACTTGTTCCAATAATGGCATTGTCCGGATTGTTTTTAGACGAAGAACCATTTAATGAAATTGGTCATAACGAATCGTTGCTGGAAGAATTTTGTGGCCAGCTGCCGGTGATAATCACTGATTTATATCTGCACTTTCACGCTAGAAAGAACTAATTTCAATCGGCAATTTCTTGTATATGACTGGCATGGGCTGAATATGATTGCAAACCAAATCAACTCCGGCAGGAATTGGCAGATTCCGACCTAATTCACACCAATTCGCACCAGGAAAATGAAAATCACTGCCCAGGCTTGCCAACAACTCGTATTGACGACACAACTCCACCAGAAGTCCGGTATCACCTTGTTTTTGCCCTGATGTCACTACCTCGATCGCCTGGCCACCAGCGGCGATAAAATCAACAATCAAGCGACGTAATTTGCTTGTCGTCATTTTATACTTGCGCGGATGAGCGATTACAGCAACCCCGCCGGCCGCGGTGACCCACTCGACAACTGTCTGCAGATCGGGCCACAGCGATTTGACATCGCCCAGCTTACCACTGCCTAAATACTGACTGAATGCGACAGAGGTGTTGGCCACGTATCCCAGCTCTACCATTGCCTCGGCAAAATGTGGCCTGCCTGGTACATCATGGCCTGAGTGTTCGCGCGCCAATTCCAAAACCCCCGTCATTTTGCATTTATGACGCAGCCGCTCATCGATGATTTCCGCTCGGTTGGCTCTGGCATTTTTTTGGTCGTCACAGGCTTTTGTCATCACTTCGCTGAAAGTGTCAAACCCCAATCCTAGAATATGAATTGTCATCCCCGCCCAGACACAAGATAACTCAATTCCTGAATAAAATTTAATGTCGTGTTGTTTCGCTGTCTTTGCAGCCAGGTCAATGCCCGACATTGTATCGTGATCGGTCAAAGCGAAATGGCTAACACCCTTCTGAAAAGCCCGTATAACGAGGCTTTCAGGATCCAAAACGCCATCGGAGCAAGTGGAATGACTATGTAAATCGATAATTGGCGACATAACAGACGACATAGTTAAATCGGTGTGGTTCATTATTGTCTCATATGGTTAGATGCGTGATTAACCGATTGACGGAATGTCTTTAATTCATGGCATCCGCTATAATAACCGATTAACTTACACTTAACTTACATGGTTCATGGTTAGATGAAAGCATTTACTGATTTTTTTCCGTTGATATTGTTTTTCGCGGCGTACCAATATACCCAAGACCTTATCGTCGCGACTGCAGTCCTCATCGCGGGAACAGTTATCCAGGTCACTTATCTATGGATTAAAAACCGCCGTGTCGAAAAAATGCATTTAGTCACTCTGGTGATGGTTATTTTATTTGGTGGCTTGACAGTCGCGCTCAAAGATCCCACTTTCATTGTATGGAAACCCACTGTCATTAATTGGCTGTTTGCCTGTGTTTTTCTGGGTAGCGAGTTTATTGGTAATAAAAATATCATTCAAAGAATGCTGGAATCCAATCTTAGCTTGCCACCGCTTGTATGGCGCAACTTGAATATGGCGTGGGCCACATTCTTTTTTGTCGCCGGCGCGTTGAATATATACGTTGCTTTCAGTTTTTCCCAAGAATTCTGGGTTAACTTCAAAGTTTTTGGCCTGCTGGGGTTAACCTTGGTATTTGTTATTATCCAGGGATTACTTTTATCCAGGTATATTTCGGATGAATCTAGCGTAGGCGAAAACGCCAACAAGAAACAAGAGGAAGTGTAACTAGAATGTTTTACGCAATTATTAGCGAAGATGTAGAAAACAGCCTTGACTTACGAAAAAAAGCCAGACCCGAACATTTGGCGAGACTAAATGAACTTAAAAATGCGGGCAAACTCCTGTTAGCCGGGCCGACTCCCGCCATTGACAGCCCCGATCCAGGTGAAGCCGGGTTTTCTGGCAGCATAGTTATCGCAGAGTTCGAGAACCTGAACCAGGCCAAACAATGGGCAGACTCAGATCCTTTTCTGGCAGTCGGAGCCTATAAAAAAGTAACAGTCAAGCCTTTCAAAAAAGTGCTTCCTTAGTTGGCCAATGATGCAATAGCAAACAACGCGATTACAATTCAAACCTATATTTCAGAGTTTAATACGTGAAAAGAATTCTACCTGCCTTACTCGTTCTACTAGCAATTGCTCTTCCCGTCCAGTCGGCAACCATGTACATAGATGACAAGCTGCGGGTCAACATTCGTACCGGGCCGAAAACCACTTATCGAATTTTAAAATCCATTGTGAGTGGAGTGAAGGTCACGGTTATAGAAACCGATGAAGTGGCAAAATGGTCAAAAATACGAGAACCTGGCGGTATCGAGGGATGGGTTCCTTCTCGTTTCCTGATCAATGAGCCTATTGCAAAAGAAAAACTGGCAAAAGCTTTGAAAACGTTAAGCCTATTGAGAAATAAATCCGACACACTTGGCAGTCAATTCGAAAAAATTCAATTGGAAAACACCCAGCTTAAAACTGCCAACGAAACACTGACCCGGAAAAACGAAAAGCTCACCAGTCAACTTGAAGATATTACCGCTATTTCGCAGAATGCCGTTCACCTCGATAACCGAAATCGAGAGCTGCAAGAATTGAATCAAGAACTACAAAACGAGATCGACAAGCTTCAGGCCGACAACCAGCGCCTTAAAGATAGATCGGAAACGGATTTAATGCTTGTCGGTGGCGGCCTGGTCGCTCTCGGCGTCGTGATCGCGATTATCGTCCCAATGATGAAAGGTTCCAGGAAGAATGAAAGTTGGGCTTAATAAAATCAAAGTATTATAAATAATAATTAATGTATTTAATAAACTAGAAAAAATTTTTTACAACAATAAAACCGGATGACTGACTGGTTTACATAACACAATCCACTTTGACAGTCCTTTTAAATGATTCTATAAATATTCTGACAAAGACAAAATATAGGTAACTTGTACGATGGATAATGTTCGTGACTTCAGCGAGAAACGAGATTTCATCCGAATGAAAGTGAATACTGAAATCACTATAAGAATGAATAACTCGGATGAAACAATTGAAGCTGTATGCCATGACCTCAGCGGTACTGGCATGCTCATTGAGGCTGATGAAATGATTAAGGAGGGGGAAGAGCTGTTTATCTGCATACCATCCAACAATCAAGCCTTTCCTGCGCTGGAAGCTACAGCTAAAATCATCCGTTGTACCAAAAAGGACAACGGCAAGTTTGAGTTGGGCGCTGCGATTCTCGATATTAAAAAGTGAAGCAATTAAATCAGCCGACCTTCGGCTGATTTAATCATTTCAGAACATTGCTTTTCAGTCAGTCAGTTCCTTGTCGGACACAATCACACCGTTATTATCAGCGTAGATATACTGTCCCGGACGCATTTCCACCCCGCCGAATTTGATTGGTACGTTCAATTCACCAATACCTTTTTTTTCGGTTTTCATTGGATGTGTCGCCAGCGCTTGAACGCCCAGGTCGGTTTTACGAATGACATCTACGTCCCGTATGCAACCATAGACAACGATACCTTCCCAGCCACTGACACTCGCCTTCTCAGCCAGCATATCCCCAAGCAATGCGGCACGTTTGGAGCCACCACCATCGACAACGAGCACTTTACCCTTACCCGGCAACGCAACCTGCTCTTTTACGACAGAATTATCTTCAAAACACTTGACGGTGACAATTTCTCCACCGAATGCGGGTTTACCACCATAGTTATTGAGCATCGGCTCAATTACTTGTATTGACTCGGGAAATTCATCACATAAATCTGGAGTAATAATTTTCAAAACGTTCACCTTTTCTTCTGCAATTAAAAAAATGGCTATTCAACGAATAGTCCGGTCTAAATCTGTTTGAACGGAATGACCACAGTCCCGCATTTGTAACACACACTGTTTTTCAGATAACCACTTGGCCACTTTAGTGCCAATCATATCAACATTTTTTTGGCCTAATATCAACGAATGATGTTTGCGTACAGCCACACCATCTTCGACAATCATCACTGTCTCCGACTTTTTGTCAGTCGAACCTAGAGAATCGAAAAACTGGTCGTAGCATCGCCGTTTCTCTGCACTGATAGAATCAGGAGCGATAGCCAATACCGGACAACGTACATTTGCAACGGCGGCGTTGTAATCCTCGCCTTTTAGTGACTGCCAGCCTTTCCATGTTTGCCATTTAACCACTTCGCAGACCAGTTTACTGGGTTCATTTTCCTGACCATAGCCGTTCTTGTAGCCTTCGAGAAAGGGTTGGCGACTGATCAGCCAGGCACCAATTCGGGCAGCCAAGGGTAAATTCAGCAGCCAATGTAAGTGTCCAACCTGAGCCGCCAAAAGCGTCACTCCTGCAACACCTTCGTTTGATATAGCTCCGGCACCGATTGCGGCGGAAATGGCCAGGCCGCCAAAATTATGGCCAATCCACACCGGATTTTTGCCGGTTTTTTCAGCTACAAATTGATGGATAGCAGGAAGATCAAACTGAATATAGTCAGAAAATGTGTTGTCAAGATAAGATTTATTGACGGGCGACAAACCATGCCCCCGCATTTCCGGCAACCACACATCATAACCGAGGTTACCCAAATAACCCGCCAGACCGACACCGGGAAACGGCAGCCATTCCAGACGATTGGAAAAAAAACCATGTAATAGAATCAAGGGGACTCTGTTATTGGTATCATCATGCTGTGAATAACGAGTGACTGCCAACTCAACTGTTTTATCCGGGCAATTGTTTGGTTTGAGCAGATACGCATCTTCATAAAACTCACCATGCACCTCTGCAGAAATAAGCCTGACAGGAAACAAATCGCTGCTACTACGCATAATCACCTATTCCTGGTTATCTGCGAGGAAAGACCAGGTATCGAGCACCGAATCAGGGTTAAGAGACACGCTGCCTATTCCCTGCTTCATTAACCACTTGGCCAGGTCAGGATGGTCTGACGGACCCTGGCCGCAGATTCCAATATACTTGTCCGCTTGTTTACATGCCGTTATCGCTTTGGAAAGCAATAACCTTACCGCTTCATTCCGCTCGTCAAACAGGTGAGCGATAATACCGGAATCACGATCCAGGCCGAGCGTCAGCTGAGTCAAGTCATTGGAGCCTATGGAAAATCCATCAAAATATTCTAAAAAGCTGTCTGCCAATAGCGCATTGGCGGGCAATTCACACATCATAATGACCCTAAGCCCGTTTTCTCCTCGTTTTAAACCATTTTGAGCCAATAAATCGATGACTTGTCGAGCTTCACCAAGAGTTCTGACAAATGGAACCATAATCTCCACATTGGTGAATCCCATTTCCTCCCGGACTTTCTTCAAAGCACGACATTCCAGTTCAAAACAATCCCTGAAGGTATCGGAGATGTATCTGGATACACCCCGAAAACCAAGCATGGGATTTTCCTCATCCGGTTCGTATAGAGTGCCGCCAATCAGATTCGCGTATTCATTCGACTTAAAGTCGGATAAACGTACGATCACCCTTTTCGGCGTAAACGCTGCCGCCAGGGTAGAGATTCCTTCAACTAGTTTTTCAACATAAAAATCGATAGGCTGACCATAGCCGGAAATCTTTTTCTCTACACTTTGTTTGACTTCTTTTGGCAAGGTGTCGAAATTCAACAGAGCTTTTGGGTGTACACCAATCATACGATTGATAATAAACTCCAAGCGGGCCAGACCAACTCCTGCATTGGGTAAAGACTGAAAGTCAAATGCTCGATCTGGGTTGCCGACGTTCATCATTATTTTAAACGGAATGGCTGGCATGGAATCCACGCTGTTTTCACGCAACTCATAACTCAGTTGACCCGCGTAAATTATCCCGGTATCACCCTCGGCACATGATACTGTCACCTGCATACCTTCCTCGAGGCGGGCTGTCGCGTCGCCGCAGCCTACCACCGCAGGAATGCCTAATTCACGAGCGATGATCGCCGCATGACAGGTTCGGCCACCTTGATCGGTTACAATAGCAGAGGCACGCTTCATAATCGGCTCCCAGTCGGGGTCGGTCATATCGGTAACCAGCACATCCCCTTCCTGCACCCGATCCATTTCACGAATGGACGCAACGACGCGAACAGGGCCACTGCCTATTTTCTGGCCAATACTCCTGCCTTCAACCAGAACCCTACCTTCTTCCTTGAGCAAATAACGCTCCATAACAGCAGCGCTACTTCGACTTTTCACTGTCTCCGGCCGCGCTTGCAGTATGTACAATTTGCCGTCACGACCATCTTTAGTCCATTCTATGTCCATTGGCCGTTCATAGTGTCGTTCTATAATCAACGCCTGCCGAGTCAACTCGTTGATTTCTTGGTCGGTGATCGAGAACAAGGCGCGTTGCTCAGGTTCGACCTTGACCGTTTCGACAGAACTGCCAACCTCGACTGACTTGGCGCAAATCATTTTTATGGCTTTACTGCCCAGGCTTCGTCTCAAAATGGCTGGTCTGCCGGCATTATAGGTGGGCTTATGCACATAAAATTCATCCGGATTTACCGCACCCTGAACTACTGTCTCACCCAAACCATAAGAAGATGTAATAAGCACCACATCGTTAAATCCGGACTCGGTATCCAGGGTAAACATTACACCACTGGCGCCTGATTCACTGTATACCATTTTTTGAACGCCCGCGGACAAAGCGATATCCGCATGTTCGTACCCTTGATGTACCCGATACGAGATAGCCCGATCATTGAACAATGACGAAAAAACTTCTCTTATTGCAATTTTGATATTGTCCAAGCCGGAAATATTCAGAAATGTTTCCTGCTGTCCAGCGAAAGAGGCATCAGGAAGATCCTCTGCCGTGGCGGAAGACCTGACTGCCACTGACATTGATTCGTTTTCCCCCGTCAGTCTGGCGAACGCGCGGGCAATCGACACTTCAAACGCCTCGGGGAAAGGGGTGTTTACGATCCATTGCCTGATTTCTGCGCCGGTTTTAGCCAAAGCATGAACGTCTTGAACATCCAAGGATGCCAGGGAACGCCGAATTCGCTCATCCAAACCATCGGTAGCGAGAAATTCCCTGTAAGCATCGGAAGTGGTTGCAAACCCCATAGGCACTGACACACCAGCCGGAGACAGGTGACTGATCATTTCCCCGAGAGAAGCGTTTTTACCACCTACTTTCTGGACATCATTCATACCGAGCTCTGTGAACCAGACTATATACTTGTCCAACGCGTCTCTCCCTACTCAACAGATCGAAAACATATTACAGGAATTAAAGCCGACGAGTAATACTCTATATCAAAATCAGGTTTCTTAGATATTGTTATTATCATTACGTTGTGTGTGGCATACAATACGCGCCAGATACTCGGAGGCGTTTTAATGAAACGAACCGCTTTTTTTATCTCGGACGGAACTGGTATTACCGCTGAAGGGATCGGTCAGGCACTGCTTGCCCAATTTGAAGGCATCGAATTCGAAAAAATTACACTTCCGTACATCGATACCCCGACCAAAGCGCGAACTGCTGTCGAAAGTATCAACAAGGCGGGCGAGCTTGACCTGGCAAAGCCGATTATATTCGAGACCATAGTCGACCGGAAGATCCGCCGGGAATTCGCCGCAGCCAATGCGTTTATGGTGGATACCTTCGGTGCTTTTCTGGCACCACTGGAACGGGAACTGGACACTCAACCCTCGCACGAAGTAGGTAAGTCTCATTCGATAAACCAGAATCTGGAAGCGTATGAGCGCAGGATGAGCGCCGTTAACTACACCATGGACAATGATGATGGCGGCCGAACGCGACTGTACGATCAGGCAGACTTGATTCTTATCGGTATTTCGCGTACTGGAAAAACACCGACCTGCCTGTATCTGGCTCTGCAATATGGACTAAAAGCGGCCAACTACCCGATCACAGAAGAAGATATCGAAGACCAAAGGCTTCCTGTTGCATTGCAGCCGCACAGGAAAAAGCTGTTTGGTCTCACCATAGACCCGGAACGACTTGCTTGCATCAGAAACGAACGTAAAGCCAACTCCAAATACTCGTCAATCAAACAATGCAACTATGAAGTAGAAGAAGTCGAACTGATGTACCGGCGCGAACGTATTCCGTTTCTGAATACCACTTTCAATTCAATTGAAGAAATAGCCACCCATATAATGGCCAGAACCGGTATAGATCGAAGAGTTAGATAACAGTCAAAGTAACCGATTACAACTCTGCCACCTGCAGCCCCAATCTGATCAGTTCGTCTTTTTTTGCTACGTTAGAAATAACGCCAATACTGGCATTCTGTTTTAGGTAAGTGTCACAAACACGACGCAAATCCTCCAAGGTTACCTGCAATACGCGGGTCCGGAACCGCTTTCTTTGTTCGATAGTGCGACCAAACAATTCATGGTGAAACGCCGATTTTGCCTCACCTGCCGGTGATTTTGGTTTATCGATTTGACCAATGACACCGAGGATCGCCTCCTCCAATGCCTGTTCCTCGTGCTCTGAATCGAGCACCCAGTCTATCGCATCATCAAAGTCTTGCAGGGTTTCACTCAAACGTGGATCTCGATACGAATAAAACCGGAAGGCGGCTATCGCATTGTCTTGCCCCGCTCCTCCGCCATAAGCGCCACCCTGCTCCCGAATCGCCCGGTGTAGATACCCGTTGCGCATAAACTCGCCGAGCACTGTCAGCGGCGCAGAATCCACATGCTCATAGGCTACGCTTTGGTATGCCTTTGCACAGAAATTAACTTGCGTAGAAGTGATCCAGGCTTGTTTTACCTGGTTACGGATCGGCGCCAGCGCAAAGGAAGAGTGGGTACCCTGCTGTGCCTGCCACTGCTGGCTGACAGTTTCCGAGCATTGTGGAGCGATTCCCGGCTCGGCAATGACTAAAAACTGCCTGGGTGCGAGTTTGATTTTTTCGTGCAATTGTTTCAGTCGATGACAAAGTCGAGCGATATTTTCAGGTTGCTTTAACGAATCATGGAGCGCCTTGATTCGCTTGATTCCTTTCATGCCGCCTATCTGGTAGGACAAACTGGCCGCTGGACTCATTTCACTACATGCCACTCCCATCGCAAGGACGTGACCGTTGGAAGTCACTGACTGCTCTTTTTTTGCCCGAATCTGGGCGATCAATTCCGCGATCCGATCCTGCTCATCAAAGCGGGCACTTTGCAGCGTCGCATATAATAGTTCCGTTAGTTTTTTCTCGTTTCTGACCAATGCCTTACCGGACAATACCAAATAGCCGGAAACGGCCTGTTCATCATCTATCCTGCCCTTAATCGTCGAGTAAACCGATAGGCCACCACTCACTGAAGACTGCCAATCTTGCGCATCGAGATAGTTTCGGTCTCCCAAGCCGACTTCGGTGAGGCAGTAGCAATAGACTGCCAAAATAGCCATCTCGTCTTCGGTTAACGCTGGCAACGAAATCACGATCTGCTGATACACCAGACCGTTCGTCCCCTGCTCGAACTGAACCAGTTTCAGTGGTGACTTGCCGGTTATTCCGATTGGTACCGAAAGCTGCGTTGGTACATCCTTTACGGTGACTTTCGGCAGTATCGAATCATCATCCTTGTGTAATTGACGCTGTTTCAATTTCTCCGCTCTAGCCACTATGTCGGTCTTTTCCCGCAACGACAGCATCGCTTTTATATCTGCGAGATGCTTTTCACGGTAGGTGTCACGATAATGCGCCAGCTTTTCGTCTGGCACCAGAGTAAGCGTCACCCTGTGAGGGTTGTCAAGCAAGAGTTTCCTGACCAGGTTTTTAACATAATCCGGATCTTCGATTTTTTCTCGAAGGCGCGTCAAAACGGGTTCCAGATCGAGATGTTCTATCGCATCACCACCGTGAACAAGTGGCGACAAAGCCGCAATAATAAGCTGCAATCCATACGGATAACTACCATCGGAAATCTCCCGCTGGCTCAACTCCAGTTGATGCAATATGGCTTCGAGGCGTTCTTTGGCCACCCCCTCTTCTGCCACCTTGTTGAGCGTATTTATCACCAATGTTTCGAGAGTATCCACATGCTCGGGATCGCTTCCCTCTATCCCGCAGACAAAGGTCATTTCTCTGTTGGAATCCTCCAAACCACATAAAGGAGACGGAGACTGACCAATGGCCGTGGTTTCAAGTTCTTTTTGCAATGGCGACGCGCTGTTTTCAAACAGAACGTTGGCGAGCAAATGTGCTTCTAGATTTTTTTCGAGACTGAAAGAATGCCCAAGCAGCCAGCCCATTACAATATGCGTCTTGTGTTCGAGACTGTCGCTGCCAGATACCGGATAAGACTCGCGAACACTGATGGGCGAAAAATACCGTTTTTCATCGGGTATAACCGTATCGACTTTCTGACGGGAAAACCGGTTCAGTACCAGGCGTTCAAACTTTTCCTGATGCTCCTGTGCCGGAATATCACCGAAAGTCATAAATACCGAATTACTTGGATGATAATGTTTGCGATAAAACGTGATCAATTGCTCATAGGAAAGATCAATAATATGATCAGGTTCACCGCCGCTGTTGTGATGATAGGTTGTCGATGGAAACACATATCGGGTTAACGCTTGCCATAACTGGTTTACCGGAGAGCTCATCGCCCCTTTCATTTCGTTATAGACAACGCCTTTGAATTCCAGCGGGGTATCTGGGTCTTCCGGCTCGGAAAATTCGATGCGATGGCCTTCCTGTGCAAAATCCAACTCATCCAGCCTGGAAAAAAACACACTGTCCAGGTAAACGTGCAACAGGTTATCGAAATCTTTTCGGTTTTTGCTGGCAAAGGGATATGCAGTCCAATCAGAGCTGGTGAAGGCATTCATAAACGTATTCAGTGATCGACGAATCATCATGAAAAACGGATCTCTCACGGGATAGTTTTCACTGCCGCACAGCGCGGTGTGTTCTAAAATATGTGCAACACCGGTTGAATCTTTAGGGATCGTGCGCAATGCCACAAGAAAAACGTTTTCGTCGTTGTCCGACTCGATATGAAAATGAATAGCGCCCGTTTCTCTATGTTCATACTCTTGGATAGCGACATGCAAGGATTCAATTGTTTTTTCTCTTAGTAATTTGAAAGCCATAGAATATCTTACTGATTGGTTGTGACTGGAAAAATGACGATTAAAATAAATAATGGTGATAGTATACAACGATACGTGCTTGTAATAGCAAACAGGGTTAACAAGTTGCCGGGAATTGGCGCTGATTGCGATATTGTTCAGTGAACGAAAGGTCGTGTCTGTTATAGTTATACCTATAAAGTTACACCCGAAAAAAACAGTTTCATTTTTGTTCCCAAACAATCCACTTGGTAACGAGCACATACAAATTGAACACAACTGATTCAAATGAGATCAAACCGGTCGCAGCCGGTACAGAACCACAGCGAAACACCGAAGACACTCAGGCTAGCGCGGAGCGTAACAACAGTCACAACCGGAAGGCAAGATTATCACAGCCAAGACATCCGCCACGAAAAAGACGAAAACTGCTGGTCACTGCCAGAACCAGTGAGTCCATCGATATTCAAGCCTATTGGGTCGAAAGAAAGCGTTACCTTGAACGAATAAAAAAGAATCCCGAGCTGAGAACCAAAAGCATAAAAGCGATGACAGTCTATTTGCTTCGGCGCTTTTTATGGTCTTTTGGTTTTTTCCCGGTGTTTATCGCTATTTGGCTACCTCTTGTCTTTTACCGTTTCAATCCAGTTGCTGCGGTATCCAACCTGTTGCCACATTTGCGACAATTCGTCGAATCCAACCCGGAAGTGCAAGCGGCTACAATCGAAACATTGTTTATTGCCTGGTTCTCGCTAGGTTTCATCTTTGCTGTTTTCGATTTCGTACTGACCCCGTATAAATCACCCTACGAATATGAGGCAGACGTTCACATGCGCGCGTGGGAAGAATTACAAAACCTTAACAAAAACACTCCCTGACACGAACCGGGCGTGAACGATGCCAATCAAAATGTGACGTTATTTCTGTTTTTCCCTATTACGTCGTAATTCAGTTACACTATGCAGCAAATAGGTCTACCATTAAACTCATAGACAGCTTAACGAGGTTTGTTTCAATATGGTCGATTTGAGGCCACTGCTTTTTATCAATGCCCTGCTTTTTATGACACTGCTCACTGTCGGTTTCGCCCAGGTTACTCAGCAGAATTCTTACTCAGGGCCCGATTTGCCGCCTTTATCCGTCGACAACCGCTTCTCGCCCAATAAAATGGCGGAGAACAACCCCCGGATTGCGCAGACAGCCCGACAAGACAAGCAGTCTGAACCAGATGATTTTGACCAGATAACAACTGCCAATGACTCCGAAGCGGATATATTTGCAGATGTTCCTTCCCGGGTAACATCAAACGACATACAGGTAAAAAAACACCTCGATACAGTGGTGGAAAGTGACCCGACAGGCGCAACGAACAAACCAGAGGCCAGGGTGATCACAACCACGAACAAAACGTCTGCCAAGAGCAAAGCGGAAATAACCGGATCCGTGACGATGGTTGTATCCAATGAAACCGAGCGGGTATCCCAACCTCGATCGACTACCGGGGACGAGGAATCGAAACCAATTGCCAAAAAAATCGAGATGGAACCGGTTACCTTCGTAAAACCGAAGACACCGCCGGTAGCCAAAGCGACGACTGGCAAGCTGATCGTTCGCTCCAACGTGAATGGCGACATGGTGCTTATCAATGGCAAGCCCTATGGCAAAACCAAACTCGAGGTTAATCTCAAACCGGGTAGATACAACGTTGAAGTCGCCAAGCCCGGCTACGTTAGCTGGAAAGGGGCGACCAACGTTTACCTGGGCAAATCCAGCGCTCTGGTTGCAAGCCTCGAAGAGTACACCTCGGTGGAGTATCGGGACGGACAATGGCGCGGTGGCATCAGCACAGGTGAAGGCACTTATATCGAGTCTGATGGAACTGAGTACACCGGGTCATTTGTCAATAAACTGTTTCATGGCAAAGGCGCTATCCGTTATCCTGACGGTATTAAATACAGTGGCGACTGGTTTGAGGGTAAGATGCATGGCCAGGGTTCGTTAACCTTGGCAAATGGTGATGTTTACATTGGTGGCTTTCGTGACGACCAATTCAATGGCGACGGCACGCTGACAAAGGCAAACGGCGATATTTTCTCTGGCTTTTGGGTCAAGGGTGCGCTTAACGGCGATGGAAGTCTGACTACCCGGGAGGGTCTCCTGTATGTCGGTGGTTTTGCTGACAACCTGTTTCACGGACAAGGCGATCTGACTTACCCCGACGGCAGGCACTATGACGGTTCATTTTCGAATGGCAAATACCATGGTAAAGGTGTGGAAACCTTTGCCGATGGCAAACAATACTCGGGACAATTTATGGATGGCACCTATCACGGCCATGGAGAAATACTGAATCCTAACGGAAGCAAAATTTCCGGCACATTCAAGTTTGGCAAACCCTATGGAAAGGCCAAACTAACCACACCGGAAGGCGAAATTTTTACCGCACGGACTAATGAGCCCGGTGTGTGTTATCGTGAAAAGAGTTACCGCGCAACGCAATGTCCTCCAATGGAAGGCTGGTAAATACACAGTGAGATTAAGGTATAGTTGGCAGGCTGATGCTGTTGCCAAGAATTGATTCGAATTGAGGTAAAAAAGGTGATAAAAAACGCATTACTGGTAGATGACTCGAAAGTGGCACGCTTTGCGCTTAACAAACTGCTGGAAAAAACCAATCTTCGAGTCACCATGGCCAGTTCAGCCGAGGAGGCTTTGGACTACCTCAATACTCACGATCAGCCAGATGTCATATTTATGGATCATTTGATGCCGGGCATGAACGGTGTCGAGGCAACCAAGGTTATCAAGAGCAATCCCGAGACCGCAAACATTCCGGTAATCATGTGCACATCCAAGAAAACCGACGAATTTATCGAGGAAGCTCGTGAGTACGGGGTATACAGTATTCTGGGCAAGCCACCACAACCTCAGGGCCTAACCAATATACTGGATGCATTGAAGAACGATGTTCAACACGGAAACCTTCCCGAACCATTGGTTGATTTGTCGAAACACCGAGAGCGCAAAATCATCGATGCAAAAACCTTGGCACGCAAATCGACACCACAAGAGATTGAAGACGCAACACCTTTGCCCGGTGATACGATTGAACGAGTGGCTCAAGTTTCGGTTAAAAACCAAATCAATACTCGCTTACACGAATTGCTCAGCAGTCTTTTTGATGAGCAATACGACTACTTGAGCAAACTCGTGGCAGACTCAAGGGTAACTCAGTACAGCCAGCTTCAGGATACCGTTGCTGGACTCAGAAACGAGCTGAAGGAACAGACAACCCAACTTAAAAATGAAATAGCCGCTGAAGTCAGCCTGTTCATCGGCAACCAACTGGTAGAATTCCGTCGAGAACTGGAAAACGACTCGATCAAAGGTGGCATTTCAGTCAATCAGATGGATGAACTCAAGGATCATATGACATCCGTACAGTCTATCGACACTGACTTTTGGCAAACATTACAGACAGAGGCCATCCAGCAGGCTCACGATATCTCAAGAGAGACAGCAGAAGATATCGCTCAAAGAACGATCGACCTGTTCGTCCAGAATCAAAAGGCGACATCCAGCAAAGCCTATGTTGTGGCATTGGCGATCAGTATAGGTGTATTTACCACCGGCATCGTATTTCTGTCTGGCATGCTGGGCTGATTGGGACGCCAGCTTGTATAGTCTACTCAACCCCGTATTCAGGCATGCTCATTTGATAAGGGGTATCGCTGTCAATTGTGCCGTTGCCATTGTGTTAACCCGGGAAACTCCCGCCAGGGTGCTACTTATTCAGCGGGCAATCAGGCCCGGTGACCCCTGGTCGGGGCATATGGCTTTCCCTGGAGGCAGGAAATCAGGTTCAGACCAATCGTTACAAGAAACAGCCCACCGGGAAACTTACGAAGAAACCGGAATAAATCTGCCAGATCCGAGTGATTTTCCGTCTCTTAGAGACTGGATTACCAAATCGCATTCAAGTGCTCGCCCAATGACTGTTACGCCTTTTGTTTACTACCTGGATGCACCTTGCGTCACTTCGATTAATCACGAGGTTGCGGAAATAGTCTGGTTACCACTGGATGTTTTCAGACAACACGATATCAGGAAAAAAATGCGATGGAAAATTGGCAGAATCAGTCTTCCGGTTCAATATGTACCTTATGAAAACCGGCGGGTCTGGGGGTTGACACTCGCAATGATTGACGACCTTGTGGGACGCCTGGACTAGCCTCATCTTATCAGTTTATGTTTTGAACCGAATCATGACAGCATCCGCGGAAAAACCCAAACACTGTGTGCCCAAGCCAATTTTTGACAATATTGAACACTTGAGCAATCCATTCAACCAAAAACAATTTGAAGTTCCCAATCAGGACACGGGTATTGGTTACGCCTTGGATTTCGAGTTTGCCTGGAAATTTATCTACAGTTATAACGGCAGCACAGCGACTTTTAATGTGTATCGTCGTGAAATCGAGCGTTTGTTACAGTGGGCCTGGCTGATCAGAGCGGAGTCCATTGTTGATTTAAAGCGGCATGATATAGAAGACTATATTCGCTTTTGTCAAAAACCGCCTGTTGCCTGGATTGGCACCAAAAACGTATCCCGGTTTGTCAGTCGAAACGACAAGAGGATCATCAATCCTGCCTGGCGGCCTTTTGTTGTCGGCGTCAATAAAGTCGAACACAAGCATGGTCATTCCCCCGATAGAAAAAAATACGTTTTGTCACAACCGGCATTGAAAGCGCTGTTTTCGGTTCTGTCTTCGTTTTACAATTTTCTTGTTCAGGAGGAGGTGACCGAATCAAACCCTGTCATGCTGATTCGCCAAAAAAGTAAATTTCTGCAAAAACGCAACACCAAAACCCCGATCAGGCGAATCAGTAACCTTCAATGGCAGTTTGTTTTTGAAACAACCGAGCTTTTAGCCAATCAGGATAAACGTCACGAAAGAAGTCTGTTCATCATGAATTGTCTTTACGGCATGTATCTGAGAATATCCGAACTGGTGACCGATGAGCGTTCCAGCCCGGTGATGGGGGATTTTCGTAAGGACATGGACGGCAACTGGTGGTTACACGTTGTTGGCAAAGGCAATAAAAGTCGTATTGTCACGGTATCGGATGATATGCTGGACGCATTGAAACGATTTCGACTGTCACTGGGACTTACCCCACTGCCCACATCGGATGAAACCACGCCGTTGATTCCGAAAAATCTGGGCAATGGCCCAGTGACCAGTACCCGACAAATACGCGCCATTGTACAACAATGTTTTGATTTGTCTTTTCAAAGAATGCGGGAGGAAGGACTGGAAACCGATGCCGCTGAACTCGAAGCCGCCACCGCTCACTGGCTACGCCATACCGGAATCTCCGAGGATGTAAAGATACGCCCCAGGGAACACGTCAGAGACGATGCCGGTCATGCCTCGATGCAGACAACAGACCGCTATGTTGATAGCGACCTGCGTGAAAGGCATTCTTCCGGCAAACATAAAAGAATAAAATGATGATTCTAGCGGCACGAGATCCTTTGCAGGGTCTCGTCACCGCTGGATTCGATCCTGTCTCGATACCTCAATACAGATAAACGAAAAATTTTTTGACCTAGACGCTTGAAATAGCGATTTCAGCCCTCACCTTTGACAATATAACAGGAATGAATAAATGACCTGGAAAGGTAATTGTTCTGTTGAGGCAGACCAGGGATAGTGTTGGAATGCCGCGATTTTTCGAACTGACGGGTCAGCTTTGCAACTGAGTCTCAAGAAGAGCTTTTGCAGCCGGCTTGTTGGGAGAATTAGTATTGCTTCTAATGGAGAATATATCATGACTAGAATCGACTTTACCCCTTTGTACCGCAGCTCTGTTGGCTTTGACCGTTTAGCATCCATTCTGGATCATTCAATGCGCAATGAAAATGCAGGCGGCGGTTATCCCCCATATAACATTGAAGTTCAGGAAGAAAACCACTACAGAATTACCCTGGCCGTGGCCGGCTTCAACCGTGATGAATTGGATATTCATGTCGAAAAAGGCGTATTGACTATCCGTGGCAAAAAAGAACCCGAACAAAGTGATCGACAATTCCTCTATCAGGGTATCGCCAACCGATCATTTGAAAGAAAATTCAATCTGGCCGATTACGTAGAAGTGCGAGAAGCGGGCTTGGATAACGGCATACTCGCCATACAGTTGGTAAAAGAAATTCCTGAAGCGATGAAGCCTAAAACCATTCCAATCGGTGCATCCAAACCCGCTCTGCACCAAACAGTGGACGACACTGAAGTTCAATAACCGGATAAGGGCCAGTCACCGGGCTGGCCCAACAATACTCTGCAACAGCCACTTGGATCAGTTTATTCACGACTTGAAATCAATCTCCGAATCGCACCGACGCGCCAGCCCTGAATACCGAATGGCTTGTCGTTGCACAGCCTGCATCCAAACGGCCTGACTTGCCACCACAGACACCGACGTTTTAGCTCGTGTGATCGCCGTATACAGTAGCTGGCGGCTAAGCAGCTCGTTGTCATAGTCAGGTAACACAATCGCGACCTGATCAAATTCGGAACCCTGGGTTTTATGTATCGTCATTGCATAGACGGTTTCAACCCGAGGCAAACGGGCCAGATTGACTTGCCGGAACAGAGTCTGACCCTGTTCATCTTTACCTTCTTCGAAAAAAGCGGCAAGCTGACCCGAATCATTTTGCCATACTAGGCCAACATCACCATTGAATAATCGGATGCTGTAATTGTTCTCCGTCACCATAATCGGTCGCCCGCTATAATGCTGGCCAGTGCGGATGCCTGGATTGGTTTTCGATAAAATGGTTTCTGCCAAAGCATTTAACACTTCGACGCCTCTCGGCCCGACCCGGTTGGGAGCAAGAACACGAAACCTGGCCAGGGCAGCGAATGCCTCTGCCACACTACTAGCGCGAACAATGGACAAACTATGCGTTTTAACAATAGACTCGAACCAGTCCGCAAAATCGCTGTTATTGATACGTGACACATTGTGCGCCAAATCCGATACTTCGAGTTTGGCTGGATCAACCGGATCGATCAGGCCATCAAAATTCGACCCGCTCCGCTCTTTCAACAACTGCCAGCTGGCTGAATCCTGACCCGAAACGACCGCATTGGCCAACTCTCCGATCGACCCGGCAAATCGCCAGCTTTTATGCAAGGTAACAATATGATCCGGATCGTTTTCCTGAACCGAAAGATGTGTTTCACCGGTTAACCTGGCAATAGCCACTGCCGTACTCGGACTAAAACGATTTTTTGCCTGCCGGGTCAATTCTGCAAGTACACTGCCTACCTCGACGGAAGGTAACTGATTTGGATCACCTGACATAATCAGTTTGGCATCCGGTCGGGTTGCCCGGAATATGCGTGTCAACATCGGTAAATCAATCATCGAAGCCTCATCCAGCACCAGCACATCACAAGGCAATAGACGCTCTGCTGCAAATTTGGGCTGGACACTCCGTGGTCGAAAACCGAGTAGCCGGTGCAAGGTTTTAGCATTATTGGGCACCTGGTTGAGTTTTTCAGCAGACACCCCGAGTTCGGCCAACTGCGCCTTGCCAGCGATGATTGATTCATTTAATCGTTGGGCCGCCTTGCCTGTCGGAGCAGCCAACTCAATTATAAGCTGGCCATCATAGAGTTCCTGCAACGCCAATAGCAAACGCGTGACAGCGAAGGTTTTACCTGTGCCGGGGCCGCCGGTTATGATAGTAAAGTTACGCAGCAACGCATTCGCCACCGCCACCTTGGACCAATTCACCTCTGCCGCCTCGCCATCGTCAGTACCGGCAGACTTATCGTAACAAGTAGCGAGCAAGGCACTGACTCTGGTTATTTGCTTATCAGTGAGCGGTTTCTCACCCAGCCTTGAGTTCAATGCCGCAACCACTTCTTTTTCATAGGCCCAATAACGCCGGATAAACAGGCAGTCGTTGTCAAAAACCAGTGCCTTGTCCAGCTCCGGCGCCAGACCGATAGGGTCAAGACAGGCACGTATTATTTCAACATCAGGGAACGCGTAACCTGCCTGGTGTTGTGTTTCATCCACCTGCTCTGTATCAGACGAAGCAAACAGACACTGATCTGAAACCACGAACAATGGCAGGCAGCTATGTCCCCGCCGTAAATACGATGAAAGTGCTAAAACAAGATGAAAAAACAAGTCATTGTTATCTTCACCAAACTCGACACACAAGGCTCGGGCTAGATAAAAGTCAATTTCGAGGACGCCATGGAGCACACTGGCGCAGTGTTCAAAACAGCCATACTTCATGCCATGTCATCCCCTATGCAGTGTTCAGTCCCCGTTCCAAACAGCTTATCCAGTTGCATCAGTTCGTCGACTGTGATTGCTCGCCTGTAAATACCTGAATGCTCACTATGAACCGGCGTTATACCTCGCAAATAAAGATAATAGACGCCACCGAAATGGGTTTCAGGAGAATACTCCTCAGTCAGTGTATTTTTCAGATATCGGTGCAGGGCCAATGAGTAGATCAGGTATTGCAGGTCATAAAATTGTTGATACACATTTTCGGCCAGTGCCTGCACTTGATAGTCTTCGTATCGGTCACCGAGATGGTTGGATTTATAGTCTGCCACATAGTACTTACCCCTGAATTCGAAAATAAGGTCGATAAAACCATGCATCATACCGTTTAATTTTATCGACCCTTGCGATAAAGAACTCGACGACAACTGGATTCGCTGACGAGTGCCCCGATGCGCCATCAGTAATCGCTCCAGTTGATCGAGATTAACGTTGTCCATACTGAAATAGAATTCAGCCTCACGCAGGGTATGTTCCCAGTGCAAGTCGGAAAGCCGCATGGTCTGGTCAAGATAACCAATAACAGGAATTTCTGCCAGTAATACTTCCTGTATCCACTCAATCAGGCGATCCTGATAGTCTGCTTCCGGGTCAAACCGGTTTAACAAAGGCTGAATGACCAGCCAGTCGGGATTGGCAAAATCAATATGCTCCAGAATATCATGCAATAAATCACCAGTTTCACTGCCCTTTTTCAGACTGAAACGCAAAGGCACCGCTTGCCCTGAAACAGCCAATACAGTCGGGGCATTTTCCGCCGGCACCTTATCTGACCATTCATCCCGATCTTTTTGATCCTGGCGTTCAGCCCTTTGCTGATAGGCGGATTTTTTCATCATGGAATAGGATGCCAACTGCCATTGATCGTCCAAACAGGTTGTAAAACTCGCCGGAGTCAGCGATTCTGCCTGTGTCGCATCGGTTTTGATCTTTTTAGGTAACGCTGTTTCAGAAGTGATAGAAATCAGTTTATTGGACGGGTTGGCCATGCTGGAACCAGCAAAATTCACCCCGGACGAAGGGATCAATGCCTCCAGCTGTGTCTGCCACTGCGTATTGTTCGCCACTTTCAGAACCAGCCCGACACCCGATCTGACACTGTTCTCATCGATCGGAGCCAGGCCGATATAACAACGATGAGAGGCTCGGGTAACGGCGACATAAAACAGGCGAATGGATTCAGCATGCAGCTCGTCCCGCATCGCCGCCAGAGCGTCCTCAGTCGCACCCAGTTGATAAACCAGATCGCCAGTTTGCCGGTCATGATATTTGCTATAGGACACCAACGCATTGCCATTTTTTGTCGGATCCCGATAAGTGGTCGCATAAGGGATAAATACAATGGGGTACTCCAGCCCTTTTGATTTATGCTGGGTCACGATTCGGATCAGGTTGCCTTCACTTTCTAACCGCTGTTCCACTTCTGCGGCTAAAGCCGGATTGTCACATTGATCACGATACCATTTAAATAACTGTTGTGGTTGCCTGTATTGACGTGCCGCTTGCTGAAGCAGCTCAGCCAGATGCAATAGATTTGTCAACGTGCGTTCATGATCGGCAGGCTCGGGGCAGCAACAAGAATGTATCAACGAAAGCAACATATTCATACAACCCTGTTGCAACCAGCATTCACGCAGTGAATAAGCACGCGCGCGAGCTGCGGTCCAGGCCAGTTCGCCTTGCTCTTGCGTCAACTCGGCCAGCATAGTCGCGTCACCACCCCATATGCGGGTGGATATGGCTGCGACCAGCAAGCGGTCATTGTCACATTCAAGTATGCCAAGCAAAAGCGTTAACAGTTCCTTTGCTTCATTACTCGCAAAAACATTGGTTTTATCACTCAGATAAACCGATGCATAGCCTGAACGCCGAAGTGCCTCTTTGATGACGATGGCTTCTTTGCCAGTACGAACCAGAACTGCAATATCCTTTTCCTGAACCCGCTGTTTACCCAAATAAACATGATTCAGCAGATGATCTATCTCGCTGACGCACCAACGGGTCAGCCCGGCAAGCCAGTCATTTTTAACCGGTTCACCTTTGGCGCCTGTCGGTCGGGCAATTTCAGGTAGCCAGATAAAATTGACAGCGCCAAATTGTTCGCGCGAATCCTTTAATGGCCTGGCCACCGCCGCGGCATGGGGCGAGTAACCAATACGTTCGTAGCTGATCCCGTTACCGAACACCTCGGAAGTCGGTTCGCCATCGAGCGGGCCGCCATAAAACAGCCGGTTATAGCCTTCCACAACCGCACCAAGTGAGCGCCAGTTGGTCGCCATATGCCATCGAAAATCAGCCTGACGACGGGCTTTGAGATAGGCATAAATATCCCCGCCCCGAAAGCTGTATATGGCCTGTTTGGGATCACCAATCATAAACAGTGCATGCCAAGAGTCAGACTGGGGATACAGGGCATCGAGTATGGTGTATTGTTTTGAGTCGGTATCCTGAAACTCGTCAACGAGCGCCACCGGATACTGGTTGCGTAACAGATTGACTAATCGCGCCGATTTATCCTCAGCCAGGCGTTCGGATAAATGGTCAATTAAATCATTGAAATCCATTTGGGCAGTTTTTTCTTTTGCCAAACCAAATCTCTTGCGAATGGCATAGATACCCTGTTTGACCAGAACTAAGGCGGGTAGCGATTGCAAATAGTCCTCACGCTTCCGAAGCCATTGCTTGGTCTTGTCCTTATGCGACTTCACCAGCTCCTTGACCGGTTGGAACAGGCTGACCAACTCTTGTTTGGTGGCGTTGTCTTTTTTTGGATAGCGGGTACCAGAAAAAAATCGACTCGCCTCCGCCGGACAGGATGTCAACACATCGGCTTCAAGCCAGTCGATAAGCACTTGCCATTCGGTTTCTCTTGCCAGTCTATCTTTAGCTGTTTTGCCGGATACCAATGCGCTGAATATAAAGGATTGATGTAGCAACAAACTTTGATGCACCGCTTTCTTCTGTTGTGTGTACAGAGTCTGGAACAAATCTTTTTGTGCCGCATTGTGCTGCTGTAAAAAATCCGCCTCATCGAGACAAACAAGGGGATCGTCCGTTTTGACAAGCTGACCAAATTCGGAAATAAATCGCTCAGGTGTATACCAGCCATTTTCTTGCAACAGAGCCAATTGCTCATCATGCTGATTGACCTGCCGAAACCAGTCCCGAACGGCCTGAGTCATCAGATCATCAGCCTCCGCTTCCATAGTTAACTCCATTGGCAAGCCGCTGGCAAAGGCTTCCTGAGTTAAGACCCGATGACAAAAGCTGTGCAAAGTAAAAATGGCGGCTTCGTCCATATTGAGCAAGGCTTGCTTGAGTCGCCCCATCACCTCCGCCTGAGGGATGGATTTCTTGCGCAACTCGTCCAAAAACGGATCTGACAGATCCGGGTTTAGCCAGTTTTCGTAAACAAAGCGCACCTCTTTTTCAATTCGACCACGTAATTCTTCGGTTGCCGCTCTGGTAAAGGTCATCACCAGAACATTCTGCACCGGCAGTTGTTTTTCCAGCAACAATCGAATAAAAAGTTTGGTAATGTTATAGGTTTTACCGGTACCGGCACTGGCTTCGATCAAATGTCTGCCACGGAGCGGTAGACTGGCCAAAGCTGAAATATCCAGCGTTTTATTGCCGCCATCTTGCCTTTTGTTCAATTCCTGTCTCCCTGTTTTCTGTTTTTCGGTTTGTTGTTTTTCGGGTCTTGCAATCGGCAATATAACGGGGCATAAATAGATTTAAGTTCAGCCAGGTTTGCCTCATCCGGTTGATAACCACTGCCAAAAAACCAACGAAAGTACACATTGCTATCAAGTAATTCGGTCACCTTTGTGAAAAACTTGGTCAACGGCATGTCAGTCAAACCTCTAGCTAGACCTGAGTGCCACAAAACAGGCTCGGCACTGCCGATATCCAGCCATTGATTAACCAGTTTTTCCAACTCGGCTTTGGCATTCAGATTGACAGGCAAATCCACCTTTGCCTGGTCAGGCCGGGTAACTGATGCGGCATCCACCGTATTTTGGATCGTACAACAGGTGACCTTATCAAACCCGTACGGGCTGAAAAACACGCCCAGACTGGTGACCGGACTATGCGCATTGGCAAAGTGGATATTTGCCATCAAATGCATCAACCAGAGGCGAAATTCATCTTTGGCTTTACACTTTGCCGCCCGGTACAAAACCACCCGCTGCTTATCTGGCTGATAAGGAATGCGAGCGGTTAACCTGATACCCGATACGGTCATCTGAACCGTCTCAGTCTCTATCTCGCCAGCCCGACACAAGACATCGTAAAAAGTATCTACCTGTGTTTGCATTGCATCAATTTCGGTAGTAGCGACAGACGAATCGGGCAAACGACCGGCCAAGGATAAACGCGCAAGAAACTCATCCGGACTAGCCTCATCCATCAGGCTTTTCAGCAACTCGGTCCGAATACGGTGACTGACCAACTTATCCAGATCGAAGGGTTCTGCGTCATCGATCCGGGTTTCTGCCTGTTCCAGAAACAGGTTCAATCGATTTTGGCCAAACCACTTTAACGGATCATCATAAAAACGGACTAAGGTTTCTATATCGACGGCCTCTTCCGGCAATGCCATTTTGGCCAGTTTTATTCTGTTATTTCTCTCCTCCAGAGGCCTGGCCAGGCGACACCATTGTTTGTCAAAACTGGCATCCGGGGGTATAAAGCAGGCCGGGCTAAAGGGCTGCAATGGCTGCTGAAGTATATAGCTTTTGTGTTCAGGCCAACCATAACCACGCTCCAGATAGTGCATCAGTTCTTTCAATACCAGGCTGGGCTGACGTTCTTCGTTGGTTTGTATATCTTTACCCTGATAGCTTAAATACAGCGTTTGCCGGGCTGACACTATGGTTTCCAAAAAAAGGTAACGGTCATCGGCACGTCTCGAACGATCACCGGGGCGTAGACTAGCCTGCTTTAACAAATCAAAACTGACCGGATTGTCTTGCCTGGGAAAGTCGCCATCATTGAGTCCCAAAACGGCGATAATCTTAAAAGGAATACTCCGCATAGGTACCATGGAGCAAAAGGTGATCTGACCGGTCATAAACGCGTTGCCACTATCGGGAACGGCAAAACGATGATTCAGATAAGACTGAATGACCGTATAGTCAATTTCAGCGTCATAACCGGCCAGAAAAGTGGCATCAACCAGTTGCCGGATCACATCGTCAATCATTCGACTGGCATCGCTTTCTTCTGCAACAGGTTGAAACAGATCGTTTTTCAGTTGTTTCAGATATTGCTGCCAGCCACCGGCTGAACGCGGGCTTTGCAACTGGCGGGAATGTGAACGCAACCGATCCAGTAAATGAATTAACTGACCTAGCAGTACCGCATTCTGACCCTCGACATGAGGTAACAACACACGCCCGTCAATCAGTGTTTCGCTATCACCCTGTGCGAAACCAAGCAATAGCCTTTGCAGCCCCCACTGCCAAGTGTACATGGCGGTGGCATTCTCCAGACTCGCCATTGCTGTTTTATTCGCGACATCCGCGCCCCAGTGAATACAGGCTTCTTGCAGCCACCATTCGATGATATCGAGATCAGCCGGGGCAAAACCAAATTTTTGCTGTACAGCGGGCAATCGAAGGTAGTCCAGGATCCCGCTCACTTCAAAACGGCTATCTGGCATGCTGAATAGATCGAGAAACGCGCCGATCAGAGGTTCTTCCTCCAGACTGACCCGATCTGCGATGGAACAAGGCAGTCGTGGCGAATCATCCATATTTTGATTATGCCATGGCCGACGAAAAACGGCATCGACATAAGGCGCGTATTTTTCGATATCCGGGCAAGTCACAAGAACATCGCGCGGTGTTAAATCGGGATGCCGATTGAATCGATGCAACAGGTAATCGTGTAAAGCCTGGATTTCCCGCAAGGGACTATGACTGGCGCTGATAACAATGGAGTCATCCTGCTTTGTACCATTGGCCTTGTTGCTCGAGTTATCGCTGGCCCTGTTTTGCAAACTCAGAATATCCTGCTGAACACGATGCAGCACCGTATCATCCTGAATGACCTGTATCGGGTCGGTCAGCACTGGATCAAATGCGCTGATTTCAAAATGTTTGGTTTTCTGCAGTGCGTCAAAAAAGCGCTTGCCCTGTTGGCCCAAGTTAGCCAACAAGGGATTGACCCTATCATCGTCGGAATCCAGCCAGGCACGCCACTGCTGCCCGGTGGAGATTTTCGCTTTTGCCTTGTCCGACTGAATATCACCCCAATACTCGACACAGGGGTTTAAATGGAACAAATGGACATGCGTGTGGCTTGCCAGACGATGAAAAAAGTCGAGCGAAGGCCCGGGTAAGGAGTTAATACCAAATAAATAGATATGCTCAGGCAACAGCTGTTTTTTAGCGTCGATGCAGTCTAGTACTTTGGCCTGCAACATAGCCGGATGAACATTGTCTACCGGCAGAATTTGTTCGGCCAGTAACTGCCACAGATGGGCTTGCCATCGTTCATCCTCACTCTGTACCGGCAATCCAATTTCACGCCGATCCTCACTGGATGCACTGGCTTCATGCCCCCAGTAAGCAATCCATTCTGGCCGAAACAACAGGTATTGTTCAAAAAGCGAAGCCAGCTTACTGGCCAGTTGATAGCGTTTCAGACTGCTCTCTGCCTGGGCATCACCACGCCAATAACGGTTAACCTTGTCCGCATCGGGGTGTTCCTGAAAGGCTTTGCAACCGAGAATGGCATCGATACGCCAGCAAAGTGTCGCTTCCGCGTAGGGTGACGACATGGGCACAGCATCATGGCCCAACACATTTCTGGATAAATCCCAGATATATGCCGAAGGCATCTGAAAATTCAGATTCATCGAAACGCCCTCGATTTGCGCCAATTTCATCTGCAGCCAATGACGCAAACCTTTACTTTCAACAATCACTTTTTTCGGTTTGAGCACCTGGCTTCGCTCCTGCTTTAAAACGGCAAACAATAGGGTTGCCAGGTGTTCGAGTCGATTTGAAGGATAGACGGTAAACAAAATATGCACTCCGTTCTGTGGCTGACAGGAATTCTGTTTCAACTAATCCAGTCAGGCCAAAAAGTATAAAGAAACCAGTTTTTGCAATACAATCAATAACGCGTTCTCTAACCGCCCCTTGAACTGCCATGCTTACCAACCCGCGTTGTCTTGAAATGGGTAATTCATTCACTATAACCAAGCTGTCCGACCGAACCTGACCTGGATATTTGCAAACAATGGCTTGAGGTCAAATTGCATGATACCATTCGCGGAAGAAATCAACGGGCTGTTCCTGTTCCCTTAAAATCACCTGCTAATCCCGTTTAATCTGGAGTCATGCCACTTATGAGCTTGCTATGGGTCGTACTATTACCACTGATTGGCACTTTAGTCCCATTGTTAACAGCCCGTTTCGGTCGCAATTTCTGTGCTTTTTCTGTTTCTATCCTGCCTTTTTGGTCACTTGTTCTGGTGCTTTTATTTGCAGGCGATATATTTGATGGTCAATCCATTCGGCAGTCTATAGCCTGGATTCCCGCGATGGGCCTGAACCTGTCGTTTCGGCTCGATGGGCTGTCACTGCTGTTTTTATTACTTATTCTTGGCATCGGGCTGTTGGTGGTTTTATATGCACGTTATTACCTGTCCGAAAACGACTCGATGGGGCGATTCTATGCCTATCTGATTTTGTTTATGAGCGCAATGGTAGGGATCGTGATTTCCAACAACCTGATCCAGTTATGGATGTTCTGGGAGTTGACCAGCATTAGTTCATTTCTATTGATCAGTTTCTGGACCCATAAATCTGACGCTCGAAAAGGGGCCAGAATGGCGCTCACGGTCACCGGAGCCGGAGGACTGTCACTACTTGCCGGACTATTACTAATCGGTAATATCGTCGGCAGTTATGACTTCGATACCGTATTGGCCAATGGCGACCTGATTCGAGCGCACGCCGCCTACCCGGCAGCATTGATTCTGGTATTGGTAGGCGCATTCACAAAATCGGCGCAGTTTCCGTTTCATTTCTGGCTGCCTCACGCGATGTCGGCGCCGACACCGGTCAGTGCCTACTTGCACTCTGCCACCATGGTGAAAGCCGGTATTTTCCTTATGGCTCGTTTTTATCCGGTATTGGCGGGAACCGATCTATGGTTTATGGTGGTCAGCCTGGGCGGCCTCGCTACCTTGCTTTTGGGTGCCTATATTGCCCTGTTTAAACATGATCTCAAAGGTCTTCTTGCCTATTCAACCATCAGCCATCTGGGCCTGATTACACTGCTGTTGGGGCTGAACTCACAACTCGCCGCCGTCGCCGCCGTGTTTCATATTATCAACCACGCCACGTTTAAAGCATCTCTGTTTATGGCCGCCGGCATCATCGATCATGAGTCTGGATCAAGGGATATGCGCAGACTCAACGGTCTTTGGAAATACATGCCATATACCGCGACGCTGGCCATTGTGGCAGCTTTGTCAATGGCGGGAGTACCATTGTTGAATGGTTTTCTGTCCAAGGAAATGTTTTTTACCGAAACGTTGAACCAGAGCACACTGGGTTCCCTGTCCTGGCTGATTCCACTTCTGGCCACTATTGGCGCCGCGTTTTCGGTCGCTTACTCGTTACGTTTTATTCATGATGTTTTCTTCAATGGTGAACCCGTAGATCTTCCTAAGACCCCCAAAGAACCGCCGAGATACATGAAGGTACCGGTCGAAATCCTGGTCACCCTCTGCTTGCTGGTAGGTATATTCCCGGCCTACATTGTCGGGGATCTGTTACACATCGCCGCTATTGCTGTACTCGGTCACGACATTCCTACTTATAATCTGGCCATATGGCACGGCCTTAACATCCCATTGTTTATGAGTCTTCTGGCAATGGTCGGAGGCGGAGTCATTTACTATAACCGCCGTCTCCTTTTTCAGTTTCACGCCTACTTTAGCGAGCCTGATGCCAAACATGTTTTTGAAGACGTTATCCAATCAACCGTCAACCTTTGTCAGCGGGTAATCAAGGCGCTGGAAAACGGTTCCCTGCAACGATACCTGTTCCTGCTGCTGTTACTGGCAATGGTTATGGGCGCATTTCCTTTGCTCGATTTGACCCAGAATACAGGATCCCGCAGTCAAATACCGGCTACTGGTGTCGCGATTACGGCGGCCTTGTTAATGATACTCAGTGCCGGTGCCACCGTAATATGGCACCGGAAGCGTTTTGCCGCGCTGATTTTCCTGTCCGTTGTAGGTTTGATTGTATCATTGGTGTTTGCCAGGTTTTCAGCGCCGGATCTGGCACTGACGCAGCTTTCTGTTGAAATAGCCACTATTATTTTATTGCTGTTGGCGTTGTTCTTTTTACCGCAAAGCTCACTAAAAGAATCGAATCCGAGCCGTTTGAGCCGGGATTTGTTGGTCTCAGGACTAATAGGGTGCGTCATTGGCACCATTTGTTTCGCCATGCTCACCACTCCCCCGGACACTATTTCAGATTTCTTCCTGGCAAATAGCAAAACCGGCGGTGGTGGCGCCAATGTGGTTAACGTCATCTTGGTTGATTTCAGAGGATTTGACACACTGGGCGAAATCACTGTTCTGGGTATCGCCGCCTTGGGTATTTTTAAACTGATTGCCAAAATGCGAATTTATTTGCCGATCAGTGATGATCACGGGCGCCCATGGAGCAATGACCCTCACCCGCTGATACTCGAAATGGTGTCACAAAGTCTGCTACCTCTGGCGTTACTGGTTTCCGTATATATATTTTTACGGGGCCATAATGTACCTGGTGGTGGCTTTATTGCGGGACTGATTACGTCGGTGGCGATGATTCAGCAATATATCGCGCATGGTGTTCAGTGGATAAAGCCCCGCGTCACTATCAATTACCAACGACTGATTGCCGGCGGATTACTGATTGCCACCACGACAGGCTTGGCCAGCTGGGTATTTGATAAACCGTTTCTCAGTAGTTGGTTTGATCACTTTTACTTACCCTGGATTGGTGAGTTTGAACTGGCCAGTGCGATGTTGTTCGATCTTGGTGTTTACCTGACAGTCGTCGGTGCCGTAATGCTGATTCTGGCCAATCTGGGTAAATTGTCAACCAGCGAACGTGTCGCTATCAAGGAGAACAATTAATGGAAATTCTTTACGCTGTCTGTGTCGGCATACTGACCACTTGCGGTTTCTTTCTCGTTTTGAGAGGCCGGATCTTTTCGGTAGTCATCGGTCTCACCCTGTTGTCCTATGCCGTTAATCTGTTTCTTTTCGCCAGTGGTCGTCTGACTCTCGATGGTGCAGCGGTACTGGAGCAATCAACCAGCTATAGCGACCCCTTACCTCAGGCACTGGTATTGACCGCCATCGTTATCGGTTTCGCTATGACGGCGTTTCTGGTGATACTGGCCATGCGTTCCCGGGCCGATCAAGGTAATGATCATGTGGATGGTCAAATCCCGACCAGGACGACCAAGCCCATCGATTCACAAAAGAGAAACCGTTAATGCAACACCTGCCTATTCTTCCCATATTGATTCCCCTGCTCGCGGGGGTATCGATGCTACTCCCGCCGCTGTGCGCCTCAATTGGCCGGCAACGTTTTTTCGGGGTATCGCTAATGCTGATACTCACTGTCACCGCAGCCATTCTGCTGGTGGCCAGCCATCAGCAAGGTACTCAAATGTATATACTAGGTGGCTGGCCACCACCCTTCGGTATTGTGCTGGTGGCAGACAGACTATCCACCCTGATGGTATTGCTGACCGCCGTGCTTGGTCTGGGCGCCCACCTGTATGCCTGTGCAGGCGATGACAACAAAGGGATGTATTTTCATCCGCTGTTTATGTTTCAGATTATGGGCATCAACGGCGCATTCTTGACAGGTGATATATTCAATCTCTTTGTTTTCTTTGAAGTTCTGCTTATCGCATCCTATGCGTTGTTGATACATGGTGGCGGTAAACAAAAAACCAAAGCCAATGTGCACTATGTCATCATGAACCTGGTAGGTTCGAGTATTTTTCTTTTCGCACTGGGCATTTTGTATGGCACCATCGGTTCGCTTAACATTGTCGATATGGCCAACAAAGTCCCCTTACTGGCGGAGCCTGAACAAGCTCTGGCGAAGGCCGGCGGCTTATTGCTGTTGGTTGTATTCGGACTGAAAGCCGCTATGCTGCCGTTGCACTTTTGGCTTCCCAGAACTTATTCGGCAGCCAGTGCTCCGGTTGCCGCATTATTTGCCATTATGACGAAAGTCGGTATCTACAGTATATTGAGGGTACATACCATGATTTTCGGCGAAGGGGCCGGTGCCTTGGCCAATATAGCCGCTCCATGGCTGTGGCCATTGGCAGTTTTAACCCTGACCATCGGGGCCATCGGTGTTCTCGCCAGCCCCAGTTTGCGGTTGACTACTGCCAATTTAGTGATCGTCTCGATCGGAACACTGTTGTTTGCCATCGCTATGCAGCGAGAATCAGCGACATCAGCCGCACTTTACTACATGATACATAGTACATTGGTCACCGGGGCACTGTTTTTGATAGCAGATATTATTATCCGGCAGCGGGGTCAGGCGGAAGATCGTTACGTTGTCGCCCGTAAAATGAAACATGGAAAACTTACGGGTATTGCATTTTTTATGGCGGCCCTCACTGTCGTAGGTATACCTCCACTATCCGGTTTTGTAGGTAAAATACTTATTTTACAAGCAGCGCAATATGGGCATGAAATAGCCTGGGTATGGCCTTTTGTTTTGTTGGGTGGGCTGGTCTCTTTAGTGGCACTATCCCGTGCAGGTACCACTATTTTCTGGCGACACGTCGGAGAAAGCGGCAATAACGAGCCAATTCCCCCATTGAAGCTGATTGCAGTGGCATTGCTCCTCTCTGCATCACCGCTATTGGTTGTGTGTGGCAAACCGATTTCCGACTATACCCATCTTGCCGCCGCCCAATTACACGATTCCGCTCAATCAGTTGACGCTTTGATTTCAGGAGGGAAACAGTAATGCACTCGAAACCGCGTGTTCGCTTGTTACCCATGCCATTGCACTCGCTTCTACTCTTTGTCGTCTGGCTTTTGCTTAACAATACCCTGGCCCCTGGCCACCTGGTTCTGGCGGCGTTTTTGGCAATCGTCATTCCGTTGATGATATTTGGCATGCAAGACCCGCAGCCTGGTTTTCGCAAGCCAATTGTGACCATTCGCTTTATAACAAGGGTAATTGGTGACATTATTGTGGCGAATATTGAAGTAGCGCTATTGGTAGTCGGTTCATCCAGAAGCCTGAACCCGGCATTCGTGGCCGTTCCCCTCGAGCTTCGCTATGAGTTTCCGATTACCGTACTCACCAGTACAGTCTCTTTAACGCCTGGGACTGTCAGTGCTGAAGTGTCCCAGGATAAACAGTGGCTGTATGTACATGTCCTGAATCTGAAAGATGAAGATGAACTCATCGCGTCAATCAAACAACGCTATGAGCGGCCCCTTATGGAGATTTTCAATGCTGAGTAGCGCAATAACCATTGCCGTCACCTTGGTTTGTCTGTCATTGATACTGAATTTGGTAAGATTGTTTCTCGGGCCAAATCGACCCGATCGCATTCTCGCACTCGATACCATGTATGTTAACAGTATTGCCCTTATTATATTGTTTGGCATTTCTTCAGCGACTTCCCTGTATTTTGAAGCCGCACTGTTAATTGCCATGCTGGGGTTCGTCAGTACGGTAGCCATGTGTAAATACATTTTACGTGGCGACCTGATCGAATAAGGCACCAGGTAAACGTTTTATAGACAAAAAACGATTTTGATAACTATGTGATGGCAAACAAAGTCAGGACGGTATGATGGAATTTTGGATCGAATTGGTGGCATCAGCTTTTCTCGTAGTCGGGGCGATATTTGTTTTTATCGGCTCCCTGAGTATTGTCAGACTACCCGATTTTTACACCCGTTTACACGGGCCCACCAAAGCGACAACCCTGGGTATGAGCTGCCTGCTTATTGCGTCCATGATACTTACAACCTGGCAACAAGGGCAAGTCAGCCTGCACGAACTGCTCATTACCCTGTTTCTGCTTATTACAGCACCCGTCAGCGCGCACATGCTGGCTAAGACTGCGATGCACCATAAACTGGCAATAACCGATAAAACCCAAAACAAAAAACTGACGGAACAAGCCAGAGACAGGCGATCACCTTAGCCGACCGACTAACAGGCCATATTTAACAGATCGGCCATATGCAAAATTTCATCTTTTGCGGCAACAAGTTCATCGATCACTTCAGCTGCTCTATCTGGATCCAGACCCAAGTGGTGATACAGGCCATCAGGAATAGTCTGCGCAATACCTAACGGAATTCCTCGTTGAGCCAGCAAATTTCGAGCAACAAATGTAATTCCCGAATATTTTGAATGAACCCCTCTATAAGTCGGGGTTTTCTGGTGGCGTAACGCAACGACTACTTCATCTGGTAAATTCCAGCTATACATTAACCTGCTGCCGATTTGCTCACGCGTAATTCCCAATAAAAAGTGTTCTACATAACAGCTATCCAAATGCGTATTCGCTTCAATATATCGACATATCAGAGAAAAATGGCCATAGCGTTGACTAAAGCCCCATTAGCCGCTGATACCCACACCGCCTGCTGCCAATAATCAGCCAACCCTTGGGGATTGTCCCTTGGCTGCTGCAACGTTTTACCCAATGCCAACCCCATAGAGAGGTTCATCACCAAGTCGAACCCCAATACACGCATGATCGCGTCATGAACCGATTTGATTTTACCGGGAGCCGCATAAAATGAAGAGGATGCCCAGCTGACAACTTGCGCAGACAACGATGGGTCAGTCTCCACTATATCGGTCAGCTTATTGATCCCCGCTTCAGGATCGGCTCTAAGTTGAATGATTTTTTTCGCCGTTTCCGGCAGTGGCGGTAATTCGAACGTGTCCTCCAATCGCTGTTTTATTCTCAAACTGGTAAATTTTTCAATCGCCTGCGTGATCTGGTTAGCATCATTGTGAGACTCGCCGCAATTGGCGGAAATCTCTGCAAGCGGCACCGCAAACTGCTCTTCATTTGCGTACTCGAGAAGGACGTTAAGAGCGCCTTTATTGAACCTGACGAAATTTTCGCCGTCTCCGGCATCGACATACACTTCGTCCATCGCACTGACTTGCCGATCAACCAGGCACGGAATATCAATTATGCTGGGCAATGCAGAGGTATTCGCCAGACTGTTCTTCACCCGTATACTTGTCTTGTCATCGGGAGAAATAGCTTGGAGTTCTCTATCGAGCATATTGTTCAGCGTATCCACATCGAGCAAGCAATTGACCGGAAGTATTACTTGCAGTCTTCCGAGAAAATCATGCATCAACACCGAGATAAGAGTGTTAGGGAGAATTTCCGGTGATTTGGCGACGATAGTGGTTTCTGCTTCCGGCGCATCATTTTGCCCACTCCGCGATTGTTGAAAGCGCAAAATCAATGGGTTCACAGCATTAGATATAGACATCAAGCATTCCTGGATGAATCATCCACATAGAGGGAAAATATAAGTTCTCCTCACCAGTATAGTAGGAGATAAACAGTTTTATTAAATAATTGGCCAAAACAAGTGAGCCGATTTGCCGGTCGGGGAAGGGGGCTGTTCGCTGCAGCCGTCCTTTATAACTGCAAAAAGTGATAGCTTTAATCTCAAGGAGCTAACGACGGGCGCATGATTGTACGCTAAGGCACGCGCAATTGCCAAAACAGCGAGTTGTGCTATACCTGTGACAAGAGTGCTTTAATCAATTGGTCGTTTATAAAAGGGGGCGATGAATGAGCGCAGCGGACAGGTCAGCAATTAGTAATAGCGATGACAAGGATCAGCGAAGATCACAGCGTTATCTGTGTTCTGAGGGCTTTAGCGCATGCACCCTGACCACAGGTGAAAAAGAATTTAAACTGGAATCTATCAACTACAGCCATGATGGTATAGCTTTATTCAACACCCAGTTTTTTCCTGACTTGGATGAATTTACGATCAGTTTCAGCTATGACACAGATAATGGAATCATCAGAATAGAACAATTGCCCTGTTCATTTGTCCACGTGCGTGACACCGATTTAGGAGTCCTGTTAGGTGCCGCTTTCAGACTGGAACTAGCCACGGCGCGACAAATTGATGATTTGATTCGTGTTGAAGAACACATAGCCGCGAAATTGAGTGAATAATCGCCACATATTTCGGCCATTACACTTCAGCAAATGCCATGTTAGCACCTATCCAGCGATCCATAATTCCTTTTATCAACTGAGGGTGCTGACTAAAATGCGTCGCATCTTGCCTGACCGCTTCCAGCCATTTTTTATCGCGCTGTAAATCGGCCACTCTAAACTGCATTAAACCGGTCTGACGAGTGCCAAGAACCTCGCCCGGGCCGCGAATTTCCAGATCTTTTTCCGCGATAACAAAACCGTTATCACTCTCTCGCATCACACCAAGTCGCGCCTTACCATTTTTAGACAACGGCGGCGTGTACATTAGCAGGCAATAACTTTCCTGATCGCCTCTGCCCACCCTGCCCCTGAGCTGATGCAACTGGGCCAGCCCCAAGCGTTCGGGATTCTCGATAATCATCAATGAGGCATTCGGCACATCAACCCCGACTTCGATCACGGTGGTAGCGACCAACAGGTCGGTTCTGCCTTCTTTAAATTCATTCATCGCGTACGCTTTTTCATCGGCTGACAGGCGGCCATGTACCAACCTCACCGTCAATTCAGGTAATGCCTGTTGCAGCATGGCATAAGTTGTCTCCGCCGCCTCGCATTGCAGCGCATCGGACTCATCGACCAGGGTACACACCCAATAGGCTTGCCGCCCTGCTTTGCACGCACGCTCGACTCGCGTGATAACCTGGTCGCGTTTACCGTTACTCAATACCGCTGTCTTTACCTGCTTTCTGCCAGGTGGCAGTTCATCGATAATCGAGGTATCGAGATCCGCATAAGCACTCATGGCCAGAGTACGAGGTATAGGAGTGGCGGTCATAATGAGTTGGTGAGGTACCCGGCCCGAATCGAGGCTCTTGTTTTTTAGCGCTAAACGCTGATGCACACCAAAGCGATGCTGTTCATCCACCACAACCAACGCCAATTGCTTGAAGTTAACGTCATCCTGAAATAAAGCATGCGTGCCGATCACGATAGAAATGTCACCTTGCACCATTGCCTGAAGCACAGCTTTTCGCGCCGCTCCTTTCGATTTACCTGATAGCCAGCCAATCTCGATACCCAGAGGTTCGTACCATTGAGTAAAATTCTCCCGGTGCTGCTCCGCGAGTATTTCGGTTGGTGCCATGACCGCAACCTGAAACCCGCTTTCAATGACCCTAAGCGCCGCGACCGCTGCTACTAGGGTTTTCCCTGAACCGACATCTCCCTGCACCAATCGCAACATAGGAAATGGCCTGGCCATATCAAACTCAACCTCATCGATCACGCGCAGCTGGGCCTTTGTCAACCGGTAAGGCAAATGGTCTAACAAATGATCGACGCTGGACTTTATTTTACGTTCGATAACATGCGCGTCGTTTGTCTGAATTTTCTGACGCAACAGGATAAGACTAAAATGATGCGCCAGAAGTTCTTCGAAGATAAACCGTGTTTGCGCCGGATGGCGATATTCCACGATTTCGGACACAGCTACATCCAGCGGAGGCTGATGCAGTAGTTTTAAAGCACTGTTGAGTTCAGGGAAGCCGTACCGATCTCTGATTTGCGAAGGAAGCCACTCTGTTAAAGGATGCAGCTCGAGCAGTTTGATAGCGGCATCAGCCAATTGCCTGATTCGCTTTTGACCAATCCCTTCTGTTAGGGGATAAACCGGGGTCAGACACTCGGCCAAAGGCGGCCAAACGTCTCCCTGTAAAACCAAGTATTCCGGATGGTATATTTCCAATCCATTGCGTCCGCGTCTGACCTCACCGAAACACCGCACTCGATGACCAACACCTAGTTGTCTGGCCTGACCCGAACTAAAGTGGTAAAACCGCAAAGTCAGTTGCCCTAAAGCATCCTGAATAACGACTTGCAGGCTGCGTTTTTTTCCCTGTACTACCTGGCTTGACACAATTTGCCCTTGGACTTGCACTAAATCACCTGCCCGAACCTCGGCTATTGGCCATAGCCGGGTTCGGTCTTCGTATCGATACGGTAAATGAAAAACCAGATCCAGCGCGGTATTGACACCCAGTTTAGCCAGTGTCTGACAAAGTGAAGGCCCGACCCCCGAAAAACTGGCTACATCTATTTCATCCAGACTGATCACGTAGTCCTCCCGATACTGGTTTTTTCTTGGCCAAGGGTGACAATCGAGGTTAACTCTGTCAGAGTCATTTAATCTTCCTTGATCAAACCGGTATTCTTTAATCGAATATTGCCTAATTTGTGCCAGACAATCTTATGACAGCTAATCATATCCTTATCATCGGGGGTGGAGCAATCGGCATGCCTGTCGCTGAACGCTTTTGTTCCAGTCATGTTGTCACGGTAATAAAACGCTCTTTGCCTACCGTTAAGGACCACACTTTGAATTTGCCTGTCAAACTTGCCGATATACGGGATCAGGATTCGCTGTTGAATGCCCTACCCGACAAAATCGACTATGTGCTGGTTTGTATATCACCCTACCAGTATTCCAAAGAAGCATATCATCTCACCTTTGTCGTAGGTATCGAAAACCTGATTCAAGTGTTGCGTCGAAAAAACATTATCCCGAAAAGAGTTTTTTTCGTGTCCAGCACAAGTATTTATCATCAGAGTAATGGCGAAGAAGTTGACGAACAGTCTGTTGTCAAACCCGCATCATTCGCAAGCCAGTGCCTGAAAGTCGCTGAAAACCGGCTGCTTGACAGTCGACTGCCGGCAACTTGTGTGCGTTTTTCAGGTATCTATGGTGGCCGTCGCACAAGGTTGATCGAACGAGTAACATCTGGTCGAGCACAATTATCGGCCGCTAACCATTTAACTAACCGAATTCATGAATCCGACTGTATCGGGGTATTGTGCCATTTGCTGCAACTGGCGATGAAAGGCGCAAGTCTGGACTCGATGTATCTGGCCACCGACAACCTGCCAGTGCCGATAAATACGGTGCTAAAGTGGTTAGCGGCACAACTCGGGAAGCCCTTACTGACTGGCGATGAAAAAGCAGATCGACAGAAGACGACGAATCAAGCTACTAGAGAACAACAAGACAAGGAACTGACGACGGGAAAACAGCCAAAAAGAAAGGTTGGCAGCAAACGCTGCAGTAACCGGAAGCTGCTGGCGACTGGCTATACATTTGCTTATCCAACTTACAAGGAAGGCTATAGTATGATGCTGAAGCGTATTAGAGTGCCATAATTGCATCCATCTCGACTTGAGCACCCTTGGGCAGAGCCGCCACCCCAATCGCTGCACGGGCGGGGTAAGGCGCTTCAAAATAGGTTGCCATAATCTCATTTACGGTGGCAAAATTGGCCAGATCCGTCAGGAAGATAGTTAACTTGGCGATATCCTGCAATTCACCACCTGCTGCTTGACAAACCGCTTTCAAGTTATCGAATACCCGAGCAATCTGCTTGGCAATATCGCCTTGTACCAACTCCATTGTTTCCGGATCCAAAGGAATTTGTCCGGAAAGATAAACTGTATTGCCCACCTTTACTGCCTGAGAGTAGGTTCCAATGGCTTTGGGCGCTTGCTCAGTTTGAATGATCGACCGGTTCGACATACAACCATTCCTCCTAGTTTCGAATGCGTGTTATACTGGTAACCGCTCGCATATTTCGTATACGCTTCATAACCCTGGCCAGGTGAATGCGCCCCTGAACATGAACAATCAAATTGACAAAACTCAATTTGGCACCTCGCTCTTTCACGCTAATTTTTTCAACACTACTGTCTGCCATTGCAACAGCACCGGCCAGCTCTGCAATAATGCCTCTTCGCCATTCCAGCACGACTCGCAACGCGACGGCAAACTCATTGGTGATATCTTCTTTCTTCCATTTCAAATAGACCAATTGCTGCTTCTGTGAACCTGATCGCACCACCTGATCACAGGTTTCCGAGTGAATAACCATTCCTTTACCTGAATCCATAATTCCGACAATAGGATCACCAGGAATCGGCTTGCAGCATTTTGCAAAAATGTTAACCAGTCCGCCCGTTCCATCTATGGTCAAAGCCGACGTCCTGGCATCTTTGTCAATATCTGCTGTATCGTCAGCAGCGCGCAACTCATCAGAAAGCAATTGCCGGGCGATAATGAAGGGCATACGATTGCCCAGGCCGATTTCTTCCAAAAGTTCTTCAAAACAACTTGACTGGTTGTGCCGTGCTACGCGTTCCCGTTGCTTTTCAGATATTTTCGACAACTTTTTATCGAAGCTTTTCAGCGATCGTTTCAATAGCTTTCTGCCGAGTTCAACCGACTCGGCTTGTTTCTGATGTCTTAAAAAATGTCGGATACTGCTTTTTGCTCGCCCGGTAACGACAAAATCCAACCATGCCGGACTGGGTCGAGCGCCAGAAGCAGTGATGATTTCCAGTACTACACCATTCGGCAGTGGTGAACTTAACGGATACAAAGTCTTATCGACTCGACACGCAACACAGGCATTACCTACATCGGTATGAATGGCATAGGCAAAATCCACCGCTGTCGCCCCGGCGGGTAACTCTATCGCCTCGCTATTGGGCGTAAAAACACGAACCTCACCCCTGTTCACTTTCAGGTCAGTCTTTACGTGCTCTATAAACTCGAGGGAATTTCCCGTAAACTTGTTGATCTGCATGAGTCCATCGAGCCATCTGTCAACCCCTGATTGATTATGGGTCGGTGTCTCAGACATACGAGTATCGTAAACCCAGCGTGAAGCGATACCGTTATTAGCATGTGCTTCCATATCTGCTGTGAGTATCTGGATCTCGATATACACACGATGCATTCCGATAAGTGTCGTATGCAGCGATTGATAACCATTTTCCTTGGGTGTCGCAATATAATCCTTAAACAATTCGATTCGTGGCCGGTACAAACTGTGTGCGACACCAAGACTACGGTAACAATCATCCTCTGACTCGACAACGACTCTGAATGCATAAATGTCCATCACTTCCTGAAACGACATTTTTTTCATTTTTTGATAAATGCTGTTGAGGTGCCTTTCTCTAACCAGAACCACTCCTTTCAGACCACGCTCTTGCATCTTTTCTTCAAGGCTGAATTTTATTTCGGAAACAATCTCCTTTCGATTATGCCGACGCTCTTCGACCGCTTTTTTGATCAGCCTGGCACGCATTGGGTAAAGTGTCGCAAACCCCAAGTCTTCAAGTTCAGTACGTATTGAATTAATACCAAGACGACGTGCGATGGGCGCGTAAATATCGAGAGTCTCCGTCGCGATACGACTTCGTTTTTCGAAATTCAGAGACCCCAAGGTACGCATGTTATGCAGACGATCCGCAAGCTTCAGTAGAATAACCTGAGGGTCTTTGGCCATAGCCAGAGTCATTTTCTGGAAATTCTCTGCCTGCGCTTCCGCCCGGGTTCTAAATTTAATCTGGGTCAGCTTGCTTACGCCATCTACCAAATTCGCGATGGTGCTGCCAAAGCGATCTGCTAGAAGCTGATAGGTCACTTCTGTATCTTCAATGACATCGTGTAACAACGCCGCCATAAGAATATGATAATCCATTTTCATATTCGCCAGAATGACCGCCACAGCGACTGGATGGACAATATAAGGCTCGCCGCTTTTCCTATATTGCCCTTCGTGCGCATCTTTAGCGAACAAATAGGCTTCCCTGACAAGACCAAATTTATCCTCGTCGAGATAAAACCGCAGTATTTCAGACAACTCACTGAATGATTGATCTGCTATACACATATTTGACTCTAATTAATCGACTTGCACGTTTGTCTCGTTACCAAAAACCAGTCAATCCTCCAAATCTGTTTTTAACAATTCGTTTGTTATCAAGCCATCGGCAATTTCCCGAAGTGCCACAACGGTCGCCTTGTCAGTTCCCCAATCAACTTTCGCTTCTTTGCCGCCATTGACAAGCTGTCGAGACCGCTTGGTGGCAAGCATCACCAATTCAAATCTGTTTTCTACGTTATCCAAACAATCTTCTACGGTAACCCTGGCCATTTTCACCTCTAACAAAGTCGTCTTTAAATAGTCTTTCAATATTGAACGGGGTAATTTTGCCCCGCATGTGTGTCAGTTATAACAAGGAGGCAAACGCCACAGTTTAATATACGCTCACCCAGTAAAGCAATCAGAATTTTAGCAGTTCAGCAACTCTGACAATAAGTCTTTGATGCGAGTCTGTTGCACTGATATCTCTAAAGTATTTGATTCTACAATAGAATTCAGCTGCATTAGGGCAGCGTCGAAGTCATCATTGACAACGAGATAGTCATATTCGGCGTAGTGACTTATTTCATTTTCGGCTTCCTTCATACGCCCTTCAATAATTTCCTCGGTATCCTGACCTCTGCCTTGCAAACGCTCTCTTAAAGCCGGTTTTGACGGAGGCAGGATAAAAACACTACAGGCCGCCGGAAATAGTTTTCGAACCTGCTGTGCACCTTGCCAATCGATTTCCAGTACGACATTTTTACCTTCTGCCAGCGTGTTTCGAACCGATGCTTCCGCGGTTCCGTAATAGTTACCGAACACTTCTGCATGTTCGATAAAATCACCCCGGCCAATCATGCTCATAAACTTCGGCACTTCAACAAAATGGTAACTCATACCATCAACTTCACCTTCCCGTTTTGCACGGGTCGTATGCGAGACAGAAAGCGTGGTATCTGCCCGAATGTCAAGTAGTGCTCTAACCAGGCTGGTCTTTCCGGCGCCGGAAGGAGCCGAAACGATAAATAAAATCCCTGAGGTCATAAAGCCAAGCTTCCTATACTGAATTGATAAAAAAATTTGAGTGGATTAGTTTAAAGCCAAGCCACAATAACGCATACTTGCAAGCAGAAATAACTATATGATTCTACTTTACACTATAAAATCCAGTCGATATTTTTAAAGGGGTTATCGAGTCATTTTTTTGGGTTTGATAGAGCCAGGCTTCACCAATCGGAGCGATGCATCCATGAAGGTGCTGAAGTATGTGATGAAGTTGGGCAAATGGTTGCGATGAATCCCAATTTAACGTTCGATGAGCTGAATACGATAGTGCGGCATAAAACACGTGAGCTCAACAATCATCCTAATCCAGACTTTTGTGGCTTGTCACCTAATCAAATGACCAATTGGCTCTAGCACCCTTTGATGAATTAGAATATGTGGCCATCGACACACCAGAAGATCTATCGTCCAGCCCGATGGTGCGTTATTTAAACCTGATCCTCGACAAAACGATAAAAAACGGCGGTTCGCTTAAAGCCACCGCTAAAGGGAACTTACCCGTTAGATTAGTCAAACAAGCTAGCGATCTTCTCCCAGAATTTGCTGCGTCTGAATTTAAAGAAACAGTATCAAGAACAATGCGTATTTCACCTCATCGTGAACGACCATTCCGGTTCAATGTGAACACTTTTCAGTTTTTTTCAGATTTAGCGTTCACACTGCTTCGGAATCTCTTCTTGAGCCGCCGGCTTTGCGTACGATAGTTTAACTCGTGTTTTCAGTCCGATAAAAGAAGTCGTCCATTAACCAGACCGGATCTATCTCCGCGATCAATAGATATTTGCTGCACCCGGATTCCATGTTTGGATTCAAGCCCGTTTAACCAGTCTACCACCTTATCGAACGGCATATTTTCGACCCAAATACGGAGCCTGGTAGCGCCGCTTGGCTCAAATCGTTTGATTTCAACACCACTTCGTTTACCCACTGACGTGACCAGAGAAACCAGCGACCCGGATTGCCTTTTTGTACCACTTAACGCTCCCAGTGCCTGCGCTGCCTGCCTGGCCTTTCGCTCGTTGGCTTGTACGAAGTGCAGCACTTGCGCAGCGGCTTTATACTCGCTTTTTTGGCTGGTATAAAAATGCCAGGAAGGAGACCATAGCAAAAAGTAGATCAACCCCAGCACCAGCGCCAGTATAAGCAGTTGGGTTGCCTTTTTATCCCGTTCAGACTGGCCATCATAGGCTCGGCGTAAACCAACGACAGCTTGCGAATTTCGCAATAAATCGTACATTCCCATAACTGTATCCACAATATCAACTATCTGATATCGCTAACCTCCCTCTAACGAAGTCTTTTTCTTTCACGGCCGAACCGATTTCAACCACTAACCCTCGATTGGAAATCGCCGTTTTCAACGCATCGAGCTGCTCAAGTGACCGTACTTGTAACTCAACTGAAAGCTGATCTCGCTGGGCATTGTAATTCAGGCTTTTGAGCTTCATCTCGTTTTTTCTGATCGCTCTGCTAAACTCTTGTCCGGCGAGGGACAGGTACGCCAGAAAACCACCGTTTTGCTCACTTTTTCCTGACTGAATCAATTTGCTTTTAAGAAAACGCGATACATTTTCAGCCGTTACTCTCTGGTCGTTGGGAAAAACTGATTGATACAGCGCCAAGGATTGTGACTTCAAGTCGGCTGCCTGCTGTGAATAATAAACCCCTTTCCCTATATTCAAAGCTACCTGCATAACCAGCCAGACGAACAATACAGCGGCAACTCCCCGCCACTTTTGCCATAACGAGTTTTTGTTTTGCCGAACCCTATACGGCCCCTGACATAAACTGAATTTTGCAAAAGGCGCATGGAAAAACGACTCGGCGAGAAACTCGATTGTGCCAAGTGAATAGGTTTCCACTGATACATCTTTCGCTATCTGCTCGATTCCGGCGATGGTAATAGTTTCATGTTCAGCTTGCTCTGATTGGAGATAGACCTTTATAGAATGCTCGGTAGAAGAATGACTTTGATCCTTATCGACAAATTCACCATCTGAAAACAGACGCTCAAGATAAAGACTGATGGTGTGTTTGCGCACCTTGATAAAATGATCGGAGTTTCTGAAACTGACAAAACTGCGATCTATAAGCACAGTATTCGTGTATTGTGTATTGCCCGCCAACGGCAAGAGTGCGGCATCGGGAAAAACCGCCTGGATAGGAAAACCAAAACAGCTAAAACAGGACATCACCCGAACCATCACAGCATGCTCGATCACCACTACCGGAATGCGGTCTTTTTTACCGGATCTGGCCGTGACAATGTGAACATCTTCAATATCTTGCGCCAATTGTTCTTCGACCACGAACGGTAAAGCCTGGTTCAAGTACTTCTGCTGTTTGGCGGGAATGGTAACCACTGACGAGAATACGGCTTGAGCTGGCACCAGACCGATCACTTGAATATCCTTAAGATCGTTCTGGTCAATCACACGAGCAATATCATCGCGCCTGTCTCCAGCGCCCGCAGCCAATCGCTCGCCAGCATGACTATAGATACACCAGTCGAAACACAGGTTTTCGTCAGATTGCGAGCCTGCGTCCGGGCTATCGCCAAAGGTCACAAACAAATTAACGGGTAAAAGAAAAAGTTTATATGACATGGGTAATTCAACTGATTCAACAGCAACTGGCTGAGTCAACTATAGTAAGGTGGAGGACAAATGCAAACCGAACCGTCCACGATGAATTGTCAACCCTTAACCAGTCGACTCTTAACTGCCAACTTGCAAGCGGTTCGGCAAGCCTGAAAACGGCGATCATTGAATAAACAGGCAGCGATCATTCACTTGACAAGACTACAACAAAACCTGTTGTTTGTTAATGATATATTTCTGCCCGAAATCACGCCCCAGCAAAACCGTTTTACCATCATCACCACGATACACCTTTGACACCAGCCTTAGTGTTTTATCGGCAATGATTACGCGAATCGAGATCAAAAAATACTGCGTGGCGACGGCAAGATCAGTTTTTTCTTTAATTTTTTCGAGTCCCGGTTGTTTCAAGAAATCGGCGACTGTTGCAAATGCACCTGTTTGCCTGGTCTCGACAATTGCGTCGGCCATTTCTTTTGTCAGATTTGGCGTCAGCGTCATCAGCAATTGCGGTGAGCAGGTGTTGACATTCAACCCTGTCGTGCTACGCGGCAGCGCACTGATATAGGGTAGCAGTTTTCGATAATCTTCGTCGGCAATGTCCTGTAGCATCAGCAATTCCGAACTGTCGGCTATCTCGGAATTGGGGGTTCGGTAAGGAAGCTCCTGGACAAGATAAACGTCGTCTTCCGCACCTTTGTATCGGTAGCTTTCTTGATCGGCATCGACCCAATCCGCCACCTTTTCGGCGTTAATGGAAACGACCCCCAGCCCATCCAGCAACGCTTGGAAACGCTTCAGCATCACCGGCTCTATCTTGCCGTCATGATCGATCAGATCATTGATATTGAATCGCCCTTGCAAGTCATCCACTTGCATTTCAATGGTTCCCAATTCCATCGGAAAAGTGGCCGCATATTCGGCCCAGACTTCTTTCTCGTGATCGATCATTTTCTTGTTTTTTTTATCTTCATCGAAATCACGAGTCAATCCGGCACGGGCAAAGAGTTCAGCCGAAATAGCCAGTTCCATCATTTGTGCCTGACTAAACAAATTGGCTGACTTGCGGACAAACAGGTGCTGTTGCCGAACCATGCCTGTGGTGACAATGACAATAAGAACGGTCACAAATAGCACCAGGATAAGGGCGACACCCCGCTGTTTGGCCGGCAACTCCACTTTATCCCCCCTTTCCAGTACTATCCTCAGTTGAATCATCGCTCTGGTTGTTCCGGTTTTCTATTCGCGTCGTTATTCTGACTGACACCAGAATTGGTCGACTTTGTTTATTTGTTTTCAACCGATTGCGGCAAGTCAAAAATACGATAAACCTCGCCATAATTGGCGTGCTTCACTGTCACCTTCAAAGCAAGTGGCATGGAAAGGTACCGGCTGTATTTTTCCGTCCCCAATACGGCGTCGGGTGGCCATTCGTCAACCCAGCGATTGCCAGCCTGAAGAAATTCAAACTGAATATCTTCTATATTTTCACTTAGCTCCATGCTTCGGGGCTCGCTGTCTTGCACGCGATCCAACACTGACCAGGTTGTTCGTAACAAAGTATTGTCATGCAACTCGTAGGCGACTCTTTGCAGATTACTTCGTTTGTGTCGAAGCGGGTTACGCCAGCCAGTGCGGGTAAACTCGATTTTGTACAAGGTATTACGGTTACTCAGCGCATAATCCTGGTCACCAAACTGGTTTCTGACGGGGCGCACAGAAGCTTGTCGAATATCCCGATTCAGAAATATCATCACTCGTTGCAGCGAACCCAATTCTGTCGTTTGCCGCTCCAGTATTTCCTGACCCCGAAATGTAAGACCGAGTAACTGCCATACGCCAACACTGATCAATGCCGTAATCGCAATGGCAATCAACAGTTCAATGAGTGTGAAGCCGTTCTGTCGAATTCTGAAAAACATCACTGAATATTCGCCACAAAGCCAAGAAACTGCAACTCTTTAAACCACTCGTCAGACTTTAGTTTTCGAAAAATTTCCAGATCGACTCGCAATACTTTCGGGTCTTCGGTGGTGGAGATATTGGTCACCAGCTTCCATTCGATATTGGCGAAATCAAGGTCTTTTTTTGATTGTCCTATTGACGGAAGCACTTTGGCGATGCGCAGTTCTGCCATCTGATTCTGCGCTATCATGGTCGCAAATGTCCGATGCCTGACCCTTTGCTGAGCCTCTATCGTCAAAGCCAGCCCTTTGTCAATAGCCGTGGCCATCAGCCCAAAAATGATCAAAGCAACCATCACTTCCAGAATGGTAAAGCCGTACTCTCGACGAGTATTGACCAGACTATACATCATCATCCATACCGGGGAGTTTCAGATTGATACCATTGAAGCCATCACTTTCGATACCAAATTGAGTCGATGACCCGGCTTGCATCGCAAAGAAAAGGCGAAACGGGGTGATTTCACCACTGGAAAAAAACACGATCTGAGGGACTTTAGTTGCTTCCTCCTGATTGGTTTTCAAGGTAGCAAAATCCGTCTCCTGCTCAACGGAAACAGTCAACCATTCGGGTAACCGGCGTGATTTAAACAGATTGTCGGAAGTGGCAAGCCAGCTCTTGCCTGCATCGTTATAAATGAGAAACTCATAACCATCACTATCGATGGCAAATCCGTACTCTTCATTGTTCAACACGGCTTCGTCGGCAATAAGCTGCATCAACGCATGCAAACGCTTTATTTCATTGACCAACTCTTTGCTCTGATGATTGCTGCCAATGGTCAACACCGAGACACTGGCAATAATGCCAACCAGCACCAGCACGACCAATATCTCGATAAGCGTGAAGCCTTGCTGAGTATCGCCAGTCTGTTCTTTTACCCGTCTCGACACCATGGTTGTCTGGTTGCCTATTTATCCAAATCCCAGATACTGATATCAGCAGCTTCACCCTCGCCGCCTTCTTTACCATCAGCACCGAAGGAATACAGATCATAAGGCCCTTCGAGGCCCGGACTCAAATACTGGTATTCATTTTCCCATGGATCTTTCGGCACCGAAGGCAGGTAACCGTTCGCATTCCAGTTTTTCGCTTCAGGATACCCGGATGGTTTTGCAATCAGGGCTTGCAAGCCTTGCTCGGTACTCGGATAAGTAAAATTATCGACTTTATAAAAGTCCAGCGCATTGGCGATATTGCGGATTTGAATTTTGGTCGAGCCAATCTTGCCCTCGCCTAAACGGTCAATCACGTTCGGGCCGACAATGGCCACCAACAAACCCAAAATAACCATGACAACCATAATTTCAATCAGGGTGAAACCCTGGTTATTCCGGTTACTCCGTTCACCCGAAACAATCTTGCTTTGCATGGGTTTTTCCAAATTATTTTGTATCACTCTAGTCCCCTGTTTTTTTGATAAAAAATCAAGCGATCAAGTTACTCATATTTAAAATAGGTAACATAATCGCCAGTACGATAAGCAACACCACGGCGCCCATAAACAGCAACATAAGTGGCTCGAACAGCCCGACCAGCGTGGCAATCAATCCTTCCAGTTCAAACTCCTGGTTCTGTGCCGTTCGTCGTAACATCTGATCGAGTTCACCGGAGGATTCTCCCGATGCAATCATATGCACCATCATTGGTGGGAAATAGCCTGTTTGCTGTAGTGATTTGTTGAGACTACCGCCTTCGCTTACCTTGGTCGCGGCTTTTTTTATTTCTGCTTTCAGATATTCATTACCCAGCACTTCGCCCGAAATCTTCATCGCTTCGACCAGCGGCACGCCACTGCTATTGAGAATACTGAGCGTACTGGCAAAACGGGCTGAATTTGATCCTCTGACTATTTTCTTGACAAAGGGTATTTCCAACAGTTTTTTATGCACCCGCAAACGAAACGCCTGTTTTCTCATCAGCCAGCCAAATAACAACACGCTGGTGACAATGGCGATAACCAGATAAACACCATATCCCGCCAAAAAATCACTGACATGAAGCAATGCCTGGGTTAATCCGGGTAACTCCTGACCGTTGTTGACAAAGACTTTGATGATATCCGGCACCACGTAGGCGAGCAGAAAAACCACGATTACAATAGCGACGATAGTGAGAATAAGTGGGTAGATAGCGGCTAGCTGTATTTTCTGCCTGGCCTGTTGGCGGGCCTCGGTGTAATCTGCCAGCCGGTTCAGGACAAGATCGAGATGGCCCGCGTGCTCACCGGCGGCAACCGTAGAACGATAAAGCTTCGGGAATGCATTCGGAAACTCGGCAAGACTGTCAGCCAGAGTAAACCCTTCCAACACTTTACCTCTGACAGCCAACATAATACTGCGGATTTTTGGCTTTTCGCTTTGCTGGGCAACAGCTGTCAGTGCCTCCTCGATCGGAATGCCAGACTGGCAGAGCGTTGCCATCTGCCGGGTCAGCATAGCCAGGTCTTTGGCTCCTAAACTGGAGCCTTTACGTTTGAACCCCCCCGTGCCGGCTTTGTGCTTCTCTGTGGTAAGATCGACCGATAGAGGTGCCAAACCCCGCTCACGTAATAGCTGCCGAACCTGACGGGCGCTATCCGCTTCAATGGTGCCTTTTTTCTGCTTGCCTGATTGGTTCAGTGCTTTGTATTCAAATGCCGACATGGATTAGCTCCGCTGCACCACTCTAAGCACTTCCTCGATAGAAGTGATGCCCTGAATAATCTTGGCAATGCCATCGTCATTGATACTCGGACCAGCCCGTCGTGCCTGTTCCTCCAGCTCCAGTTCGCTGGCTTTACGATGTACCAAATCACGAAATACCTCATCGACCTGGATGACTTCGTAAATCCCCACTCGCCCCCGATAGCCAAGATAATTGCACCTGTCACACCCTTTGGCGCGATAAATATCAGGTGGTTTGTTTTCGTCTACATGAAGAAATTCACAATACTTTTGATCCGGAATATAGGCTTCTTTGCAATCCTGACACAACACACGAACCAGCCGTTGTGCGACGATACCGATCAGTGATGAAGAAATAAGGAAGGGTTCAACGCCCATGTCGATCAATCGTGTCACCGCACCGACGGCACTGTTGGTATGCAAGGTGGAGAGTACCAGATGACCGGTCAAGCTGGCCTGAACCGCAATTTCTGCGGTCTCCAGATCACGCACTTCACCAATCATAACCACATCCGGGTCTTGCCGAAGTATCGCTCTAAGACCACGGGCAAAGGTCATGGCTACTTTGCTGTTTACCTGGGTCTGGCCGATGCCCGGCAAGTTGTATTCGATTGGGTCTTCGACTGTCAGGATATTTCTGCTTTTGGTGTTTATTTCGCTTAATCCAGCATACAGGGATGTCGTTTTACCTGAACCTGTCGGGCCGGTGACCAGCAGTATTCCATGCGGCTGATTGATTAACTGCTTCATTATCCGAAAGTCTCGCGAAGCCATGCCCAGCCCCTCGAGTTTTAAACGCCCAGCCTGTTTGTCCAATAGCCGCAATACAATGCGTTCACCATTGACCGAAGGCATGGTGGAAACCCGAATATCGACTTCCCGACCACCGACGCGCAATGAGATACGACCATCCTGAGGTAAGCGTTTTTCCGCAATATCCAGTTTCGACATCACTTTGATACGAGAAACCAGCAAAGGTGCCAACGCCCTTTTCGGTTTGACCACTTCCCTTAACACGCCATCGATCCGAAAACGGACAATCAACTGTTTTTCAAAGGTTTCGATATGAATATCCGATGCTGAGGTTTTGATCGCCTCGGTCAATATTGCATTGATCAGCCGGATAATGGGGGCGTCATCTTCCTGCTCCAGCAAATCTTCGGTTTCCGGAACGGAATCTGCCAGACTGGCCAGATCCAGTTCATCGCCGAGGCCTTCAACCATTTGCATGGCTTGTTCGGAGTCATTCTGATAAGCCTGTGACAGAATTTGTTCAAATTCTTCGTCCGTCACTTCCTCGAAATCAAACCGACCGAGCATTACTCGATTGACTTCTGAAAACGCCGATAACAAAAGCCCCTGCTTAAATGCGATTACCGGTGGCGATATCTGGCCATTAATAACGACACCGTGTTTTTTTGCAAATGAAAAGGGTAGACGCTGAAACATAAGTTTTACTATAGCACCTTGCAATTAATGACACTTAGTCAAGCTCGCAGATAACGAAAATACGGAACGGATGAACAACACTTGAACAATTTTAGACATCAGGCCTGCTGAGGCAAGTTATTCTTTCTTCAGGTTCGTGGAATTCTGAAGGCTACCATACTTTTATCGCAAATTTTGCTGGCAATTATGACTTAAACGCACAAACTGTATATAGTGTTAAGGTAGTTTTTCTTACTTCTTCCGTCTATAAAGAACCCACAAAAAATGCATAACCCGAAATGAAACAACGCAAATTTACCCTGGCCTCAGCGATCACAGTCATGCTTGCCCTTATTATGCTGGCGACACTGGGCTATCAAGGGTATCAGTTCGGTCTTGAACTGAACCAGGCAGAACTGGAACAGAATCGATCAAATAACAACCCTTCGGTTCCTGGTTTAACCCCACTGGCAACGGGCTCGACACGGTATCAGGATTTAGCCTTGGCGGCAAATATTCTAGTCGACCAGCACCTGTTCGGGACAGTGGCAAACAAAAGTCCACAAAAGCCAAAAGAGGAAATCCAAACCATGCCTGCGACAAGGTTAAAGCTAATCTTGCGCGGTGTATCCGTTGCAGATGATCCACAGTTTTGTACCGCTTTGATCGAAGGACCTGATCGAAAAACCGAGATATATGCCATTGGTGCGGATTTGCCGGGCAATGCCACCTTGCACCAAGTATATAGCGACAGAATCGTCATCAACCGTAAAGGTTTATTGGAAAAACTCTATTTCCCGGAAAAAAGCGACCCCAATGCAGCGCATATCGCATCGCAAAATGCACGACAGGCTGACACGCCACCGCCCACAGTATTACCAGCTATGCCAGTTAGAAGCAGTTCATCAACCAGGGTCAGTAAAAATCGAAAAGCGAAAATTAAAGAGCGTTTACGCGCACTGAGGCAAAGGGCGCAAATTGAATAAAATATTGTATCCAATGCAAGATCATCTATTGTTAAGTTAGGCGCCAGTTTCAAAATTGAAACCAGTCTCAGAGATGCGTTTATGGTGTATGCAGTCACCCGACAACCGGAAAAAAATCCCCTGATACTATTTTTATTCGTCATCACCCCGCTTTGTTGGGCTTTGGAACTGGACAATCATTTACTTGACTATGCTGAAGGCAAATTTGGCCCCGCTGCCAGAAATCGACTGTTACAATGGCAAACACTTGCGAATTCGACAACCAGCACCAATGAGCTTGAAACACTGAAAAAGGTGAATGCCTTTTTCAATCAGTCCAAATTCGTATCAGATAGAAAACATTGGGGCAGAGAAGACTATTGGGCCACACCCGTTGAAATGCTGATTACCAACGCTGGCGACTGTGAGGATTATTCGATAGCCAAGTATTTCACGCTTAGAGAACTCGGTGTACCGGATGAAAAACTGCGTATTACCTACGTAAAGGCACTGGAATTAAATCAGGCCCATATGATACTTGCCTACTACGCGACACCCACCTCGGAGCCACTCATTCTCGACAACCTTATCGATTCGATCAAACCGGCATCAAAGAGAAGCGACCTGGCACCGGTTTACAGCTTTAACGGTGAGGGATTGTGGCTGTCTCGACTGCGCGGCCAGGGTGAACGAATTGGTGATGCTTCGAAACTCGATCGCTGGGTTGATGTCAACAAACGACTGTTAAACGAAATTTCGTCGAAGGTAAATGAATAGTCACCGTTCAAACCAAGACGTAATTTAATCCCCGCTCCCACAAGAGTAGTTTCCCTGACTTCAACAAACCTCAGGAGAACCCATGAAAAAGCGACGCAACATCCACCGCAGCGAACAAGACTGGCAGGCTATCTTTGATCACTTCAATAAAAGCGGTCTCACCCAGGACGTGTTTTGCCAGCAAAACCAACTGGCAGCAGCAGGGATTACCCTGTCTCGCAGCCTGCTCACACAACTGACAGCCAAAGCCATTGCACTGCTTAAGCCTGTAGTGGATGCCCAATAGCAGAATGTACTACTGAGCCAGGTGCTAGCTCTTGATGAAACTCCCATCAAGGCGGGTCGAAAAGGTCCGGGTAAAAGGCGTGGCTGTTTTACTGGACGGAATCAGGCGCTGAAGATGTTGCCGCCATTCAGTCGTTGTTAACGGCGTGTCGTATCCATAACGTCAACGGCTATACTTATCTGGTCGATGTTCTTCAGCGGGTATCGGTTCACCCGGCCAGTCAGGTGCAGGAGTTAACTCCCCGTGTCTGGAAGAGGAAATTTTCCGAAAACCCGATGCGTTCAGTGGTGGAAAGCGTAAATGAATATTGACGATCTCACTATGGAACAGTTGCTTGAATTGAACCAGCAATTCCCGCTATTAAACAAAAACCAGTAATAGCAAGTGATCCAGAGCAAATAAAAATAAAGTTTTCGTAAACATTGTTATAAAATTCAATAAAA
>PDSQ01000079.1 GCA_002747055.1 Gammaproteobacteria bacterium
GCACCGGGCGGTTTAATTTTTTAGCAAGGGCAAAGGCTTCTTCTCCCCAGGTAAACCAGTTCACCGGATTGTGGGCGTGCTGCAGAAGATAAGGGGAGTTTTCGAGAATGAGGCGATTGATATATTTGGGCTGACCATCGGTTAAGAGGTGCTTGGTACGGGGGCGGTAATCTGGTCCTTTGGCGGACAAGGCCGCTTGCAGCTTTTGTTTAAGGTCAGGTGGATATGACATGATGTGCTCCTGTTCACTACTGTCGCCGGAAGCAAAGCGAACCAAGAAAAGAGTGATCACCAAGCAGTAAAAAAGGGGCCTGTAAATGGAATTCATTTGATTACACTTCTAAATAAAGTATAGCATGAATTCTTGGTAGAATGTCAAGCTGCTGATGGATCTGGCTTGGATAAGGTGCCAGGATTTTTCGAAGCGGTATAGCGGTATTTGACATTAAACGTCATCCCATTATAAAAAAGGTACCGACTGCGAAAAAAAAATGGGTGCTGAATATGATCAACCTTCGGCCAATCTCGCAAATAGAGGAGCGCAACGTGATGAATCTTATTAAAAAAGGGGCAACCGTAACCATTAGCATTCATATCATTTTTAGCTTAATTTATACTGTTCCGCTGTTTGCCGAAAGCAAGAGCGAAATGGTCACGCGTCTGCGTGGTGAAACCTGCAACAAAGACCTGAATCGCACAACTGTCTATCTGAAGCAATTTCAACGAATCCAGACCCAAGTCAATCAACTGTCGAACCAAGCCCAAGCCTTAGGTGAGGTGTCGTTGGCCGGCCCAACGCAAAGTGCGGATAATGCGTTGGCCGCCATATCAGCCGCCCTCGCCGGCCATAATCATTCAAAACAAACCATTTGCCAGCAGATGAATCCCGACTCTGAATCTACCACCGGGAACCTTCCCGACGGGTATCAGGGGCTGTCAAAAAGTGACCGGATCGGAAAGCTAAAGACCGATTACTGTGCTGATTTTCAGCAAAACGGCGCTTCGATTCTCAAGGCAATCCCCCCGCTAAAAACCGCAATGGAAAAGTTGTTCAACACACAACCGGTTGACGAATCTCTGGTGTCTTCTATCCAGCAGCTGGAGGATCTGTGGGCGCAAACACGTCCCATCGTTGATGACCTTAATGATGAACAAATGATGACCAAAAAGTTGTGTGAAGGCC
>PDSQ01000081.1 GCA_002747055.1 Gammaproteobacteria bacterium
AAGCGATTTGAAGGGGTAAAACCGATCATCGTTGCCGATGCAGCTATGTTATCTCAGGAAAACATGAGAACTCTCAATGAGGAAGGGTATCGCTATATTGTTGGCGCGAGACTGGCTAATACAACAAGCCATTTTATTGAAAAAATCAGTACAAGCTTGCCGCGAACAGATAAAGCGCATCAGCGATTTGAATATGCTCGCAACCAAAAAGAGCGCTACACCATCATCTGCGAATTCTCTGTGGCGCGTTATAAAAAAGATAAGCGTGAATTTGAAAAACAAGTGAAAAGGGCGCAGGAATTGATTCAACGAAAAGAGCCGGGGAGACGAGCCAAGTTCGTCAGGAAGTCACACACAACAGGGCGCCTCTATGAATTTAATGATGCACTTAAAGAGAAAGCGGAAAAGCTACTGGGTATCAAGGGTTATGTTACTAACATTCCAGAGAAGGACATGACGAATGCTGAGGTGATGGGGTATTACCATGACTTATGGCACGTGGAGCAAGCGTTTCGCATGAGCAAATCAGATTTAAAAGCAAGACCGATATTTCATTGCACCCAAGATTCGATCAAAGCTCATCTTCTCATTTGTTTCGTTGCCTTGATGATGGGTAAGTATCTTGAGATCAAAACAGGGCTTTCGATACGGAAAATACGGGATCAGCTATGGGAAAAATAAATCGGAAATCTTTAATTTGTTGGGCTTCTGCTACTCGCGGGTATCAGTTGGAGCGTGGCTGCTTGCGTAGATGTTGATGTCGAATCTTACACAGCCCCCGCAGCGCCGATTCAATCTGCTTGGGCGAACACCATCACCTTGTTTGTGACTAACGCCCTACGCGGCCTGAACCGTCTTTTGAGCTGTCTATACTAATCGAGCAGTGCCGCCACCTTTGCGAGTATTATGTCCACTGTATGCACTGGTAAAGTATCTGCGAGCTTAATCTTTCGTGACACAAAATCAATAGTTCTCGCCTGGTGACAAAGCGCTACACCTTGAACTGACGCTTCGCTGATTTTGACTTCAAACTGATGCCCACGAACCCGGCTGGTAACAGGTACAAGCAATGCCATTTTAGTTCGGGCATTAAAAGCCCTCTTAGTTAGTACGACCGCCGGACGGTGTCCGGCCTGTTCGTGCACCAGAGTAGGGTCAAAATCAACCCAAATTAAATCGCCGCGATTGGGGGTATACATTAAATAAGCTCTTTGCCGACGCCCGGCGAGTTAAGCCACTGCCGATCTTCTTCGTCTAAATCAAAAGCCCCGTCAGCCGACTTTTCCAGCAATTCCTCCAACGTAAAGACTGGCCTGGTGCGCTTGAGCGTTAAAGCATCGCCATCGACTGTGACGTCCAAAGCGTCACCTACCGCAAGCCCGAGTTCTTTCAAAGCGCTTGCTGGAATAATGACGCCCGAGGAGTTTCCCCATTTCTTGATACTCGTTAGCATAATGTTACCTGTAGTATAACTTTGTTTATACATTTGCATGGTATGCTGATTCAGTGCGTTAGGTCAACATACTGCCGTCCCCAGCCAACCCGGATATTTCACCAGTACGGCAGCCATTCTGCTATTATACATTCAATATCAAGGGGTTACGTCATGAACAGCAACAAAAACCAATGTACAAACCGTGCCTGAATGGTTTTTCGAAAAAATTTCTTCGGGAAAGAAATTTCACGATAGCCCCGCAGGGGTGAGGCGCATGGACGCGCCGAATAAAAATGACTTCGAACCTTCTTCACATGCCAAGGCAATAATGCTTCCATTTGTTCAAGGCTTTGTACATTGGGCAGCTCTTTAAAAACAGTCTCCAAGTAATCGTAGACGTTCAGGTCATTGGCCTTGGCGGTCTCCATCAGGCTGTACAGGTTGGCAGATTGATCATTTTTTAATCCCTCCGTCCCCTTTTCCGCCGTCCCCTTTTCCGCCGTCCCCTTTTCCGCGTCCCCTTTTCCGACGCGTCCCCTTTTCCGAAGATATTATCGCATTGGTCGCGCTGTTTCGGCCCGGGCCTTTGCAGTCCGGTATGGTGGATAATTTTATCAACCGCAAGCACGGTCGTGAGGCAAT
>PDSQ01000080.1 GCA_002747055.1 Gammaproteobacteria bacterium
CGTCACCGGTCTGTGTAAATCATTTAACGGCAAAGTTGCTGTAGACAATATTTCTATTGCACAACCCAAAGGTAGTGTTTGGGGCTTTTTGGGACCTAATGGTTCCGGTAAAACAACCTGCATTCGTTTATTGTGCGGTCTCTTACGAGCCGATGCCGGAGAGGGGCAATGTTTGGGGTTTGACTTTCGTCAGCAGTCCGAGGCAATTAAGCAGCACACCGGCTATATGACCCAGCATTTTAGCTTTTGGCAGGACTTAACGGTACAAGAAAATTTAACTTTCGTTGCCCAGCTTTATAATTTACCTAAGCCACGTCATCTGGTTGAGGAACAGATGGAGACTTTCGGGCTGACTTTACGTCGGTATGAGCTGGCAGCCGCTTTATCTGGCGGCTGGAAGCAAAGACTCGCACTGGCTGCCGTCACCCTGCACAAACCGCAGCTTTTGCTGTTGGATGAGCCGACAGCAGGGGTCGATCCGCGTGCACGGAGAGAATTTTGGCAGATGATTCACGATTTCTCCCAGGCACAGGGAATTACTGTTTTGGTTTCTACCCACTATATGGATGAGGCGGAACGCTGCGATCACATCGTCTATCTGGCTTACGGTCGGTTACTAGTACAGGGACGGGTTGATGAAATTATTGGCCGTTCAGGTTTACAGGCACGGCATAGCCGGTTGGGCGAAGATGTCCGTCAGCACTTATCGGCCTTGCAGGTACATAACGATATTGAAACGGCAACTTTTTATGGCGGTAGATTACATGTAATTGGTCATAATGCCCGTCTTCTCGATGCGGCATTGCAGCGCTTTGGTCATCACCTTGACTGGCAAGCCGAACCACCAACACTAGATGATGCTTTTATCGCTTTGGAACTCAATTGTGACGGAGATAAAGGATGAGTAACTCTTTGCACTCTATCCTTGCCCGTATTTGGGCGATAATTTACAAAGAGTGGCGGCAAATGCGGCGTGACCGCCTGACCTTTGGTATGTTGATTGGTATTCCGGTGATGCAGCTAATTCTGTTTGGTTATGCCGTTAATTTGCAACCCCGACATCTGCCGCTGGCCGTGCACAGTGAGGAACACAGCGACATCACCCGCAGTATCATTGCCACGATGATACGTTCCGATTATTTTGACCTCGTTGCC
>PDSQ01000008.1 GCA_002747055.1 Gammaproteobacteria bacterium
CATCTACCCTGTAGGTGATGGTATCGGTCAGGGTCTCTCCATCATTGAGCCCCAGAACTGCGGTGTTGGATGTATCTGCGGTATAGCTGTAGGAGCCGTTTTCATTGACGATGATACTGCCATAAGTGGTATTGATTGAGTTCGTGAGATTGGTATTGCCATTGATTCCGGTGATAGTGAGGGTGTCACCATCGACGTCACTGTCATTGCCAAGCATATTACCGGTGGTTGTCGGATTGGTTTCCGAAACACTTCCTGTATCGGGCTGGGCTGCTGGTGCATCATTTTTACCCGCAAGGGTAACGGTCACATCTTTGGAGGCCGTGCCGCCATTGCCATCGTCTATGGTGATGGTATAGACCTGGGCCAGGGTTTCGCCTTCCTTGAGGTGATCGAGATCGGCGTCAGGTACTGTGAAATTCCAGTTGATTTCGCCGTTGGTTGAATCAATGCCAGGGGTGAAATTGCCCAGGTAGCCATTGACCTTGGGTACGGCAGTCACCGTATGGGTGTCGGAACCGTCTGCATCCGTGAAGTTGAGAGTGCCACCGGTAGTGCGGTTGGTGGTGTTTTCACCAGATGCATTGTCTGTAATTTCTGTCACGTTTCCCGCAGTATCGCCAGCGTTAATGACGGGGGAATGGTTAGGTGGCACAGGCGGAGTATAACCGTCAATGGTAATAGTCAGGGTCTCGGTAGCGGTGCCACCATTGCCGTCAGCGACGGTATAGGTAATGGTGTCGGTCAGGGTCTGGCCGTCATTCAGACCGGACACCGCTGGAATGGAAGTATCTGCGGTATAGTTATAGGAACCGTCCGGGTTGAGGGTGAGGGTTCCATATTGGGTGTTTATTGAGTTACCCGGATTACTCCCATTGACCTGGGTGACGGTAAGGGCATCAGAGTCCACATCACTATCATTGTTGAGTACATTGCCGCTGGCGCCCGGTTGGGTTTCTGACACACGGTTGCTATCGGGTCGGGCATCTGGCGCGTCATTTTTACCCACAATGGTGATGACCACGTCTTCGGAGGTAGTGCCACCGTTGCCATCATCCAGGGTGAGGGTGTAGGTCTGGGTCAGGGTTTCCCCTTCCTTGAGATGGTCGAGGTCGGCATCATTGACAGAAAATGCCCAGTCAATTTCGTTATTGGCCTGATCGACAACGGGCGTAAAGGTGCCGAGATAACCGGCGTCTTTGGCTGAGGCAGTCACGCTGTGAGTATCGGAACTGTTGGCATCCGTAAAGTGCAGGGAGCCGGTGGCGGTGTGCATAGTGATGTTTTCACCGGGCTGATTATCTGCTACTTCGGTGATTTCACCTATGGTGTCGCCGTTGCTGTCGATGACAGGGGCTTCATTGTTGCCGTTTATGGTGATGGTTATCGTGCTGGCACTGATACCACCATTGCCGTCAGCCACGGTATAGGTAATGGTGTCGGTCAGGGTCTCGTTGTCGCCTAGGCTGGCTATCGCAGGATCGTTCGTGTTCAGTGTGTAGCGATAAGTGCCATCCGGCTGGATGCTGATGTTGCCATATTCGGTTTCCTTGGTGGTGCCGGGGCGGCCATCGATCTCACTGACAACGGTCAGTGAGTCACCCTCTCTATCTTTGTCGTTATCGAGCACATTGCCAGAGACAATTGAGGGGCCGTTGGCACTGATGGTTCCGGTATCGGCTTCGGGTTCCGGTGCATCGTTTGAGCCATCGATGGTAACAACAACATCCCGGGTTACGGTACCACCATGGCCATCATCCAGCGTGAGAGTGTACGTCTGGGTCAGGCTATCGTCTGCTCCGAGCGAGTCGAGATCGGCGTCATCGACGGAAAATGTCCAGTGGATAGTATTGGTGGCTGGATCGACAGTCGGCGTAAAAGTGCCAAGATAGTTATCATTTTTTGGTACGGCACTGACTGTGTGTGTGTCTGTATCGTCTGCGTCGGTAAAGCTCAGCGAGCCTGTAGTGATATGGGTTTTGCTGTTCTCGCCAGGCTGATTGTCTTCAATTTCGGTGACCTGACCTGTGCTGATGCCATCCGCTTCGATAACAGGTGGTTCGTTTGGTTCATCTGATGTTCGACCCTGAATACGGATGGTTAAAGTGGTGCTGGCTGTGCCGCCATTGCCGTCAGTCAGGGTATAGGTAATGGTGTCGATCAGGGTTTCGCCATCGTTCAGGCCGGCTACTCTTGGATCGTCGGTGTTCGTTGTGTAGGTATAGGAACCATCAGGATTCAGGGTGATGCTGCCAAATTCGGTGGTGATCGTCGTTCCGGGGGTTGCGCCGTTGACGCTGGTCACAGTCAGGCTGTCACCGTCCACGTCGCTATCATTGACAAGTACATTGCCGGTGGTGGCCGGCGACTCTTTCGAAACGCTCTCTGTATCTGGCAGAGCCACGGGCGTATCGTTGCTGCCATTGACCGTGATGACGATATTTTCGGTGGTGGTGCCGCCGTTACCATCGTTCAGGGTAATGGTGTAAGTTTGAGTTAGGGCATCATCTTCTCCGAGCGGATCGAGAGCGGCATCATCGACGGTAAACGTCCAGTTGATGGTGTTGGTATCCGGGTCGATCGTTGGAGTCAGGGTGCCAATATAGCCTTCGTCTTGAGGTGTAACGGTAATGCTATGGTTATCTGCAGGGTCGAGGTCGTCAAAGTCGAGTGTGCCTGTGGTGGTCAGCTGTGTGCGGTTTTCTCCAGGCTGATTGTCCGCAATTTCTGTCATTTCACCGGTATTTTTGCCACCTGTGATGACAGGCGGGTGGTTTTGCTGTGGCTCGGGATCGGGCTTCGGTTCGGCAACTGGATCCCGTTCCATGCCGATTTCTGGCTCTGGCTGGGCCGGTGCGACCGGCGCTATAGGTGCTTCTGGTGTTTCTGGTTTTTCATCAGGCTGGTAATTGCGCGGTTCTGATAAACGCCACTGATAAAGCGGTGTGGCTGGCGAGCTGACATAAGCGCTGCCACGATCTTCGTGGAAACTGTCTTCCGTTTGGCTGCTGAAAAGCATCAGGCGGCTGGTGCTGCCTTCGTCATTGCCCATATCCCTGGCTTCAAAATACCGGTATCCCCCTTGGGGTATCAGGGACAGCTCCGAACTAAACAGGTTCTGAACGGTAATGGAGGAGTTGTCGTCAGTCGCCTCTTGCAGGTCGATGGTATCGGAAAGTGTGCCGTCCAGCTTGTAGACTGATCCGACCTCATCACCTTCGTATATAAAATCCCCGACTTTCAGGATGCGTATATTGCCGTCCTTGTCTACTGCCTGGAATTGGCCGCTGATGTTTTTAACTACGCCTGATTTTTGTCTCATGGGGTTCGATCCTCACAGTCATACCATTCTTTCAGAGTGATTTCGTTGCGGCACAAAACCACTATTTTCAGTTTATTTCTTACTATGCTGACACTTGTCATTTAAACGAGTTGTATGCGCGTATTCAGGGGTTATCTCTGTTGCATCACAGCAAAAGTTTAGCAGAGAGTTCGGATTGGTGTGGTTTTAAGTGTGCGGTTATTAAGCAAAAATACAAAATTACAACAAATCAACGACAAATAACTACGGTAATTTGCGTAAGCAAACACGAAGTGATGAAGTGATTATGTTTGGCCTTTTCAGCTATTTATGAAACTGAAGTACAAAATAAATAAAGTAGGGATTCGAAGAAAAGTCAAATGTGAATTGAAATATCATTTCAATATGGTACCAGTGGGCGGACTTGAACCGCCACTCCCGTGAAGGAACCGGATTTTGAATCCGGCGTGTCTACCAATTTCACCACACTGGCATAACGATAGGGCGACAATGCTATGTCGTCTGTTGCAGGCGTCGTATTATATGGCATTCTTTCGCTACGTCAACACCCAAAAGTGATATTCATTCCTGAAAGATGCTTGATCGATATTTTGCTGGATGATTGGTAAATGAAACCGGGCAAGTGGAATGTAGCAGTGGTAAACCGGCCTGAATTTAGGTACAGTAGGCGGCCAATTTCTCCGGTGTTATTCAACCCTGCATGCTCGTTTCCGAATTCGATTACCATTTGCCTTCTGAGTTGATCGCCAAGTATCCGACCCGCAACAGAACGGATAGCCGTTTGCTCGTGCTTGATAAAGCCAGTGGTGAGCTGGCGCATCGACACTTTGCCGATCTGGCAGAACTGCTGTCGCCTCTGGATTTGCTGGTGTTTAACGATACCCGCGTTATCCCGGCCCGTTTGTTTGGTCAGAAAGCCAGTGGCGGAAAAGTGGAGTTATTGGTTGAGCGGATGCTCTCTACACACAATGCACTCTGCCATATAAAAGCGAGCAAGTCGCCCAAACCAGGTGGTTGGTTGACTCTCGATGGTGGCCATGAACTTGAAGTGATCGGTCGCAAAGGGGCACTTTTTGAAGTAAGGTGCAATAGTGAAACAACTTTGTTAAACCTGATGAATGAGGTTGGTCATATACCCTTGCCACCTTACATCGATCGGGCGGATGTGGCTGAGGATAGAGATCGGTACCAAACGGTGTTTGGTAATAAAGAGGGCGCGGTGGCGGCGCCGACTGCCGGTTTGCATTTTGATTTGTCATTGATTGACCGGATAAAAGGCAACGGGGTAGATACCGCATTTGTCACCCTGCATGTCGGTGCGGGGACATTTCAGCCGGTACGTGTCGATAATATTTTCGAGCATAAAATGCATCGGGAGTGGATCGAAGTGTCGGAGGCGGTCTGCCAGCAGGTCAAGCGAACCAAAGCGCGCGGCGGCCGGGTCGTTTCGGTGGGAACTACCGGTGTTCGTTGTCTTGAAACCGCTGCCGGCAAGCCTTTTGTCGGTGATACCGATATTTTCATTTATCCCGGTTATCGGTTTAATACGGTGGATGCAATGATTACCAATTTTCATCTGCCTAAGTCGACATTGCTGATGCTGGTGAGCGCCTTTGCCGGCAAAGACAAAGTAAAACACGCCTATGAGCAAGCGATCACTGAAAAGTATCGCTTTTTCAGCTATGGTGATGCCATGTTTATTTTTTGATTCGGTTCCATGACGAGGATTTCGAAAATAGAGTGAGCAAGCACGAGAAAGAGCGGGACAAAGCGTGAGTCGAAAAAGCAATATGAATTTCGGCCTGATCGGTACCGATGGCAATGCCCGCAGAGGTCAGATTCAATTTCCCAGAGGAACCGTAGAGACGCCGGCGTTTATGCCTGTCGGCACCTATGGCACAGTAAAAGCGATGTTGCCAAAAGATATCCCGGCGACCGGAGCGGAGATCATTCTCGGCAATACCTTTCATTTAATGCTGCGCCCGGGTACCGAGGTGATTGCGGCACATGGTGATCTGCACGACTTTATGCAATGGCACAAACCCATATTGACCGACTCGGGCGGTTTTCAAGTGTTCAGTCTGGGTGATCGAAGAAAAATAACCGAGCAGGGGGTGACCTTTCGTTCGCCTGTCGACGGGGCTCTGGTTGAGCTGACGCCGGAAAAATCCATGCAGGTGCAACGCGCTTTGGGGGCTGACGTCGTGATGATTTTTGACGAATGTACACCCTATCCGGCGACCGAACAAGAGGCGCGGGATTCGATGAGGTTGTCTCTACGCTGGGCGGCAAGAAGCAAAGATGCCCATGCCGACAATCCGTCTGCGTTGTTTGGCATTGTTCAGGGTGGTATTTACCCTGAGTTACGGCAAGAATCATTGCATGGGTTGCTGGATATTGGCTTCGATGGCTATGCCATTGGTGGCTTGTCGGTCGGTGAGCCCAAAGAGGAAATGATGAGAGTGCTGGATCATCTCACCGGCGATATGCCGGAAAACAGGCCGCGTTATCTGATGGGTGTGGGTAAACCGGAAGACATTGTCGAATCTGTCAGGCGTGGAGTGGATATGTTTGATTGCGTGATGCCGACCCGGAATGCGCGTAACGGGCATCTATTCACCTCTAGTGGTGTCATCAAAATACGGAATTCGCCGCACAAAACGGATACCCGGCCACTGGATGACACCTGTACCTGTTATACTTGTCGTCACTTTTCCCGTTCCTATCTGCATCATTTGGATAAGTGTGGTGAGATACTCGGAGCACAATTGAATACCATTCATAACCTGCATTATTACCAGACGGTCATGGCCGGATTGCGAAAGGCCATCGAACAAGGTAAATTGAGCGCCTTTGTCGAGGCGTTTTATTTTGGGTTGGGCCAAGACGTGCCTGATGATTAGTTCTGCATAGCTAAAACAACGAATCAAATACTGATAACCGTTAGAATTTTATATTCGCTGTTGTTAACTTTTAAAAAAACCGGAGATAAAAATGAAATTAGTCCACGCTGTCATCCTGATGATGTCCATGACACCCGCCATTGCCTTTGCCAACCCGCAGCCAGAAGGGCCGGGGGCGATGTTTAATTTATTGTTTTTTGGTGGTTTTATTCTGATTTTTTACTTTTTGATGTGGCGTCCTCAAGCCAAACGGGCGAAAGAACATAAAGAGCTGATGGCCAGCTTGAGCAAAGGCGATGAAGTGGTGACCAATGGCGGTGTTGCCGGTAAAATCACGCGGGTCAAGGATGATTTTATCGTAATAGAAGTCGCTGACAATGTCGAAATCAAAGTGCAGCGGGTGGCTGTGTCGGCGGCGTTGCCAAAAGGGACTTTAAAAGAAGTCTAACTCTGGAAAAGACACCCGGCTCAGAAAATGAGCTGGTTTTGTTTGGTAATCGTAACACCAGTTTGGTTCACTGTGTTCAGTCAATTTTAGAAAGGGCATAACATGCTCAATAAATACCCTCTTTGGAAGAATATACTCTTGGCGGTAGTCCTGCTGATCGGGATTACCTACGCTCTACCCAATTTGTATCCGGATGACTATGCCGTGCAGATTACCGGGGCCAGTGCCACCACGTCGATAGATACGCGTGTGTTGGAACTAGCGGAAAAAGCACTCGATAAGGCTGGCATCGCTTATCGGAATCCGGAGCTTGGCAAGAAAAACGCGATGCTCCGATTTGATTCCGGGGCGCTTCAGTTGGCTGCTCAGCCTGTTATCAAAAGTGCTTTGGGCGCTGATTATCTGGTGGCCCTGAATTTGGCGCCGACGACGCCTGAGTGGCTCGATGCGCTGGGTGCTGGCCCAATGAAACTGGGCCTGGACTTGCGCGGAGGTGTTCACTTTTTACTGGAAGTGGATATGGATCAGGCGGTCGCGAAAAGAATGGATATCTATAGCAGTGATGTCAAGCGTAAGCTGAGAGAAGAGAAAATTCGCTATCGGGGTGTAAAACATTTGGATGACGGCTCTTTGGAGGTGAAATTCAGCAAAGAACAAGAGAGAGCGAAGGGGTTTGATTATCTGCGTAAAGAGTATCCTGAGTTTGCTGTTCGCGAGCTAGACAAAGACGGTAAATTTTATCTTAAACTGGTTATGACCGAAGCCAAGGTAAAAGAAATTGCCGACTATGCGGTCAAGCAAAACTTAACGACGCTGCGTAACCGGGTTAACGAGCTGGGTGTCGCCGAGCCATTGGTGCAACGGCAGGGGCGTGATCGTATTGTGGTCGAGTTGCCTGGTGTGCAGGACACCGCCCGCGCCAAACGGGTAATAGGCAAAACGGCCAATCTGGAGTTTCGTCTGGAAGCGCGTTTGGATGATTCGTCTATGACGGTGGACGAGTTTCCGTTTCGGGATAACCCGGCCCGTACTGCCCGGGTTGAAAAAGACATTATCGTCACCGGCGATAGCGTGGCCAATGCCAGTGCCAATTTTGACGAAAACGGCCGTCCTCAGGTCAATATTACGTTGGATGGCAAGGGTGGCAAAATTATGAGTAATGTCACCCGTGATGCGGTAAAAAGACGTATGGCGGTGGTGTTTATCGAGCATAAGGCCGGTGATACCGACCCGGCGGACGGTGAAGATACGGCACGGCGAATCAAGATAGAGAAAAGCATTATCAGTCTGGCCACGATACAAACTGCACTTGGTAGCAGTTTTAGAATTACCGGGTTGGATTCGGTTGCGGAGTCGTCCGAGCTTGCCTTGTTGTTGCGTGCTGGAGCCCTGGCGGCGCCGATTTATTTTGTCGAAGAGAGAACCGTGGGGCCAAGCCTGGGTAAACAGAATATCGATTCGGGGTTGAAATCGGTGGTCATCGGTTTCTCCCTCGTTGTGGTATTTATGTTGGTGTATTACCGGTTGTTTGGACTTATCGCCAATCTGGCCCTGATATTGAACCTCGTTTTGTTATCGGCCTTGATGTCGATTATCAGTGCGACCCTGACCCTTCCGGGTATTGCCGGAATCGTGCTTACCGTTGGTATGGCGGTGGATGCCAATGTCTTGATTTACGAAAGGATCAAGGAAGAAATTAAAAACGGGTTGCCTGTCCAGTCAGCTATTCATTCCGGCTACAGTCGCGCATTTGTCGCGATATTCGATGCCAATATCACTACTTTGCTGGTGGCTATCATCCTGTTCGCAGTGGGAACCGGCCCTGTCAAAGGATTTGCTGTCACTTTGTCGATAGGTATTTTAACGTCCATGTTTACCGCCATTGTGTTTACCCGGGCCATGGTAAATGCTATCTATGGTGGTCGTAACATTAAGCAATTAGCGATTTGAAAGGGGTAGCAGGTATGTCTGTTTTTGCCAAAGATATGGACTTTATGGGGAAGCGGAAATTAGCCGCTTTAGTTTCTGCTGCGTTTGTATTGATTTCTATTGTTTCGTTGGTCGTGAAAGGGCTGATACTGGGTTTGGACTTCACTGGTGGAACCCTGGTCGAGATCGAGTATCAAAAGCCACCGGTGATTGCCGATGTCAGGCAGCGATTGACGGATAATGGCTATGAAAAGTTAATCGTCCAGAACTTTGGTTCAGAGACCAGTGTCCTGGTTCGTTTGTCTCAGGGATTCAACGAAAAGGTGGGTGAGCAAGTGTTGGCTGTACTCAACACAGAAGCCAACCCGGTAACGCTGCAACGGGCCGAGTTTGTCGGTGCCCAAGTGGGTGAGGAGCTGCGTGAGCAAGGCGGCTTGGGCTTGCTGCTCGCTCTGGGTGTGGTGATGGTTTACGTCGCCTTTCGTTTTCAGTTCAAGTTTTCGGTGGGTGCCGTTATTGCGTTGGCGCATGATGTCATCATTACCTTGGGCTTTTTTTCGATACTTGGCTGGGATTTCGATCTGACCGTATTGGCTGCATTGCTGGCCGTGATTGGTTACTCGCTCAACGATACCATAGTGGTCTATGACCGTGTTCGGGAGAACTTCCGCAAAATCCGCAAAGGCACCTCCATCGAAATAATCAATACTTCATTGAATCAAACACTATCCAGAACCCTGATGACCTCATTGACCACTTTTATGGTTCTGCTGGCGTTATTTGTTTTTGGTGGAGAAATGATCGCCGGTTTTTCCAAGGCGTTGATGATAGGCGTGGTAGTGGGTACCTATTCATCTATCTACGTCGCAAACAATGCACTGCTGTTTATGGGCATTGTCAGAGAAGACTTGATGGAGCCGGTACGGGAAGAAGGTGAGGCTGATGACATGCCTTGATGGTGTGTATGGCCAAAGCAGGCTGTCATGGGCGGTAAATATCACCTGGTCATTGTCCGCTCAATACCGGCCGGCTACCCCCGGCATTGAATATAAATCAGATGGGGTTGTTAACTGGTTGGTAAAAATTTATCCCATTATCTAAAGCCTGCCTCGAAAGGCAAACAGCTTTTGTACCAGCGCCTTGAACAGTTTCGGGTTGGCCGCAACCACTGTTTTTGACGCCGGTTTGATTGGCGCGCCAGCGATGTCACCGAAAAGAACCCCTGATTCCTGACAAAACAACAGACTTCCGGCAAGTTCATCGGCATTGACGTTTAAGTCGATCAGGCAGTCCAGCTTGCCTGATGCGACATTGATCAAGTCCAGTGCGGTGCAACCGCTCATTTGGCAGTATAGTGCTTCTGTAAGCAAGTCTTGATATAAATCCATGATGACATGGTTGGACCGGTTGGCTTTTGCCGTAAACAAATTGGCGGCGACCAGTGCAGATTCAATTTTGCGTACCGAACTGACTCTGACTCGCTTGCCGTTCAAAGTGGCGCCCCGACCTTTACTTGCGGTAAATTCATCACCCGTCACTGGATTGAATAAAACGCTATGCTCGGCTTTTCCGTGTTGCAAACAAACAACGGAAAGCAGGGTGTCGGGCAATCCGCGAGAAAACGCCAATGGATTTAGTATGGGGTGAATGACCCAGGCAACGGGATGTGCTGCAAGTTTTGTTTCACCGAGTTCGGCAAAGTGGTGTTCGTGGTAGGATTTTTTTAGATTCTGGATCAGAATGCGGTGGACTTGTCGTTCGATTTTTTGCATGTTTTGTAGTGTCGATTCGACATTTTCCGGGCTGAATTCCTGGCGTTCCAATATTTGTTGCAGAAACTCGCCAGTCTGACGAACAGCACGTAATGCAATATTCATAATGGGATGCATAGTAAAAGAAACCTGTTAGCTAGGGTAAATTTGGCGTATTCTAGCAAACTGGCCCGGAATTAAGTACAGCCAGATATTATTTAGTGAGCCAGTGGTATGTATGAAAATGTGCGTGTGGTTTTGATCGAAACATCCTGTTCGGGCAATATTGGCGCGGTGGCAAGAGCCATGAAAAATATGGGTTTGAACAATCTTTGGCTGGTATCGCCGCGTACTGACTGGAATAATGCCCAGGCTGTTGCCCGTTCGGCTGGCTCTGAGGTTATTTTGCAAAACGCCAGAGTGGTGGATTCCTTGTCCGTTGCCATCGATGATTGTTCCTTTGTGGCCGGTACCAGTGCCCGCAGCCGACGAATTGACTGGCCTTGTCTGACTCCCCGGGCTTGTGCCGAGAAAATCTATGCGTTTTCAGCTGGGCCGCAGCCGAATAAAGAACAAATTGCCCTGGTTTTCGGGCGGGAAGATCGCGGGTTGAGCAATGATGAGTTGCAACGCTGTCATGTGCATGTGTTTATACCGGCAAATCCCGATTATTCCTCACTCAACTTGGCAATGGCAGTGCAAGTGGTGAGTTATGAGCTTCGTATGGCTTATTTTGAAAACAATCCTGAGGTAGCCTCGATTGGCCAGATTCCCGGCAGAGATCAAAGTGATTGGGATGATGAACCTGCCACCATGAAAGAGATCGAGATGTTTTTGACTCATTTGGAACAGACAATGACCGAGATTGAATATTATGATCCTGACAACCCCAGACAGTTGATGGCGCGTATACGTCGCTTATATCAACGTTGCAGACTTGGCAAAATGGAGGTAAACATTTTGCGCGGTATTTTGACCGCAACGCAAAAGGCAACAAGAAAGACAGTTCAACAATAGATTCAGGGTGGAATTAAGGGTGTTTTCTCGAATTAAAGAAGATATTAGCAGTGTGTTTGATCGAGACCCGGCAGCTCGAAACACATTCGATGTACTGACCAATTATCCCGGTCTGCATGCGGTGCTCTTTCATCGTGTGGCCCACAAGTTGTGGCTAAGCGGATTTAAATGGCTGGCCAGAACACTGTCTTCATTCAGTCGCTGGCTAACCGGAATAGAAATTCACCCCAATGCGCAAATAGGCAGGCGTTTTTTTATCGACCATGGTATGGGTGTGGTGATTGGCGAGACAACCATTATTGGTGATGATGTCACGCTGTATCAGGGTGTTACCCTGGGTGGAACCAGTTGGAACAAAGGCAAGCGGCATCCAACTCTTGGCCACAATGTGGTTGTCGGTGCCGGGGCGAAAATACTTGGTCCGTTCGAGGTGGGGGCGCATGCGAAAGTGGGATCGAACGCTGTAGTGACAAAGGCTGTTCCAGCCCATGCGACGGTTGTAGGTATTCCCGGGCGGGTCATCGTAAGCACCGAACTCGACCAGGATGAAAGGCGACGGCAAATGGCAGAGAAGATTGGCTTCGATGCTTACGGGTTGAGTGATGACATGCCCGACCCTGTCGCCCGCTCTATACGCAGTATGCTGGATCATATGCATTTGGTGGACGAACGTATGGAAACCATGTGTAATGCCATTAAAAAGCTTGATAAAAGCTATGCCGATCGACGGGTTCCGCCCATTGATGAGGCGGACTTTGACGCTGTACAAGAGATGATTTGTGAAAAATGAACTAGCCGTCCTGCTGGCTTATTCAACTCAATAGACAGTGTAACTTTAATGGTAATAATAATTATTATCATTTTCATAATTGTTGACTGGTTTAGTGGGTTATAACATAATTTCCTTTAGGTGGCAGAGAAGCTTCCTGATTTTTAACAGACAATCATTTTGAGGCAGGTGTGAGCGAAACGATATGAAGCTAACTACAAAAGGGCGTTATGCTGTTACTGCGATGTTGGATTTATGTCTGCATGGTCAAGATGGTCCAGTCAGTCTTTCCGATATATCTCAACGTCAGGGAATTTCCCTGTCTTATCTGGAACAGCTTTTTGCCAAGCTCAGGAAACGGGCATTGGTGAAGAGTGTGCGAGGTCCTGGAGGAGGGTATCGGCTCGGGCGAAGTGAGGCTGATATCTTTATTGCCCAGGTTGTGGATGCGGTAAACGAATCGATTGATTCCACTCGTTGTCTGCAAAAAGGCAATTGCCAGGATGGAGAAACTTGCCTGACGCACTATCTTTGGACTGATTTGAGTAGGCAAATCCATCAATTTTTGAGTTCAATCAGTTTATACGATTTAATGAAAAACCGGGATGTTCAGGTTATTGCCGAGCGGCAGAATAGTAAATTGAAGCACAGTAAAGTGAAGTATGTCAGGTCACACGCAATACTTGAGTGGCAAGATCTTTCCCTGCTGATCGATGCGGAAGTCAGTTAATGAGTTCTTCTCCGATTTATCTGGATTATGCTGCGACAACTCCGGTCGATCCTGTAGTAGTCGCGAAAATGATTGAATGTCTTGGGCCGGATGGCTATTTTGGCAATCCGGCCTCTCGTTCCCATGTTTACGGTTGGCAGGCGGAGCAGTTGGTTGAGCAGGCTCGCAAGCAAACGGCCGATATGATCGGTTGTGATGTGAGAGAGGTGGTCTGGACTTCCGGTGCAACCGAGTCGGACAATCTGGCAATCAAGGGTGTTATCGATGCAAGTGGTTTGGACGACAAACATATTATTACCTCTGCAATCGAGCACAAAGCGGTATTGGATACCTGTGCGTTTCTGGAGTCGGAAGGCTGCAAGGTGACCTACTTGAAGCCGTCAGCACGTGGCGTGATCAGCGTCGAGCAGCTGAAAAGTGCGTTGACGGAGCAGACCTGTCTGGTGTCATTGATGCATGTAAACAATGAAACTGGTGCGATAAACGACATCGAGGCATTTGGCAATGTTTTGAAAGAGCATCCCGCTTTTTTTCATGTCGACGCGGCTCAGTCAATCGGTAAGTTACCGGTGAATATGGCCGAGCTGAATGTGGATTTGATGTCAATGAGTGCACACAAGATCTACGGCCCAAAAGGAATCGGTATGCTGTATGTCAGTCGTTCATCAGGTGTCAAAGTCGCGCCGCAGATTCATGGGGGGGGACACGAAAGAGGAATGCGTTCTGGTACCCTGGCAACACATCAAATTGTGGGTCTGGGGCAGGCATTGAGTATAGCCAACGAACGGCTTGATCAGGATACGCAGCATATTTTGACTCTCAAGTCATTGTTTTTGGAAAAAATACTCGCTGTCAACGGGGTCCAGCTGAATGGAGATCCCGAGTGCCAATTACCCGGTATTGTGAATGTATCATTTTCTGGTGTTGAGGCTGAAACCCTGTTGCTTGGGTTGAACGGGTTAGCTGTTTCATCGGGTTCCGCTTGCACTTCAACCAGTGTCGAACCGTCCTACGTGCTCAAGGCGATGGGGGTGCCAGATTCATTGGCTTACACCAGTCTCCGCTTTTCCTTTGGCAGATTTACTACCGTCGAACAGGTGAAGGACGCTGCCAACAAGGTTGTCGAATGTTATACCCGTCTACGCTGATTTGGTGTCGAATACGCTTATTCGTAGCAAAAATATTGTGAGAATAGGCAGTGTCATTTGCGACGAAAGCAGCGTATAATCGCCGCACTCAGTTTTGTACCTCTGTTTCTTTTGGTACTCCCTTGTCTTCTGGTACTCATTTACTCGGTACCCCCTCATTTTGGAGAATGAACGAATGGCTATAGAGCGCACTTTGTCGATTGTCAAACCGGATGCGGTTGGAAAAAATGTGATCGGTAAAATTTATTCACGTTTTGAAGAAGCCGGTCTCACTATCGTCGCGGCGAAAATGGTTCATCTGACTCAAGAACAGGCCGAAGGTTTTTATGCTGAGCACAAAGGGCGTCCATTTTTTGCCGATCTGGTTGCATTTATGACTTCAGGGCCGGTAATGCTCCAGGTGCTGGAAGGAGACAACGCAATTACCACGAATCGCGATTTAATGGGGGCCACCAATCCCAAGGAAGCGGCGGCGGGAACCATTCGCGCTGATTTTGCCGACACAATCGACGCCAATGCGGTACATGGCTCGGATTCTGCCACCTCCGCCGAGCGCGAGGTGGCTTACTTTTTCTCCGATGACGAGATTTGTCCTCGGGGTTGATTCCATTTTGGCGTCCGAATTTGATCTGATATGGAGGCTCGATCATTCCCGTATTCAGAGATTCGTGACGTGAGTGGTTTACAAAAGTCAGGTTAGCTTTTGGGGCTATCCTGGCTTTTGTTTATTTAGGGCAGGACAGAATTTGGCCGTTTTTGTATGATGTTTTGGTGAAATGACGATGGCAGAAAACGCGAAACAAAACTTACTGGGACTTTCTCGATCAAAGATGGAGCAATTTTTTGAATCCCTCGGAGAAAAGAAGTTCCGGGCCAATCAGGTCGTGCAATGGATTCATCAGTTTGGCGTCTCTGACTTTGCCCAGATGACCAATATCAGTAAGTCATTGCGAGCCAGACTGACCGAAGTCGCCGAAATTCGCGAGCCTGAGGTCATTTACCATGATATTTCCTCTGATGGCACCAGTAAGTGGGTGATGCGCCTGGACGGAGGAAACAGTATCGAAACTGTTTTGATACCTGAAGCCGGTCGCGCCACTTTGTGTGTATCTTCACAAATCGGCTGTACGCTTGACTGCAGTTTCTGTTCGACCGGCAAGCAAGGGTTCAATAGAAACTTGTCAGCCCATGAAATTATCGGTCAGGTATGGGTCGCGTTGCGCTCGTTCGGTAACTGGGATCGAACCAAAGAGAAGCCGATCACCAATATTGTTATGATGGGGATGGGGGAGCCTCTGATGAACTTCAACAATGTTGTCGATGCCATGAATATTATGATGGACGATTTTGCCTACTGTATATCCAAACGGCGGCTGACCTTAAGTACGGCCGGTGTCGTGCCGGCAATAGACAAGCTTGGCGATGTAACCGACGTTTCGCTGGCAATATCCCTGCATGCACCGACAGATGACCTGCGTAATACGCTGGTGCCGATAAATAAAAAGTGGCCGATCTCGGAATTGTTGGCGGCTTGTCGTCGTTACCTCGACAAGTTGCCTGATCGAAGGAAGATTACGGTCGAGTATACGCTTATCGCGCGTGTAAATGATCAGCCGGAGCACGCGCGAAAACTGGCGAAGATACTGGATGGTTTGCCATGCAAGGTTAACTTGATCCCATTCAATCCGTTTCCCGGCAGTGGTTACGCAAAGCCGAATAGCAATCAAGTCGAGTCGTTTAAAAATATTTTAGCCAATAGTGGCTTGGTGACTACGGTGCGTTCTACGCGTGGGGATGATATCGACGCAGCGTGTGGCCAGTTGGTTGGCAGGGTTCAGGATCGAACCAGAAGAACTGGAAAGGCCATTCCCGTTGCCCAAGTGATTTGATTATGGGTGTTAACCTTTCCCCAAGCTGTTTGGTGTCGCGATATGTGGCAATAATGGCCCCTTCGGAGTATGCTTTCTTTGAATATAGAAAAGACCAACACGAAAGGAATAATATGCATCGGATGAATAAAGTTAAGGTACTGATTATTCGGGCGTTATCTCTGTTGCCTGTTATTGTTTTTGCAGGGTGCGTGACTACGACCGACGCGCCCTATGGCAAAAAAGAGGATAGTGCCAAGGCGTTAACTGCCTACATTCAATTGGGTCTGGCGTACATCGAGCGGGATAACATGGAACGTGCCAGAAAGCACCTGAAGCGGGCATTGGAGATCGATCCGAAAAGTGCCGGGGCGCATGCTGCGTTGGGTTTGGTGTATCAAAATGAAGGCGAAGACGACCTGGCAGAACAGGAGTTTTTAAACAGTTTGCGCTATGATCCGTCTTTTACTCGGGGAAGAACTTATTACGCTGCATTTCTCTATTCGAAAGGACGCTATCAGGAAGCCTATGATTCTTTTCAAGCCGCCTCGTTGGATACCGGTTTTGCATCGCGTTCGCAAATATTTACCAATATGGCATTGTGCGCGCGCAAGTTGAACAAGAGAGAGCTGATGCTAAAAGCCTACGAGAAGTCACTCGTGCTGAATAGCATGCAGCCGAATATATTGCTTACTCTGGTGAAAGAATCGATACAGGATGGCCAATTCGGTAAAGCCCAAGGTTATTACAACCGGTTTATAAAGCTAGTTGGAAAATCAGCGGGTGTGACACATTCTCCCCGCAGTTTGTATTTGGGGATTCAGTTGGCCGACCATTATCAAAATCTGCAACTCAAGTCTGGTTACTCCGATTTGTTGAGAGTATTGTATCCTGATTCGCAAGAGTACAAACAATACAGGAAGTCTACCAGTAATGACTGATGATATGTCCAGAACGGCGGGTAGTATGGTCGATATCGGTTCAACGCTCCGTAAAGCCCGCGAGGCGAGAGGTTTTTCGATCAAGGAGGTGGCCGACCAGTTGCATCTCAGACCCTCGATCGTACAATCGTTGGAGGTTAATGACTTTTCAGAAATCAGCGAAGACATTTTCCTCAAGGGCTATGTGAAATCTTATCTGATATTGGTTGGACTTCCCGAGAAGCCAGTCCTGACCCAATTGGATCGTATGCTGCTCGAACGGCATGCGGCCAGCCAGCAACAAATCGAAAAGGTACCCGAAAAGCGTCGTGGTACAAGCTGGCTCTTGCCTACAATGATCGCAATACTGCTTGGTGTTTCGGCTGCTGGATATATGCTGTTTGTGACGGTGCCGGGACTATTCTCCGCTGAACCGATCAAGGTGGTTGACGAGGCGGATCAGGATGATGTCGTCCCGGAAAAAACCAAGCAGGGATTGCCGGGTCAGTTTGCATCAGGGCCTTTGCCTTCGTCGGCTTCGGAGACAGCGAATGCCAGTCTATCCAGGCTGGATCGAGTTGGTCTGGACGGTGCAGGTAAAGATAAAACCGTCGATGGCGACGTCGCCGACCCAAGCGATGTCGCTGCTGCGAAAGCGTTGCTTCGAGAATCAGACGATATTAATCCAGTCGATTTGAAAACTGTGGTCAGACCATCCGATACTGATGTTGAAATGCCACCCCCTGCCAGTTTGCAGATAAGTAAGCCGAGCGATGAAATATCGAGTACAAATCCGGTTTCAGTCGTTGCAGATATCAGTGAAGAAGAACTGAATTTAGCATCGAACGAAGCACCAGGTTCGACGATGACGGCAATCGAGTCGACGTTAAAGCAGCCAATAGATACGGTTTATGGCGAGTTTGACGGCGATTGCTGGGTTCAGTTGAAGAATGGAACGGGTAAAACAGTTATCGCCGGTTTAAAAAGAAATGGTGATGTGATGAAGTATACCGGCCCCGGGCCCTTGACTATTGTTGTCGGTGACGCAACCGTAACCCGGTTGAAGTTTAATGGCGAGTGGGTGAATTTTGACGACCATCGGGTTTGGAAAAAAAGAGCTGAGCTTACCCTCGGAAATATGTGACTGTTAATCTGTGATTGTATAAATAGCCAGCGAGTAGTGTGATAGATGCAATGTGAGACACCGATAATTAGACGAAAATCCAGGCAGTTGATGGTCGGAGATGTAGCTGTTGGTGGCGATGCACCGATCGCTGTGCAGAGTATGACAAATACTGAAACCCGTGATATTCGAGCGACAGTTGCTCAGATTCAGGCTCTGGAAAACGCAGGCGCAGATATCGTTCGGGTTTCCGTACCGTCGATGGATGCCGCAGAAGCGTTCAAGCATATTAAACAACAGGTTCGGATTCCCTTGGTCGCGGATATCCATTTTGACTATAAAATCGCATTGAAAGTCGCTGATTATGGGGTGGATTGCTTGAGAATCAACCCTGGTAACATTGGTAAGGAGGAGCGTATCAAGGAAGTGATCTCGGCGGCCAGGCATAACGCAATTCCGATTCGCATTGGGGTCAATGCCGGCTCTCTGGAAAAAGACTTGCAGAAAAAGTACGGTGAACCTACGCCGGATGCGTTGGTAGAATCAGCGATGCGTCATGTCGATATTCTGGATCGTCACTCTTTTCAGGATTTTAAATTGAGTCTGAAAGCTTCTGATGTGTTCATGACAGTCGCCGCCTATCGCAAAATAGCCGTTCAGATCGAACAGCCGCTACATCTGGGTATTACAGAAGCGGGTGGTTTTCGCTCGGGTGCGGTGAAATCGGCGGTAGGTTTGGGTTTGTTACTGATGGATGGTATTGGAGATACCATTCGTGTGTCTTTGGCCGCTGATCCGGTTGAAGAGATTAAAGTAGGATTTGATATTCTCAAAAGTTTGAAACTTCGTGCCAAGGGTATCAATTTTATCGCGTGTCCAAGTTGTTCCCGCCAGAACTTCGATGTCGTGAAAACCATGAACGAACTGGAAACCAGGCTGGAAGATATTGTGACACCAATGGATGTCGCCATTATTGGCTGTGTAGTGAATGGCCCCGGGGAAGCGAAGGTAGTCGATATCGGTTTGACTGGTGGTACCCCCAATAATCTGGTTTACATTTCTGGCATTCCTGACCACAAATTGACCAATGATTCCCTGGTCACTGAGTTGGAACACCTGATTCGGCAAAAAGCGAATACGATAGAGGACGCAACACGCAGCGCAGGCGTCGAGCACAGTCTGAAGATAAATTCCCCGATGGATCCAAAAATTATTGTAAAATCCGGTGGCTGAAATTTAACGTGCCAGTTTAATTCAGTGCTCACAGTGTGCGAGTGCGTTTATCTACAAATATCTTTATTAAGGTTATCGATTTGGCGAAAATACAAGCAGTACGCGGGATGAATGATATTCTTCCTGACGATACCCCGGTTTGGCAGTTTATTGAGCGCGAAGTGGCGTCTGTGCTGGATTCTTTTGGGTATCGACAAATCAGGATGCCAATAGTGGAACAAACAGAATTATTCAAGCGTTCTATTGGTGAAGTGACGGATATCGTTGAAAAAGAAATGTATACCTTTGAAGATCGGAATGGCGATAGCCTGACATTACGCCCGGAAGGTACCGCGTGTTGCGTCCGCGCAGGCGAACAGCATGGGTTGTTTTTCAATCAAACACAGAGACTTTGGTATTCCGGGCCGATGTTCCGGCATGAGCGACCTCAGAAAGGGCGATATCGTCAATTTCATCAAATTGGAGTAGAGTGTTTTGGCTTTGTCGGGCCTGATATCGATGCCGAACTAATTAGAATTACCGCGAGGCTATGGCAAAAACTGGGGTTATCGGATCGTGTCGAGCTGCAAATTAACTCGCTTGGTTCGAGTCAGTCAAGAGCACGCTACAAAGAGGTTTTGGTTCAGTATCTGGACAGTGTCAAGGATCAATTGGATAGCGAAAGTCAAAAGCGGCTGGTAACAAACCCGTTGCGAATATTGGATAGCAAAGATAAAGCGACCCAGAAATTGTTAGCTGAAGCGCCGGACTTTATGGCTTATCTCGATGAAGAATCGATGGCTCATTTTGACAACTTGAAAAGATTTTTGCAAAGTGCCGGTATTTCTTATCAGCTCAATAGCCGGTTGGTTCGTGGTTTGGATTATTATTGCAAAACTGTGTTTGAGTGGGTGACCAATGATCTTGGTGCACAAGGTACGGTGTGTGCAGGTGGGCGGTTTGATGGCTTAGTCGAACAGCTTGGTGGCAAGCCAACGCCAGCCGTTGGCTTTGCAATGGGAATTGAACGTCTTGTTCTCTTGCTTCAGACCAGGAATCAGTTACCTGCTGATGTCAACTCCAATGTGGATATTTACGTTACTGCAGTGGGTGATGATCCACGAATTCTCGCTTATGCGGCAAATGTCGCGGATGAAATAAGAGGTCTTGCCCCGCTCAGAGTGTTGAGTCATTGTGGTGGTGGCAGTTTTAAGAGTCAGATGAAAAAGGCTGACAAAAGTATGGCAAAGCTTGCCTTGTTGATTGGCGAAGATGAGTTTCTGGCTGGCGAGTTGACATTAAAGCCGTTACGGCAAGATAAAAACAGTCAGTTTTTTATCAGTGAGCAGCAAACCCTGGATAGATTCGAGGCAATCAAACTTATTGTTGGCTCTACTTTGAATAAGTTGAATCAGATTGGTTGAGTTGGGGTTTAGTCGATCGCAAATAGTGACAGAAAGCAAAGTAATCAGGAGTAAAACGTGGATTATCAAAGCACTGAAGAACAACAAATTGCCACGCTTAAAAAGTGGTGGAAAGATAACGGCAATTCATTGCTGATAGGTATTGGTCTGGCTCTGGCGATTATTTTTGGCTGGAAAGCCTATCAAAACCAGCAAATGAACAAGCGGTACGAAGCCTCTTCCGTCTACCAACAACTTCTGGAAGCTTCGTTTTCCGCCATGGATCCAGCCGAAAAAGAAAAGTCTGATGCAACGATCCGGTTGTTAGGTAAAAAGCTCAAGACCGATTTCGAGGGCTCAGGTTATGCGCATCTTGCCGCATTGGTGTTGGCAAAAACCTATGTTGAGTCGAAACAATTGGACAACGCTGAAGCAGAGTTAAACTGGCTGCTTGCTCAGGGAAATGCTGAGGCCGATTTGAAAGCGCTGGCGCAAGGCAGACTGGCTCGGGTACTCGCGGCGCGACAAAAGTATGAAGACGCGTTGAATTTGGTCAGTTCGACCGAGAATGCCGCTTATCGAGCGACCTATCTGGAAATCAAAGGGGATATTCTGTTTGCGATGGGTAAAAAGTCAGAGGCCGAAGAAGCTTATCAGTCAAGCAAAGCGGAGTTGAGTGGTAACACGGCTCGCGTGCTTCTTGAAATGAAACTGACCAATCTGGCAGAAGAGGAAGGCATCTGACATTGTTAGTTTTTCGCTACATATTGAATAAATGGGCCAATCGTTTTTTACGGTTGCAAGGGGGGGTGTTTTCTATCGTCATACTCGGACTGGCTGCGTGCAGTTCGGATAGCGTAAAGAGAGAACCCGTTGCGCTTGAAGACATTGTCGAGAAGGCCAGTATTACCCGATTGTGGCATCAGGACGTGGGTTCTGGTATGGATGGTCGCTACCTGTTTTTGCGACCGGTGATACTCGGTGGCGTTATTTTTACCATCGATGTTGCGGGCCAAATCACTGCGCTGAACAAAAAAACAGGCAAGGTGGTTGGTGAATGGGATATGGATGAAACCGTTATCGGTGGCTTGGGGGCGGATAGTCGATCATTGTATTATGCCTCTGAGAATGGTGAATTCGTTGCACTGGCAATTGATTGGAGTGCGGGTGCGGGTGGTTTTGCGGACGGTGGGCCACTTGAGACCACGGAGTTTTCTGCAGACTTTCTAAAACAACGATTTCGTGTTCCGCTCAGTAGTGAGTCACTGGTTGCGCCTCAGAGTGATGGTGACTTGGTATACGTGCAAACCATCGATGGCAAGCTGGCCGCCTATGCCGCTTCCGATGGTGAGGAAAAATGGCGGTATAGTGCGGACAAGCCCTTGTTGTCCATTCGGGGAACAGCACAGCCCACCTTAGCACAGGGGATGGTAGCGACCGGCTTTTCCAATGGCGAACTGGTTGTGCTCGATTCAGAGAATGGCCAGCAAGTCTGGCATACCGCTGTCGGTCTGGCCAGGGGGAGAACCGAGTTAGAACGTTTGGTTGATGTGGATGGCGCTCCGTTCGTGCAGGATCGCTTTGTTTATGCCGTTGCATTTCAGGGTCAGGTCAAGGTGCTCGATTTGGCTACGGGCAGGGAATACTGGGCTAAGCCTGCGTCCAGTCACAAAGCTGTTGGCTCCGGGTATCAGGCATTGTTTATTTCAGATAGCGACGGTGTAGTGGCTTCGTTCGATAAAACCAGCTCTACCGAGAACTGGAAACAAGAGGGCCTGAAATACAGAAAACTGACGGCTCCGGCGATATTGAGAACGTTAGTGGTCGTCGCCGACTTTGAAGGTTATGTACATTTCCTGGCGCAATCCGATGGCCAGTTTCAAGCCCGGGTCAGGGCTGATTCAAATGGCGTTCAGGCGCCGCTTTTGGTTGATGATGACATACTTTATGTGTATGGCAACAGCGGCCAGCTAACGGCCTATACGATACGAGAAAAATAATGATACCTGTAATTGCGCTGGTCGGGCGACCCAATGTCGGCAAGTCCACCTTTTTTAATCTGTTAACTCGATCACGTGATGCATTGGTAGCGGACGTACCCGGTCTGACCAGGGACAGGAAATACGGGGAAGGCAAAGTCAACGACAGAACCTTTATCGTGATTGACACCGGTGGCATCTCCGGCGACGAGCAGGGCATTGACGATGCGATGGCAAAACAATCGTTTTTGGCGGTTGACGAGGCAGACCTGGTTTTATTTGTGGTTGACGCAAAAGCCGGTTTGACGGCGGCAGATGAAATGATCGCTCATCATCTGCGGGTCAGTCAGAAAAAAACCATTCTCGTTGTCAACAAGATTGACGGAATGGAGCCGAATATTGCATCCGCCGATTTTTATCGGCTGGGTTTCGAACACTTGCGGATGGCGGCCGCTGCCCACAATCGTGGCGTAAGATCCCTAATTGAAGGGGTGTTCGAGGACTTTGACCTGCCTGAACCGGATTCAGTCGAGGCAGAGGCGAGGGGGGTTAAAATAGGCATTGTCGGGCGGCCCAATGTCGGTAAGTCGACACTTGTCAATCGTATGCTCGGTGAGGATCGCGTGGTGGTTTATGATCATCCTGGTACGACTCGGGACAGTATTTATATTCCATATGAACGACAAGGAAAACCCTATACGCTGATTGATACTGCCGGTGTCCGGCGCAGGAAAAATGTCAAAGAAGCGGTCGAGAAATTTTCGATAATAAAAACGCTCAAGGCCATTGATGATGCCAATGTAGTCATCATGGTGTTTGACGCCCGTGATGGCATTGTCGAGCAGGATTTGCATCTTATCGGATTTGTTATCGATGCGGGTAAGGCGCTGGTATTGGCAGTGAACAAGTGGGATGGCATGGATACCGAGCAGCGCGATCAGGTTAAAAGGGATATTGCCAGAAGGTTGAACTTTGTGCCTTATGCCGACTTGCACCAGATCTCTGCCCTGCATGGTAGCGGTGTTGGCGGCCTTTATCGGTCTGTTGATATTGCCTACGAAAGTTGTGTGGCAAAGTGGTCGACCAACAGGTTGACTCAAATACTGGAGGATAGTGTCGCGGATCACCAACCACCGTTGGTTCGTGGTCGAAGAATTAAACTCCGTTATGCGCACCAGGGTGGTTCCAATCCGCCTGTGGTGGTAGTGCATGGCAACCAAACCAATGCGTTGCCCGACTCTTATAAAAAGTATCTGGCAAATAATTTTCGTAAAGTGCTCAAGGTGAAGGGTACGCCAATACGATTTGAGTTTAAAACGAGCGACAATCCTTTTGCTGACCGCAAAAAGAAGTTCAATGTCAAGCAAGACAAAAAGTCTCGTGCAACGAGAAGAACTCGCATTTAGGTGCTCTCCCGGGTGCTTTCGATTTCGGTTTCCTGGGGGCTTTCGGTTGGCTGTGCCGCCTGCACCGCAGTCAGGGCAATAGTAAATACGATGTCTTCGACCAAAGCGCCCCTCGATAAATCGTTGACCGGTTTCCTTAGACCCTGAAGCATCGGACCTATGCTGATAACGTTTGCACTTCGCTGCACCGCTTTGTAGGTGGTGTTGCCAGTGTTCAAATCTGGAAATATAAATACTGTCGCTTTTCCTGCGACTTTGCTGTTCGGTGCTTTGGTGCTGGCAACACTGGCAATAGCGGCTGCATCGTATTGTAACGGTCCATCGATCATCAAGTCTGGCCTTTTGCTCTGGGCGATGGCCACGGCTGTTTTGACCTTGTTGACTTCTTCACCCGAACCCGAGTCCCCTGTGCTATAGCTGATCATTGCCACTTTGGGCGTAATACCAAAAGTTTCTGCCGACTCTGCCGACTGAATGGCAATATCGGCCAGCTCCTCTGTATTTGGGTTGGGGTTGACCGCGCAGTCGCCATATACCAGAACTTGTTCCGGTAAACACATAAAAAATACCGACGATACCACTTTGGCACCCGGCCTGGTTTTGATCAGCTGCAAAGCTGGTCTAATCGTGTTTGCCGTCGTATGAATGGCACCAGATACCAGGCCATCAACCTCTCCCGTTGCGACCATCATCGTTCCCAGTACGACATTATCCTCCAATTGCGCTTCAGCCATTTGGTGAGTGAGGCCTTTGTGTTTTCGCAGCTCCACCATTTTTTCTATGTATTGATTTCGAACCGTATCAGGGTCAATGATGGTTACATCGTCGGGTAGATCGAAGCCCTGGTTTACGGCGATACGATTTATTTCTGTCGAGTTGCCCAATAACAGACAGCGAGCCACTTTGCGCTGGCTACAAATAGCAGCGGCCTCGATGGTTCTTGGCTCGTTGCCTTCCGGCAGAACGATTGTTTTTTTTGCCTGCGCTGCTCTGCTTGCCAGTAAATAGCGAAATGCCGGGGGCGAAAGTCTGGGTTCACGGGAAATGGAACACTTCTCCTTTATCCACTCCGCATCGATTGCATCGGAGATTACGTCCATTGCGGTTTCGATTCGTTCCAGATCATCAACAGGTACTTCAGTGTTCAAATCGGATAGTTTTTTAGCGGTTATGAAGGTGTCAGTATGGGTCGAGAACACCGGGAGTCCGGTATCAAACGCTTTGCCGCACAGTTTGAGTGTTCGTGGATCGGGATTCAGGTTGCCGGTCAGAATGATTCCGGCCAGGGGTATACCGCTTAGCGCTGCCATACAGGTTGCAATGAGCACATCTTCTCTGTCTCCTGGTGTGACTACCAGAGTTCCGGGCAAAAATGCGTCAACCATGTTGGTAACCGTGCGTGCGCATATTGTTATATTGGTTACCCTTCTTCTCAGCTGATCCCCGAGGTTAATCGGAATGGTTTCCAGTTGATTCGCCACGTCACTGGTTCGCGGTGCAATCAAATCGGTCCGCCACGGGATCGCGCCAATCAGTCGAAATGAATCGTCATTGAAAATTTTGCATTGTTTCGCATAGTCTAACGATCTGGTTTTTTTATAGGAACGCACTTCGGGCGTATACAGATTCTGGTTCGCCTCTTCCGGTTCGTTCACCTTGTTAAGAATGCATCCGATAACTTCCGGTTCGTCCGGAGAGGCATAATGCCGCGCAGCGAGATCCAGGTGGGAGTCCAGTTCTTCAGCTGGCATGTTCTTGGGGGTGGCGACCAGTATCACGTTTGCATCCAGATTACGGGCGATCTGAACATTGATAGCGGTTGCGTAGGGTGAGTTTTTTTCCGGCATCAAGCCTTCTACTACTACCAAATCTGCAGTCTTGGTGCACTCGTTGTAGAGGCCAACAATACGCTCTTGTAATTCACCGCTTTTTTTCTGGCTCATTAAAGATTGAGCGTAGTGGTATTCAAGTGGCGAGGGGGGCAAGAGTTGTGTTTTTGCACGTACAAAGTGCATGGCAAGGTCAACTCCTTGTCCTTTGTAAATGCTTTGCGTAATCGGCTTCAGGAATGCCACTCGCACGCCTATACTGTCCAGTGCCCTTACCAGGCCCAAACAAATAGAGGTTAAACCTGCATTTTCTGCAGTGGGTGATATAAGTAATGCTTTTGCCAAACCGGAGTCCTTAATTTTCGACCGATCCTGTTTCCCCTAGTTGTTTTGGGCGGATGGTTGTTCATTTGGTAGCATTATATCGTAATGAGACGGGTATGGGTTAACTTAAGTGAATATCAATTGGATTGCTTTTGGTGTTGGACTAGCCACTCAGAGAACTGGTCAGCCGCAATCGGGCGACTGAAATAGTATCCTTGAGCATAATCACAGCTATGGAGTTTCAGAAATTCGAGTTGTTCTTTTTCCTCTACACCTTCGGCAATGACCTTAAGGTTAAGGCTGTGTGCCATTGTGATAATGGCTTTCACCAGTGCCGCATCTTCTTCTTCCAAGATTACATCCCGAACAAATGAGCGATCTATTTTCAATGTATCAAATGGGTAGCTCTTCAGATAGCCGAGTGCAGAGTAGCCGGTACCGAAGTCGTCAACAGACAGTCGAACACCTTTTTGGTCGAGAGAATTGAGTATTTCAAAGGTTTCGATCGAGTCGTCCAAAATCAATCGTTCGGTAATTTCCAGTTCCAGATTGGTGGTATCGAGCTGATTTTGTTCGATAACCGCCAATACATTGGCTACAAAGTTGGGGTCTCGGAACTGGCGCGGTGAAATGTTTACCGCGATGGTCAGATTTTTTTGGGTTTGATCCCGCCAGATTTTAATGTCATGGCATGCTGTTTTTAAAACCCATTCGCCTACAGGAATAATCAGTCCCGTTTCCTCGGCCAGAGGGATAAACTTGTCAGGGGCGATAAGCCCCATCGCTGCATTGTTCCACCTGATAAGCGTTTCCGCCCCGGCAACTTTACCGTTGGTCAGATTCACAATGGGCTGGTATAAAAGGTTGAACTCATTCAATTCCAGGGCTCTGCGCAATTGGCTTTCCAGTTGAACCCTTTCTTTCGAGTGTTTTTTCATTTCGGGTGAAAAGCGCTGAAACGTACTCTTGCCCTTACTTTTTGCCTGATACATGGCAGTATCAGCATTTTGTAACAGGTTGCTGCTGCTGTCGCTGTCCAGCGGGTAGATGGCGATACCGATACTGGTGCTGACAAACACCTCTTGGTTACCGATCGAAAACAGAGGAGAAAATTTATTCAGTATTCTGTCGGCAATTTGTTCTGAGTCTTCCGGTTTTTCGAGTGATTGCAGGATAATCAGAAATTCATCTCCGCCCAGTCTGGCTACTGTACTTGTACCCCTTAAACAGCTGGAAATTCGCCTGGATGCCTCGATAAGAAGAGAGTCGCCTGCATCATGCCCCATGGTATCGTTAATGTGTTTGAAATTGTCCAGATCCAGAAACATGAGACCGACCAGAGTGTCGTCTCGACGGGCCTGCGCCATCGCCAGTTTTAAACGATCCAGTGCCAGCATTCGGTTCGGCAGTCCTGTCAGAATATCATAGTTTGCCTGGCGCAGAAGTTGCTGTTCATAGTGTTTGCGAATACTGATGTCCTCACCGAGAATCAAATACTGGGCAGGCATGTGTTCGCCAAATTTAATTGGAGTGACGGTAACTTGTTCCCAAAACTTGTCACCGGCCTTTCGGGTGTTGCGCATCTCGCCCTGCCAAATACCGACCCGCTGAACCTGGAGTTTAATGTTTTCCCATAGGTGGTCGTTTTCATCCCGAGTATCTCCAGCTTCGGAAATGTCTTTGGGATGTCGACCCTTTATGCTGTCGGCATCATAGCCGGTAAGCTGAGTAAACTTGGCGTTTGCGTACTCGATACACCAGTTCTGATCGCAGATCATGACTGACGAGGCGCTTTGTTCCAGGGCAAGGGAAAGCTTGCGAATTTCTTTGGCGTCTTCTTCCTGGCGCTGGAGGTCCTCCAGTAGTTGCAGTCTCATATGGTTGATGGAATCTATTACGTCAGACAGCTCGTCTTTGGTCTTCCTTTGTTTTCGATCGATCTCAAGTGGGATATTCAATCTTCCTATACCCAGATTTCGCGCGTAGTCAGCCATGGTGCCCAGGTGGCGGGCAACCATATATTGAAATATCCATAAAAACAGAATTGAAATAAAAAACGTTTTAAATGCCTGAGTCGTAAGGGTGGCAATGATCTTTTGTTCAAGCTGCTTGTTAATTTTTTCAAGGCTGGCGGTAATGGTTAATTCACCAAGCTCGTAGACCTCGCCGCTTTCGTGCTTCAATTTGAAGGTGTGGACAACGGTCGAAACCTGAGGCGGAATATGCCCCATGGATATAATGGAATCAGGGTACATGGTCATCTTTAAGTGGACGATGTCTGGCAGGTTTAAAATGCCGCGCATTTGAATGTGTAACAATGTTTCGTCGACTGACCACAGGCTGCGTGACAAGCTGTTCATATAGCTGGTTTCGATTACTCGCAAGCGTTCTTTAAGCAGTGAAATATCCTGCTGGTAGTCCGAATGGATCTGGACTCCAGAGGCAAGGATAGTGAATATCGAACTAGAGATAATAATGTACGCCAGCATTCGAAATGATAGCGGCGAAGTTTCTCTGAAGGTTGCTATACGTGTTAACAGTTTGGCCATAGTTGCCGATAAATACAGTGAGTGGACATCAAACCGTGTTGCCTGGAATGAATTCAGGCTGGTGATGGTTTTGGGTGTTCACATAAGGCACTGTTAAGAATAGACCAAAAATCTGAATGGTGTTCGGTTTTTGTTGGAACTCGACGGATCGGTTATCAGTGCTTGTTGTCTGCGTTATTGGTTGCCCGGCGACAGCGGAGGTACTAGCCTCCGGCAAATGTCACGGCGTTTAAGATGGCGTCCCATAGGGGAGTCGAACCCCTGTTACCGCCGTGAAAGGGCGGTGTCCTAGGCCTCTAGACGAATGGGACTTTGACTGGTTCAGGTCATTCAATGTGGCGCGTATACTAGGGAATGGGTTTGTTGATGTCAATAGAAAATGGTTGAAAACTTCCATTTGATGATTGGTGTCGGTTTTTATCGATTCATACATTTTTTCAATTCTGTCGCCGAGAAGTCAAAAGTGGCTAGAGTGCCTTCGTTTTCGTTGAGGTCGTACATAAAACTGGCGAGTTTCAGTTTGCTTTTATGGACTTTTGCAAGAAGCTCTTTTCGCTCAACATTGGCATAAAGCGCCAGAATATACTCGTAGCGGAGTTTATTCTCTCCAGCGCAGTAATAAAAAAGCAAATCCGGGCTGGTGTGAGATGGCTTGCCTCGTTCTGCGAAAACCGACTTGGCACATTTCGCGAAGCGGGAGTTTATTACAGAGTAGGTTGCAATCAAACCATTTTCCTGGATTTGTTTGTATGTTGCATCGAGCCGTTTTTTACCTGCCGGTGTCAATGCTGGCAGGCTATCGTACAAAGTGGTGAGCGGAATGCCTTTTTGAAATAGCTGAGCACTGGTTAGGAGTTCGCTGGCGATAATGCCGCAGGTTTGGAACGTCTGCGTGGTTGTACTGCTGGCGCCTTGCGTAAGGCATGAAAAAGCCAGCAGGGCAACGGAAAAAAATGTAGTCAGATAATGCCTGGCGATAGCTGAGCACTGCATACTCCCGGGTCTCCAGGCGGTAGGTCGATTTTGTTCGGTTGCTTGAATGAAAAGTATAATATCGCGCTCAAAGTGTCAATTTGGATAGAGTCAATTGTTGTAGCCATGAATCAGTTTCTAAAATAACTTTTTGAAATAAAAGACTTTCTTGGTAAGGTTGCCGAATCTTGAAATTATTTCCAATAATTTGAGTTTTCTCTTGCATCCTTAAAAGTCGATCAATATAATACCCCGCATCTTTCATTGAGGAGATTGGAAAACGTATTGGTTTTCTGGTTTCGGATTCTAACATGAAAGATCATTTCAATTTCCAGTTTGGATGCAACCTGTTTTTGGTGGATCGCAAACCTGGAGCCATATTGCGGGAATAGCTCAGTTGGTAGAGCACAACCTTGCCAAGGTTGGGGTCGCGAGTTCGAATCTCGTTTCCCGCTCCAGTTTCAAAAAGCCTCATACTTCTTTAGCTGAACGGATTGATCTTCGTTAAACCGATAGGTTACAGATCTGTCCGTACTATGCTTGAAGTGTTTTTATCAAATATTCCGTAACTCAACTCATGGGACATTGGCCTCTTATCTGTCATTGAGCCAGTTTGTCGGCAATTTTAAGCACGTAGACTTCCTTTCAAAATTTCACGATTGGTCTAAACTCTGCTGAGGAGTAACCAAATAGTTTTGGAGAGTCAAATGGCCGGTGTACTGGATTCCGTCGATCAGCGGACGCAGCTTGTAGGTGAGAATAGATTAGAGCTTCTGATGTTCAGGTTGGTTGGGCAGCAGATTTTTGCGATTAACGTATTTAAAGTGCAGGAAGTGTTGAAACTACCAAACCTTACTTTGATGCCGCATCGGCACCCCATTGTTTCCGGTGTTACCCATTTGCGAGGTAACACTGTGCCGGTAATAAATTTGAGTATGGCAATTAAAATGCCTCCGATTCGGGCAGATGAGAACTCGACCATCATTGTCACTGAGTACAATCGAAGTGTTCAGGCATTTTTGGTTGGTGCGGTTGACCGTATAGTGAATCTGAATTGGGAAGATATTCAATCGCCTCCTAAGGGTGCGGGTCGTTCACACTATTTGACCGCAATCACCAAATATGAGGATCAACTGGTTGAAATAATTGATGTGGAAAAGGTATTGGCAGAAATTGTTCATTTCAGTACAGACGTTTCCGAAGGTGTGGTCGATCAGAACATTATGGACTGCGTTTCTGGTAAGAGTATTTTAATCGTCGATGATTCTCCAGTGGCGATCGCTCAGGCGAAGAGGACGTTGGAAAAACTTGGGCTCAATGTCATTACCGCATCGAATGGTCTGGAAGCCTATAATTTGTTAACGAGTTGGTCTGACCGTGTCGACAATATCTATGATGAATTGTTGATGCTTATTACCGATGCTGAAATGCCGGAAATGGATGGTTATCGGCTGACGACTGAAATAAGAAATAATCCAAAATTGAAAGAACTGTATATTGTGCTGCATACGTCGTTAAGTGGCGGGTTCAATAAAGCGATGGTCGAGAAAGTTGGGTGTGATGGTTTTCTATCCAAATTTCAGCCAGATGAGCTGGCTGTTGAGGTTCAATCCTATATAAAACAAGTAGCTGAAAAATAAAAACTGTAAAAACGACGATTGTGAACCGGTTGATCCATCTTGGGTTGACGATAAGCTAAAACAGTGCTATTTCACCACCTGTATTATATTGTGCCATTTTTTTTTGCGCGTCTTGACGTGCCGGTGGTATATTTCGATTGCTTCATCGACACTGGCCCCTTGCATTGTATGTTTGAATATAATGCGCCCTTCTTCGATCGAGTAATTCTCGCCGATTGCGTCTTGTAACTTTTGCCGGAAAAAGACAAAGCGCAAACTCCGTGATAATAGTCGGTAAAATCAGCTAGAATTAGCTGCTTTTTAATAATGGTTCAGAAAACCGTATTCGCTACAAGAATGGAAAGGTAATGCCCCTATTGTCATTTGATCAAGTCTCTCTTGCCTACGGAGTCAAACCATTATTGGCTGATGTTTCGTTTCATATCGATCCGGGTGAAAAGCTATGCCTTTTGGGACGAAACGGTGAAGGTAAAAGTTCGTTACTGAACCTGGTGTGCGATCATATCAAACCCGACTCTGGCCAGGTTTGGCGAATGTCCGGGATTAAAATTGGCGTATTGCAGCAGGAATTGCCCGCCGAGGATGACAGTGACGTTTTTGATGTGGTTGCCAGCGGCCTGGAAGGAGTAGGCAAGTTGCTGTCGGATTACCATCATCTGTCCCAGCAAGAAATGACGGATCAGGCGATCGGTCAACTGGCTAACATTCAGCACCAGATTGAAACGGTAGACGGTTGGTCGCTAAATAACCAGGTCGATATCATTATCGAAAAGTTGTCGCTGCCGAAAGATGCCAGAATGGCCGATTTGTCAGGTGGCTGGAAACGCCGGGTATTGTTGGCCAAGGCGTTGGTGGCAGATCCTGATCTATTGATATTGGATGAGCCGACCAACCACCTCGATATTCCAGCGATTAAATGGTTGGAAGGCCAGTTAAAAAGCTTTCGTGGCGCGGTATTGTTTGTCAGTCATGATCGGTCATTTATTCGCGCTCTTTCCAGTAAGATTATCGAGTTGGATCGGGGGCTTCTTACCGAGTGGGATGGTTCATATGATGCGTATCTAACCGGCAAGCAAAAATGGTTGGAAGAGGAAGCACGCAGGAATGCGCTGTTTGATAAAAAGTTATCAGACGAAGAGAAGTGGATCCGCAAGGGGATAAAGGCACGGCGTACTAGAAATGAGGGGCGGGTGAGGGCTTTGCAGCAGTTGCGTATCGAGCGCAGTCAACGAATTGCAATGGTGATCGAGGGTTTCAGTACCACAATTATGCGGAAAGATCGAGTTGGCCTGATCGGTGAGAATGGTTGCGGTAAATCGACACTGATAAAGCTGCTGTTGGGATCTCTCAAGCCGGTAAGGGGCATGGTTAAACAAGGAGCAAACCTCGAAGTGGCTTATTTTGATCAAAGTCGCGATGCCCTCGATGGTACGTTATCGGTGGCAGACAATGTTTCGGAAGGACGCGAGTTTATTGACATCAATGGTAAATCCAAGCATGTCATGGGCTATCTCAATGAATTTCTTTTTACCTCGGAGCGGGCCAGGACGCCGGTTTCGGCACTTTCTGGAGGAGAAAAGAACCGTTTGCTATTGGCCAAGCTGTTCAGCAAGCCGTCGAATGTGCTGGTTTTGGATGAGCCAACGAACGATCTTGACGTAGAAACCCTGGAGTTGCTGGAAGACGCGCTTACCTCCTATGAAGGCACAATCATCATTATCAGCCATGATCGGTATTTTCTGGATAGCGTGGTAACCAGTACCATCGCATTTGAGGCTGGCGGTTTGGTCCAGGAATATGTGGGGGGCTACGCTGATTGGGTTAGACAGGGGCGGGGGTTCCCTTCAGAACGAAACCGGGACAGGGTGAGCCAAGCCGCCAATGAAGGTGTTGGGGAAGCAATATCAGATCCGGCACCTTCCGGTCGGTCACAGCAAAAACGAGCCGTAAAACTCAGCTATAAACTTAAACTGGAACTAGAGTCTTTACCTGAACAAATCGAAATCGTTGAAAAAAGAAAAGCGGATTTAGAGTTAACGGTGGCAGACCCTTCGTTTTATCAAAAAGCACACGAAGATGTTTCAGATACTCTTTCTCAACTTGCCGATGCGGAATCTGAATTGGAGGGTTTGTTGGATCGTTGGGTTGAGCTGGAGGCATTGGCCGAATAAAAAAGAGGATGTGACCATCCTCTGAGTTCACCTTAATATCGAAAATGCATCCTATTCTTTGTGTAGCCTGACAGCCAAAATGTCACAGGAAGCTCCGTGCAAAACGCCGCTTGAGGTTGACCCCATTAACAACTGCAATCCGTGGCGGCCGTGGCTACCGACCACAACCAAGTCAAAATTTTTCTCTTCGGCGAGTCGGTGGATCTCTGTATCCGGTCGCCCGATGATGATGTGAATGCAGTTTTCCGAGATGTCAAACTGCTTCCCTATGGCAATCAATTGTTGTTTGGCATGTTCTTGGAGCTGTTGTTGCACTTCAGTGAGATCTACTGGAATATCGCCGCCATAGGCGTATCCGAGTGGTTCGATTACATGCACTATGCTTACCGGAGCTGAATATAGATTGCCAAGCTCTGTTGCTTTATAGATAACGACATTACTCTCGTCATTGAGGTCAACAGCAGCCAGTATATTTCGATAGTACGCCATGGTTGATTACCTCCACCGGAAACGGTTGACATTATTCGTATTTCAACACTAACGTATCTTGTCTTTCTTGACCATGTGTTGGATCAATTCGGTTTGCCGAAAGAAATTGTGTTGGCGTTGTCTTATAGTTTAAAAGGGGGTCATGTGTGTCGTTTTTAGTCGCTGTAAGTATTGTTTTGGCGGTATTGGGGTCGATTTTCTGGATCATGCCTTCACCAGCAGAACGCAAAAAAATGATGTTGAGAAATATCGCTATTCAGAAAGGTTTTGAAGTGAGGTACGTTTACGATACGGATAAGGATTTAAGTGGTGAAGAACAATATATAGCTTACTCGATTTCGGCTGAAAAACTCGGTTTGGCCAAATCGCGCCCCTTTGAGTTAAAGTTGTTGTCAGATGCGGCCGGCCCTGGTGGCTGGAAGGTTGTGTTGTCTATCGATATCGACAGTGACCAGTCATCTGTTTTGGCGCATCAGTTGAGTAACTATGCCAGCCATATTGCCAAACTGACCCTGTCCCAGTCCAGGTTGACATTTTACTGGCAAGAGAGAGCGGATAAAGACGTGCTCGAAGCGTTGATCGACGATGTTGTGTCTCACTGGGGTGCCCTCATTGCCGATAGGCGAGTGAGTGAGCAGCCAAGAGCGTAAGGCTACCGGTCGCTTAAGTGAGGTCTGATAAGTTGTCTAACTGGAAGAGGTTCCCAGAATAAGGGACTCGGCTTCAGTCAGTTTTTGTATCATTTTTTTTGTGTTGAAGTTAACTATGTAATTGGCTGTATCTTCGTTGTAATTCAAATACGAACCTCGAATAAACTTCCACTTTATTTCGGCCGACTTCAAAAGCTTTTTCACCTCATCACCGACTGTTCCGTTATTTAACAGCGTTGCCAACTGGTGGTCTACGATTGCAACAGTGTCCTTGACTGGCTGATCCGTCTCACTGCCCTGAAATACTTGGCTTACATTTGACGTGCTTCTGGCCGAATACTTGGTAACCAGTCGAGCCAGCGCCAGTTGAATCTGGCGGCATGATTCGGCTTGCTGGTTCAGGGTAAAGTCTGAGGTCGTTTTAATTTTTTGTTCCAGCATTGCAACCAGTTTGGTAAATTCCGTATTTTTTCGAGCTAGATCATCTGACAGCCTAAGGTCTGGGTATCCCCGTTTCTTCACGTATTGCATGTTGGTGGCGACAAGTTTTCGCAGCGCAGAATACTCTGATTCGAGCTTCTGAATGTCTGCGTTGTAATCCTCGGTAGCTTCACCTTTTGTGGTTTCACTATTGATAGTTGAAAACGTTTTTTTCGATGAGGCAAATGCCCGTCTAATGTCCTCTTCCAGACCCTTGTCACCGATATTGACACCGAAATTATAAAAAGCGTTGATAGCGCTGTAATTGTTGATGACGATTTTGTTCAGGTCGCTAATTAGTGTTTCATCGGCGCGACTGACTACGCTCGCCAGCAAAAATGCGATGACCAACAGCATTTTTATTACTGTAAATCTTGATGAAAAGAGACATATGCGTCCCATGTAGAGCCTCCAATTTTTACCGGTTTTACTACAGTTATTTGCGCAGTGTCTTCTGAAGAGCGCATCGCCGTATTGACTGGCCGACATTAGCTTACCTATTTTAAGTGCTGACGGTACTTATTGGTACATTTAGTCGTACTTAAACTCTCTCCGACCTCTATAATGCATCATTAATGATGGAATGTTAACTCATTAATCAGGATTTTAGTCGCCAATTCCACAAAAAAAAATCTGCTCTTGACGTAATTGTAAGTGGCAATGTAACCAATTGTAATATAAAGAGTTAGTGGTAAAAAGAACAGACTCGAAACGGCACCTTGAAGAATGGAGGCGTGCCCTTGGTGGGATAAACAGTTGACAAATGTTTGTTTTTTTAACATCGTTTGCACACCCGATCCAAACGAGCGTATGCATGTTGTCCGTTCCGTTTCTGTTATCGGTTTACTCAAACTAAATGCCGAGGTTGACTTGGCATTCGAATAACGCTTGGAGAACACTGGATGATTTACGAAGGTAAAGCCATCACGGTCAAAGAAATCGAAGGCGGAATTGCTCAGCTAAACTTTGATTTGGTAGGCGAATCTGTTAACAAGTTTAACAGACTGACTATTGAAGAATTGCGTGCCGCTACTGATGCTTTAAAAACCGCAAAAGGGCTAAAAGGACTGGTTGTAACCAGTACCAAAGACTGTTTCATCGTAGGTGCAGATATTACAGAATTTACTGAACTGTTTTCTGGCCCCGAAGATGAACTTGTTGCGACCAACCTGGAAGCAAACAGGATTTTCAGTGATATTGAAGATCTTCCTTTCCCCACAGTTACGGCAATAAACGGCATCGCTCTTGGTGGTGGTTGTGAAATGTGTCTGGCAACTGACTATCGAGTGATGTCAACCGCTGCAAAAATTGGTGTGCCTGAAGTCAAGTTGGGTATCTTCCCCGGCTTTGGCGGAACAGTACGTTTGTCCAGAATGATTGGTGCTGACTATGCCATTGAGTGGATTTGTATGGGCAAGGAATACAAGCCTGAAGAAGCACTCAAATGTAACGCGGTCGATGCTGTTGTTGGCCCGGAGAAACTGATAGACGCGGCCATTGCCTTGGTAAAAGAGTGTGCCGAAGGCAAGATCGACTATAAAGCCAGACGTGAAGAGAAAACAGGCAAGCTCAAACTGAACGCGATGGAAAGCATGATGACTTTTGAAACCGCGAAAGGGTTTGTGGCGGGGCAGGCCGGCCCGAACTATCCGGCGCCTGTTGAAGCAATAAAGACCATGCAGAAGCACGCTGGCATGACTCGTGACAAGGCTATTGAAGTTGAAGCCAAGGGTTTTGCCAAAATGGCAAAAACTTCTGCATCTCAGTCTCTGATTGGTTTGTTCCTGAACGATCAGGCTTTGAAAAAAGCGGCTAAAGATCTTGAACCCAAGGCAGCTAAGGTCAAGAAGGCTGCGGTATTGGGCGCCGGTATTATGGGTGGCGGTGTCGCTTATCAGTCCGCACTCAAGGGCACGCCGATTGTCATGAAGGATATCGCTCCGGAAGGAATTGAACTGGGCCTGAGTGAAGCCAAGAAACTCCTGGTCAAGCGTGTTGATCGCAAGAAAATGACCGCTGATAAAATGGCCACCGTGCTGAACAACATCACACCAACTTTGACCTATGGTGATTTCAATAATGTTGATCTGGTCGTAGAAGCTGTTGTCGAAAATCCCCAGGTAAAAGATACCGTATTGCGTGAAGTCGAAGCTGAAGTACGTGAAGACACCATTCTGACCACGAATACCTCTACCATCTCTGTTGATCTACTTGCCAAAAACCTGAAAAGACCGGAAAACTTTTGCGGTATGCATTTTTTCAACCCTGTGCATATGATGCCTTTGGTGGAAGTTATTCGCGGTGAAAAATCAAGTGAAAAGGCGGTCGCAACCACTGTTTCCTATGCCAAGGCAATGGGCAAGACACCTATCGTGGTCAATGATTGCCCGGGATTTTTGGTTAACCGGATTCTGTTCCCCTATTTCGGTGGTTTTATCCGGCTGGTTCGTGATGGCGTAGACTTCCAGCGCATTGATAAAATCATGGAAAAATTTGGCTGGCCGATGGGTCCTGCTTATTTGCTCGATGTCGTGGGTATTGATACTGCCGCACATGCGGGTGAAGTGATGGCGGAAGGCTTCCCAGACCGAATGAAAAATGAAGGAACGACTGTAATAGATGTGATGTTCAACGCAGAGCGTTTCGGTCAGAAAAATGACAAAGGTTTCTATATCTATGAACTAGATAAGAGAGGCAAACAGAAGAAAGTCAAAGATGATTCTGTTTACGACCTGTTGAAGCCTGCAGTGAGTGGTGCCAAGGAGTGTACAGACGAGGAAATCATCGACCGAATGATTGTTCCTCTATGTATCGAAGCTGCCCGTTGTTTGGAAGACGGTATTGTGGAGACCCCGGCAGAAGTTGATATGGGTTTGATCTTCGGTATTGGCTTCCCTCCATTCCGCGGTGGTGCATTGCGTTACGTCGACTCTATCGGCCTCGACGAGTTTTGCAAGCTGGCAGAAAAATATGCAGACCTGGGTCCTCTTTATCAGCCTACAGACGGCATGAAAGAGATGGCACAGTCGGGCAAGAAGTATTTCGGCTAATTGCTGATACAGATAACCATATGGAGAATATTTTATGAGCCTAAACCCGAGAGATGTTGTCGTAATAGACTGCGTCCGCACTCCAATGGGACGTGCTAAAAACGGCTGTTTCCGCAACGTACGTGCCGAAACTTTGTCAGCTAAATTGATTGACGCTTTGTTTGAACGCAACCCGGAAGTGGATCCTAATGAAGTGGAAGATTTAATTTGGGGTTGTGTTAACCAGACGCTGGAGCAGGGCTTCAATGTCGCGCGTCAGATTTCTTTATTGACGAAGCTGCCTCATACTACACCTGCGCAAACGATTAACCGATTGTGTGCTTCTGCGATGACATCTATCCATACTGCTGCACAGGCAATTATGGTAGGTAATGGTGATGTGTTTGTTGTGGGTGGTGTCGAGCACATGGGTCACGTACCCATGACTAAAGGTTTCGACCATAACCCGGCGGCAAGTAAATACTCAGCCAAAGCATCCAATATGATGGGGCTAACGGCTGAAATGCTGGCAAAAATGCATGGCATTAGTCGAGAGCAGCAAGACGAATTTGGTGCGCGCTCTCACCGGTTGGCGCACGAAGCAACTGTGGAAGGTCGATTCAAAAACGAAATCGTTCCTATTGAAGGTCACGATGATAACGGTTTCCGAGTACTGATCGAAGAGGATGAGACTATCCGTCCAGAGACAACAGTCGAGTCATTGAGTAAGTTGCGACCTGCTTTTGACCCGAAAGGTGGAACAGTGACTGCTGGTACATCTTCACAATTGACTGATGGCGCGGCGGCGATGCTTCTGATGTCTGCAGAACGAGCGAAAGCATTGGGACTTAAGCCACGAGCCAAGATCATTGCGATGGCAGCGGCAGGGTGCGATCCAGCAATAATGGGTTACGGACCTGTGCCTGCTACCAAGAAAGCGCTTAAGCGAGCCGGTCTCAAGGTTGAAGACATCGATTATTGGGAATTGAATGAGGCTTTTGCCGCTCAGTCTTTGCCAGTAATCAAAGATCTCAAGTTGCTCGATGTTGCTGATGATATCGCTAATTTGAATGGTGGTGCGATTGCGCTTGGACATCCCCTGGGCTGTTCCGGTGCACGAATTTCGACAACTTTGGTGAACGTGCTTGAACAAAAGGGTGGTACACTTGGTGTTTCTACTATGTGTGTCGGTCTTGGTCAGGGCACCACAACGATTTGGGAACGTCTCTGATAGTGATCGTAGTCTGATCCAAAAAAACGCAGCCTCGGCTGCGTTTTTTTTGGCATTGTTTTTAGTCAGATTGGCCAATTCCCGGGCCTGAGACCGGCATTGAGTTAACGTTTGCGTTGACTAGTATCTGGCTGGTAATAGCTTTGATTCGGGCGGAAATCTCTTTTATCTGTTGGGTTTTTTCGGGGTACTCCACAGGGCTGCTTCTCAAGGCTTTCTTGGCTTGTTTCAGATGTGTTTGCGCCGTCACCCTGTCATCATTGGCTAAATAGCTTTCTGATTGCTTCAGGTGGCTCTCGACTTCTATATCAAGCTTGAGTTTTTGGGTGTGGTAAATCAGATCGGCACATTTGCCTTTACTGATGCTGCCCATTTTTTCCGTGGCGAGTAGCAGGCGTATCAAGGCGCTCAATCTGATGTTTGTCGATTTTATTTCAGAGTCGTTTTCAACGGCTTTTTGGATTTCGTTTTTTCTTATTCCGTTTTTATAATTGTCAAGATGATAGGCCTCCTTGTTGATCTCTTCGTTTATTTCTGTGGCGTTTGGCTTTAATGCGTGTATTCGACTTAAGTAAGCGAGAATTTTTTGCTGGAGAAATAGCAAGATATCGTATTCATCGTCTGTTTTAAGCAATGTGCTTTTGATTTCGGATAATTCGTCTATTTTCCTGCGTATTTGCCGTATTTGATTATTCGTGTATCTTATTCTTTGTTGTTTTTTGTATGCGATTGTACTTAAGCATACAGAAGCGACAAAAACAGCGGTCAATCCAGCGAAGCCAAGCCAATAAAGCATGTCAGTTGCGTCATTCCAGTTGAATTATGTCCAATCTTGACGCTAATTATAGGTGCTTTGTAGTTGATTTTTGTAAAAAATATTTGCCAATTGCTTGACCCCTGCGTCACAACCCCTTATATATGTCGCGAAGGGCAGAGTTGGCTGTTAATTTCACCAGGCTATAAAAACTGCCAACTTAAAAACTAAATCGCCGAAAAATACTAAACTGGAAGTAATCTGATATGGGAAAGTCACTGGTAATCGTTGAGTCACCAGCAAAAGCGAAAACGATTAACAAGTATTTGGGAAACGAGTTTGTTGTCAAATCAAGTATCGGCCATATAAGAGATTTGCCAACAGCAGGTTCCAAAACTGCTTCGGATCCTAAAGAGAGAGCCAGACAAGCAGCGTTGACCAGAAAAATGACTCCCGAAGAAAAAGTGAAATACAAGCAAAAAAAGGCGCGGGATCAGTTGGTCAATCGTATGGGGATTGATCCCGACAATGATTGGGCGGCGAATTACCAGATATTGCCTGGTAAAGAAAAAGTCGTTGCGGAATTAAAAAAGTTAGCGGAAAAGTCGGATCATATTTATCTGGCAACAGATTTGGATAGAGAAGGTGAGGCGATCGCCTGGCATCTTCAGCAATCAATTGGTGGTGATGATGAACGCTATAAGCGGGTCGTATTCAATGAAATAACAAAGAAAGCGATAACCCAGGCTTTCGATGATCCCTCTGATCTTGACTACAATCGCGTCGACGCACAACAGGCAAGACGGTTTTTGGACAGAGTGGTGGGTTATATGGTCTCGCCGCTGCTTTGGAGTAAAATTGCTCGTGGGTTGTCTGCAGGTCGGGTACAGTCTGTGGCGGTTAGATTGATTGTCGAAAGGGAGCGCGAGATAAGGGCGTTTGTGCCCGAGGAGTATTGGGAGGTGTTCGCTCAGACCGAGGCCGGGGATAAAAGTCCTCTGAAACTTCAGGTCGTGAAATATGAAAGCAATGCTTTTCGACCCTTGAGTAAGCAGGAAACCGATGCTCACCTTTCTGCACTCAAAAACGAAAAATTCTCCGTTGCAAAACGGGAAGACAAGCCTACCCGGTCTCGTCCATCCGCTCCGTTCATTACCTCCACTTTGCAGCAAGCGGCAAGTACACGGCTCGGCTTCAGTGTAAAAAAAACAATGATGCTGGCACAACGCCTGTACGAAGCGGGCTATATCACCTATATGCGAACTGATTCGACCAATTTAAGTGCCGATGCGGTTGTTGCTGTTCGAGAATTCATCAGTGGCACATTTGGCCGAGAGTATTTGCCCGATGCGCCAAGAGTTTATTCAAGCAAGGCGGGAGCACAAGAAGCGCATGAGGCGATTCGTCCCTCTGACGTATCAATTTCGGCAGGCAATATTAAAGGGCTGGAAAAAGACGCCGAGAAGCTTTACGAGGTGATTCGTGCACAGTTTATTGCGTGTCAGATGACTGACGCCAGGTTTACCAGTACCACTCTAAGTGTCGTGGCGGGTGATTATGAGTTGAAAACCCGCGGCCGAGTAATGTTATTTGATGGTTACTTCAGGGCATTGCCGACATTGATGAAAAAGGACGATGACCTGGCGTTGCCAAATGTGAAAAGTGGTGATGTGCTGTTACTCAAGCGTTTGGATCCTAAGCAGCATTTTACCAAGCCATCGCCACGTTTTTCCGAGGCGGCACTGGTAAAAGAGTTGGAAAAAAGGGGAATAGGCCGACCATCCACTTATGCCTCTATCATTTCCACCATTCAGGATAGAGGCTATGTCCGATTGGAAAACCGTCGGTTCTATGCTGAAAAAATGGGTGATATTGTCACGGATAGGTTGGTTGAATCGTTCGACGATCTGATGGACTACAGTTTTACTGCCAGGATGGAAGAACTTTTGGATGATGTCGCCCGTGGTGAAAAGAACTGGAAAAGACTGCTTGACGAGTTTTATCAAGGTTTCACCACCAAGCTGGTCAAGGCTGAAGCGGCGAATGATGGGATGCGAGCCAATTTGCCTGTCGAAACCAATATCCCCTGTGAGGTTTGTGGCCGACCAATGCAGATCAGAACTGCCAGTACCGGGGTGTTTCTAGGATGTTCCGGCTATGCTTTGCCGCCCAAAGAAAGATGTAAGAATACCAAGAACCTGATTCCGGGTGACGATGCCGTGCGAGCTGACGAGGATGATGAGGGAGAATCCAAGCTTCTTTTGACTAAACATCGTTGTAAAATCTGTGAGACGGCGATGGATAGCTACCTTATTGACGAAAAAAGAAAAATTCATATTTGTGGCAATAATCCAGATTGTCAGGGCTATGAGGTAGAAGAAGGTGTATTCAAGATCAAAGGGTATGACGGCCCTGTTTTGGAGTGCGATAAATGTGGTTCAGAGATGCAGCTCAAAACGGGGAGATTTGGCAAGTATTTTGACTGCACCAGTGCCAGCTGTTCGAATACACGCAAACTACTCAAAAATGGCCAGCCAGCGCCACCAAAGATGGATCCGGTCGATATGCCTGAACTGGCCTGTGACAAGGTCGATGATCACTATGTTCTGCGTGATGGTGCCAGTGGTATGTTTTTGGCGGCGAGTAAGTTTCCGAAGAATCGAGAAACCAGGGCGCCTTTACTGGAGGAACTGTTACCTCACAAGCATGAAATAGATCCAAAATACAGTTTTCTTTTTAGTGGGCCCCAGCAGGATGGTGTGGGCAATCCATCGGTTATTCGTTTTAGTCGCAAAAACCAGAAACAGTATTTGATGACTGAAGTGGCTGGCAAGGCGACAGGTTGGTCGGCCCATTATGAAAATGGTGTTTGGGTCACTCGCCAGGGAAAAAAGAAAAAATGATCGAATTTAGTCGCAGGGCCGCACTTTGTTGCGGCTTTTGCTGGTTTGGTTCGGGTTTAGCTTGAATTGTGGATGTTTTTTCTCAGCCGTTCCAACAGGCTGGATGTGTCCCACCGATTTCCACCCAGGGCTTGAATGTCTGAATAGAACTGGTCTACCAAAGCGGTGACGGGGAGTGTGCTATTGTTTTTTCTTGCCTCAGCAAGGCAAATTCCGAGGTCTTTTCTCATAAGCTCAACTGCAAATCCGTGGTTGTACTCGGCTTTGATCATGGTTTTATGGCGGTTATCCATTTGCCAGGATTGAGCTGCCCCCTTGGCAATGACCTCAATTACTTTGGTTGGATCCAGCTTGGCATTTTCAGCAAAATGCAGTCCTTCTGCCAGCCCTTGAATCAGCCCGGCCAGGGTGATCTGGTTTACCATCTTGGTCAGCTGACCTGCACCACTGGGTCCCATTAACGTAACTGCCTGAGAATAACAGGCCATTATTTCTTTGCAGTTATCGAAAGCAGACCGTTCGCCACCACACATTGTGGTTAGCCCGCCATTTATCGCTCCTTGTTCTCCGCCCGAAACCGGAGCATCAATAAAGTATATGTCGAGTGCCTTGGATTTTGCGTAGAGTGTCCTCGCAATTTCAGCTGAAGCTGTTGTGTGATCTATGAGTGTGGCTTTCTTCGGAATGATAGGTAAAAGACCGTTATCGCCTAGAAACATGTCTACTAATGACTGGTCATCACTCAGGCAGGATACGACCACGTCGGCATTTTTCACGGATTCTTTTGCATCTTCACAGGCTGTTCCAGAATAGATTTGACTCCATCGCTTCGCTTTGGCAAATGTCCTGTTATAAACCGTGACAGGGTGGTCGCTGTTGGCCAGATGACCGGCCATCGGAAAACCCATCACGCCCAGCCCGATAAATGTAATATTCCTGAGCATATTTCTTTCCTCAAAAATGTGGCGACTTGGTTTGAGTGGTAACCTGTGTGCCTGCTTTCAGGCAAAAAAAAGAGCCCTGAGTGGCCCTTTTTTTTGAGAATGATGCTACTTAATCGGGTAATCCCTCTTGGTGTAGCCTGTGTAGAGTTGACGAGGGCGTGCGATACGATAGTCGCCGCTGATCATTTCGTCCCAGTTCGCAAACCAGCCGACGGTTCGTGACATGGCGAAAATAACGGTAAACATGGATGTTGGTATACCAATTGCTTTGAGAATAATGCCTGAGTAGAAATCAACGTTGGGATAAAGTTTTTTCTCAACAAAGTATTCATCTTCCAGTGCGATTTTTTCGAGTTTTTGGGCCATTTTCAATAGTGGGTCGTTTTCGAGTCCCAATTCCCCAAGCACTTCGTAACAGCATTGCCTCATCACTTTGGCACGAGGGTCGAAATTTCGGTAAACACGATGACCAAAGCCCATTAGCTTGAATGGGTCATTTTTATCTTTGGCTTTCTTGATGAATTCGAGAATTCTTGACTCATCGCCAATTTCGTTCAGCATGTTAAGTACCGCTTCGTTGGCGCCACCGTGTGCAGGCCCCCACAAAGCGGCAATCCCTGATGCGATACAGGCAAACGGGTTGGCCCCCGTGGAGCCGGCCAGTCGTACTGTCGAGGTCGAAGCGTTTTGCTCGTGATCGGCGTGAAGCAGGAATATTTTGTCCATGGCTTTTGCCAATATAGGGTTGACCTTGTATTCTTCACACGGTGTCGCATACATCATGTGTAAAAAGTTTTCTGCGTAATCCAGATCATTGCGCGGAAATATGAAAGGTTGCCCTATGGAATACTTGTAACTCATGGCAGCAAGCGTCGGCATTTTCGAAATTAATCTGTAAGCGGCGATTTCCCGGTGTTCTTTGTCCGAGAAATCCATTGTATCGTGGTAAAATGCAGATAATGCACCGACGACACCACACATAATGGCCATCGGGTGAGCGTCTCGACGAAAGCCATTAAAAAAGTGCGAGTATTGCTCATGCACCATTGTGTGCCGTTTAACGATAGTGCGGAATTTTTCCGATTCTTCTTTAGAGGGAAGCTCGCCGTAAAGTAACAGATAGCAGACTTCCAAGTAGTCTGAGTGCTCAGCCAGCTGCTCGATTGGGTAGCCTCTATGCAGCAGAATTCCTTTGTCGCCATCAATGTATGTAATCTGAGACTCACAGCTTGCTGTAGAAACGAAGCCCGGGTCGTAGGTAAACATTCCCTCCTGGGATAAAGGCCGGATATCGATAACGTCAGGACCATCTGTGCCGGCGTATACGGGAAGATCTACAGTATTACCGTACACCGATACCTGTGCAGTTTTTTCAGACATGCTGCTCTCCTATTCTGATTGTTCGGAAACTAACCGCATTATGACAAATTTATGAAATACAGTCATAAGACTTTAGTCGGTTAGTTCGATATGTTTTGGATGCCCCCAACAAAATATGCGCAGGCACATGAACCCCATTTCAATTTGCGAAAATAATTAACAACTAATTTATATTTCCGTAGGTTTTGAGAAAAAACCTTAAAAAAATAACAGGGTTTTTTTTCATCGCATTGCTGTGCGACAGGAACTTCCAAAAGCACTATAAAATGCTGGTATATTTTGTCAATCATTTGCCTGATATAACCTTTCTTAATAAGAATAAATCTCGATAATTAGGCGAAATGCCATTATTGTTGTTTGATTATTGATCAATTGAAGAGGGGTGCAGGGCAATCGGGCTTAAATCATCCCAATAATTTTAAGCAGGTATTTATTATCCCAGCCTGCCTTCATTCGTTTCGTTTTTACACCAACCTTGGCTGTT
>PDSQ01000083.1 GCA_002747055.1 Gammaproteobacteria bacterium
TCATTATCAGGTGGTATTTCGACCAAAGACCATTGTTTTCTGTTTTGCGGCAGTAATGCTGCTTACCTTTGTTGGCTATCTGGATATGCAGGTGGAGTCTTATACCAGTAAACTTGTTGCCAAGGGGGAGCGGTTGCGCGATATTCTTGATTTGCTGGATGAACGTATGGCCAACGACTCAACTCTGGAGTTCCTTATCAATACCGGCAGGGAGTCCGGCATTGATGATCCTGAGTTTATGCAGAAGATTGATACTCTGATGCACAATGCGGAAAAGCATGATGTGGTGACCAAAGCGACCTCTGTCACCACCATTATCAAACAGATGCGGCGAGCGCTGCATAGTAATGATCCAGGCCATTACTCTCTGCCGGAGAGCGCTGAGGCTGTTGCCCAGTATCTTTTTCTCTATGAGAGCTCAGGCGGAGATACGCTTGATCGACAGGTGGGATTTTCCTATGATCTGGTCAGGGTTACGATAAAATCCCCATCCCTTGATACTGCCGCTGCCCGCAGGCTGGTGGACGAGATAACCAGTGATATAGAAACCCTTTTCGGTGATACCGTCGAGGTGGTTGTCTCCGGTGCGATGTTTCGCTATCTGGAGTTAAATGATGTCCTCTATCAGGGGCAGCGGCGCAGTTTTCTGGCGGCTCTTGTTACCATTGCTGTGGTAATGATGGTGGTATTGCGTTCGGTAAAACTTGGCCTGCTCAGTATGATCCCCAATATCTTCCCGGTGTTCCTGACGATGGGATCTCTGGGGCTGGTTGGCACCTATCTCGATATTATTACCATTAGTTTTGCGGCGGTGATTATTGGCGTGGCAGTGGATGATACTATCCATTTTTTTACCCGTTTTCGTCAGGAATTTTCATGTCTGGGAAATTACAGTGAGGCCCTGCGGCGTACCTATCTCTCTGTTGGCCGGCCGCTGACCCAGACAACCGTTGTGCTTGTTATCGGCAACGGAGTACTGTTGTTCTCCTCTATTCTTGGCTTCTATAAACTGGGGATGATCTTTGGCGTTGCCTTTACCGGCGCGCTTCTTGCCGATCTTTTCTTTGCTCCGGCATTGATTGTCTTGCTG
>PDSQ01000082.1 GCA_002747055.1 Gammaproteobacteria bacterium
ATAGGGGCGTTCGAGCGCCACAAAGCTGAGGTAGTGATCTGCCACGGGCAGGTGCAATTCATTTTTTGCAAACTCGCGAATATCGAGAACGTGTCTGAGTTTCATTTTTAACGTTTCAGGGGTATCCGGTTCGATCAAAAGTTGGTTGATGGGTCGCCGTCGGGCAAGAATATCCACTTGCCCATGAATCGCCTGCCCATAGTACCGCAGGGATTCACAACCGGCACTGATCATCAGACAAGCGATGATAAGAAGGAGACGAATCGGTATGACGGATGCGAGGGGATGTTTTTTAGGGGACACGGTTCTTCTCTTTAAAAACATGATCTTTGGATGGGATGACATCAATAGCGTTCGAGGACGATGGGGTCAGGCGCCTTTTGCACTCAAGGCCTTGATTGTGTCATGCCGGAAACAATTCGTTATGTGGTCATTTACCATTCCCGTGGCTTGCATGAGGGCATAACAGATGGTGGTACCGACAAATTTAAAGCCCCTTCTTTTCAAATCCGTGCTTACGGCATCCGAATGGATCGTTCGGGTTGGTAGCTCATTCTCTGTTTTCCAATGATTTTGGATGGGTGTCCCATCGACAAATCGCCAGATGTAGGCGTCAAACGAGCCGAAGAGGGCCTGAATATCTAAAAACGCCCGGGCATTGGTGATGGCGGCCTGGACTTTGAGCCGGTTACGTATGATGCCAGGATTGGCCAGCAGGGTGGCGACTTGGCCTTTGGAATAACGAGCGATTTTTTCGGGGTTAAAATTGTCAAAAGCTTCTTGGTAACCGGTGCGTTTTTTTAATATCGTTGACCAGCTGAGTCCGGCTTGGGCCCCTTCAAGAAGTAAAAATTCAAACCACTTGCGATCCTCATGAACCGGCACGCCCCACTCCTGATCATGGTATTCTTGCATAAGCGGGGTTGCCATACCCCATTGACAGCAGTTCATTTTGGGCCGCAATTTTTTATCCTCGGCAATTTACCGGATTGTCGGCGAAAAAATAAATTCTACCTCAAGCGGGTTTTGCAATCAATCCCACTGAATTGTTTTATATTTCCAGGCACAAAAAGTCACCAGGCG
>PDSQ01000009.1 GCA_002747055.1 Gammaproteobacteria bacterium
CGTTTCTGGTTTAGGCATGATTTCGTCTCTCAACCTGGGCCCTCAATATTACATTATCTCGGACAGCTACTGTCCACGTCTAGGTTGACACACAGGGGTGGCACCGCAAACAGCGGCAGGAATAACGACCAGATTGACAAGGGGAATCATCGAGGCGAGAAAGACAGGCAGGCCAAACCCGGAACATGTCAACCTATTTTAGACAGCTATTCCCGGTAAAAAGCCCATAAACCAGCTCACCAGTGACAAGTACATCTCACCGGCAAAATAAAAAAACAGTGCAAACATGGTTGACCATCCACATACCACTGATTTATATACCTGTGATTTTTAGACTTAAACGGTAAAATGACTTACCAGTTTTTGCAGGCGTCCGGCAAGCTCTTGTAACTCTCTGGCGCTTGTCGCGACAGTACGTCCGTTCTTATGTACATCACTGGCGGCAGTACTCATTTTATTGGCATCGCCGGCAATCTCGTTCACCATCACGGAACTTTGCGAGATACTGCCGTTGATTTCGGTGATACCTGTCGCCAGCTGTGCACTGTTGCTCGAAATTTCCAATGCCGCCCCGGTCTGTTGTTCGATGGCAGAGGCAATGGTTAGAATGATTCCGTTGACTTCCTGCACCACACCGCGAATATCACTCATATCGACTAGGGTACTGTCGGTAGTCGATTGCACCTCGCTAATTTTGTTTTTAATGTCGATAGTCGCCTCTGCGGTCTGCTTGGCAAGTTCTTTGATTTCGCTTGCAACAACGGCAAAGCCTTTACCTGTTTCTCCCGCCCGTGCTGCCTCGATGGTGGCATTCAGGGCAAGCAGGTCAGTTTGTCCGGAAATTTGAGTGATGACTTCCGTTACGGTGCTGATCTCTGATGCCGCTTGTCCAAGTACATCCATTTTTTCCTTTGTTTTGGAAAAACGGGCAACCGCCTTACCTGAAATTTCCTTTGCTCTGGAGGTCTGGGCAGAAATCTCGTCAATTGTCGAAGTCATTTCTTCGGAAGCGGTGGCAACGGTAGCTACGCCGGTTGAGGATTGTTCCATTGCTGCCGCAATGTTATGAAAATTCTGGCTCATCTCCTTGGTGGCGGAGGCAACAGATGTCGCCTGTTCTGCGGCTTGTCCTGCCACTTCTGACAAGCTGTCCGAGACGTTTGTAAGGTGAGAGGATGAAGAGGCAAGAGAGACCGTACCATTTTTTACCTCGCTAATGATTGCTTGTAGTTTCTCTATAAAGCCATTGAAGTTTTTAGAGAGCAAACCAACTTCATCGTTACGCTCTGTATTCTTGATTTTGGTTGATAATTTTCCAAGACTGATCTGCTTTGTTGCTTCTGCAAATTCTTTGAGTGGATTAAGCAACAGATTTGCCATGGTAAAGTAGAGAACAAGAGAAGCAGCCAATGTGCTTAAAATGGTTGCAATAATAGCGATGCTTTTTACCTGATCAGCCTCTTTCAGTATTTTTCCTTTATTTAATACAACAGCAATTAACCAGTCTGTATCTCGTTTTTGAAGCTTAACGGGAATGAATTTCACTAACATGTCCTTTCCCTGAAAAGTGGCATCAATAAACTTTTTCTTTACTGCCGGTTTGGCGATATTTGGGAAAATAGTGGTAATAGTTTTGCCGTTAAAGGATTCTGTTGGATGGCTGATAACAGCACCGTTTTTATCCAGTAAAAATACGTATCCTTTTTTATTAAAATTGATACTATTGACAACCCTGGCGACGGTTGACGATTCTATATCCCCGCCAAAAACTCCCTTGAAAGCAGTCTTGTCTTCGATACGACCCACCGCCGATAACAGCAATCTTCCCGTTGCCGAATCTACATAGGGCGGAGTGAATACAGCGTATACACTCTTTTGTCCTTGCAGATACCATGAGCGTTTTCTACCATCCCAGGTTTCGCCGGGGAACCAACTTGATGAATTCGAGAGTGGTTTACCATCTTCCTCCAGACAACCAAAAATCAACGAAAATTCATTTTTAAGCAAGGGATTAGCCATCACCTCCTGTATCTTCTCAACACTATAATCCTCCGCAATGTAGCCGCTCATCAAATCAATTAAAGCAAGTTTTTTCTCTAACCAGCCTGTGACCTGATTGCTGACTGCTTGCGAACTTTCCAGGGCAGATTTTGTAACTGTTTCATATAGAGAATCGCGCTCTACGGTATAGAGAACAAACGTTAATATTGAAAAACCGACAAGAATAACAATTGATGCTAGCAATGGAACTTTATACGAAATTTTCATAGCGATTTCTTTTGGCTCTTTTTAAGTTTTAAAGATATTTTTCAACACATAACGCCAAGCTCACCGGCTCATATTGCGAAGCTTTTTGTTAGGTTACTTATCCCTGCCCAGATATTTCTTGTAAGTCGGCTTCGCTATAATTGCAATACCAAATATAGCGAGCCTAATTGTAAAGGCACTATTTTGAAAGTAAACGGAAAATAGCCACGCCAAAGCCGCGCAGACCAAACCGGCTACCACAACCTAGTCAGCGTCCACTCGCTACAACTATACCTCCAATGACTGCACCAACATAAAAAGAAGCGAGGAAGCCGCGACTTTCAATCTCTCTAAACCCGTCGTCGCTTAATGACTTCCGCCATTGTCGCTCCTTTACCTAACGTTCCTAGAGTCTCCAAAACAAGCCCTAAGCCCGACATCCGCTGCGGCTGCATTGAAGTCGTCAAACACTGTTTGAGGAACGGGCAGCCCCAAATCTTTCATATTTTCGTTAACGTATTTTTTGAAATCACCTGAATTATAGCATTGACCTATTTTGTATTTCCTTTGTTGATCTAGCCGTCATGGTAGAACAGCCAGCTGCCCTCACCCAGATCCGGACGTGCGGAATTACCGCATCCGGCTCTTCAGTTATATCGTTGCCTGGGATGAGTCTGTGCTTTACTACTATAGGTCACTTATTCAGAGGAGCATAAACACCGCTCCCGCACATGCCCCTGATGATATTCCCAGTAGATAAGGATCAGCCAAAGGATCACGTACCAATGACTGGATAGTAGTTCCAGCGACAGAAAGACCCGCACCTGCAAGAGCGACCAGAATCACTCGAGGTAAACGTATTTGCCAAACAATACCTATTTCGTGTCTGGGCCATTCTTCGCTGACTCTATCCGGCAACAATTGGCCAAAAATTATCGACCTACCCAGCTAAAAGGAATAGACACCGAACCAATGGAAACGGCCATCGTTACACTAATAAAAAGAGCAAGTGTCAGGGCAACTATCAAAAATGGAATTTTCGAACGAATGATATTTTTTCTCCACAGTTTTTTTCAAACGCAATTTCTTATCACAAAAAACTGTTTGATCGATCACGGGATCTGTGACGAGTAACTGATCACGAGTGTTTCAGGTTTGTGCAAGTACGATTTCTCGCTATACAACAGAGTATGCAAAGAATTTATGATCGCGAAAAGATCAAGTACCCGTGATCAGTTATAGACTAGACTATTTAAAAAGTTCCGGATAAAAAGCGTGAGCCATCATTTCAAGCCCTGTCACCGCCCTTGGACCAGTGTATGCGTCTTCAACTCGCATTATAAATATTTTGTTGTTAACCACGGCACTTACACCTTCCATTCCAGGTTTGGTAAACAAATAGTTTTTAAGCTTTTCTCCAGGAAATTTTCCATATTCAAGAATGAGAACAAAATCTGGATTTCGGCCAATGATTTCCTCCCAGCTGACATCTATCCAGCTATCCTTGATATCATCAAATAAATTTTCAGCGCCGGCAAGTTTTACCAAAGCATTTGGCATCGCTTGTCCTGCCGCTGTTCCTGGCGTTTCATATCCCTGAGTGTAGATAAAGACCTTCAATGGTTTAACCACTTTTGCTATGGTTTTACGAAGAGATTTGATCCGCTGGTCATAACTTAAAATCAAATCTTTCGCTTTATTTTGAACATTAAAAATAATTCCCAGGTTGCGGATATCCACATAAACATCTTCCATGCTGACTGGTGGCTTTTTCATCACACGAACTAAAGATTCTGAAATGGCGTAACTGTTTATTCCATACCGCGAAAGCTCTTTAGGAGTAATACAGTTCTGTGTACAATCGCCTGGAATATCCAATCCATACCAGAATCCCGATAGAAAGAAATCTGGATTAACGGAAAGCAATTTCTCCAGCTTGATGTATCCATATGAAACCATAGGGATTTTATTTAGTTTTTCCTTATATTTCTCGGATACCTCATAACCGTAGTAAGGAAATCCCGCATATCCTATCAGCTTATCTTCCAGGCCAAGTACGAACATCAATTCAATAATATTGCTATCGCCATTGGTAAGAACCTTTTGGGGAGAGGATTCAAAGGTAATGTATCTATTTCCGTTTTTAATTGTAACGGGATATTTCGTTGTAGCATTATCTGGCAGATTCTTCGCCCACTCAAGAGCGGTCTCTGCAAGAACAGGTGTTATGGGAATAAAAAAAACAGTTATCAGTAAAAGTATAGAACGCAGGGTGTTTTTCATTTAGGTATTCCTTTGTAGATACTGATCATTTAAGAAAACGGTGGTACCCATATTCTGCAGGGTTACAAAAACCATTCAAATATAACCATTATCATACAAAAATCAATTCATCAGATTATCCGGACGAGAATACAAAAATCATATGATAGTTGAATCGCATTGACAAAACAGCCTGTCAACTCAACCCCGTCAAGCAACTAGTTGATGGCTCTCTTCAAACGCCCGAACCGTATTGGGAGTGATATTTGATGGCGAACCCTAGGTTTAGAGAAGCGTCAAGCCATCCCGGTTTATTATCGGCGGCTTCAAGTATTCCGAGGGGGACAAGCCCGCTGGAAAACAGAAAACGAAACGTTTAATACCCTGAAAAACCATGGCTATCACTTTGAACATAATTTTGACCACGGCTATCGATATCTATCGACTGTTATGGCGCATTTAATGATGTTGGCGTTTTTAATCGATCAAATTCAGCAGCGTTGCTGCCAGTTGTTTCAACTCGCTCTCAACAAGGCGGGCAGAAAACTGTATTTCTGGCAAAAGCTGAGAAGCTTATAAACATGCTTTTTGACTTTTTTAGCCATTGAAGCCTGGGTAGTCAACGAGTACAGTAGAATCAAATTTAATTCAGGAAAAGTGATATGGCTTCCACTTATGATCTCGTTGTGTTTGGTGCAACCAGTTTTGTTGGTCAGATTCTTGTCGGCAATCTGCAAAAACACGCCAATGATAATTCGGATTTTGCCTGGGCTATCGCCGGTCGTTCCGAATCCAGGCTGAATGATGTAAAAAAAGCTTTAGGGCTTAAAGCCGCTGATCTGCCCGTTATCGTGACCGATGCCAGCGATGAAAATGCATTGCGTGCCATGTGCGAGCAAACCAAAGTGGTTGTCTCAACCGTTGGCCCCTATGCATTATATGGCAGTACGCTGGTGAAAGTATGCGCCGAAACCGGCACCGATTATTGTGATCTGACCGGCGAAGCGCAATGGATCAAAAAAATGATCACTGAACATGAGGCAACAGCGAAAGCGTCAGGCGCCCGGATAGTGAATTGCTGCGGTTTTGATTCCATCCCGTCCGATCTTGGTGTGTATCACTTGCAGCAAAACGCAAAACAGCAGTTTTCAACCACATGCAACCATATATCCATGAGAGTCAAAGCCGCCAAGGGTGGTTTTTCCGGCGGCACCGTGACCAGTATTGTCAATGCGGTAAAAGAAGCGATGGCTGACCCGGCTGTCAGAAAAATCATGGCCGACCCCTATTCCATTTGTCCTGAAGGACATCCCTATAAAGCCCGTCAATTCAATCAAAAATCTGCCGTACTGGATACAGACTTCAATCGTTGGACCGCCCCCTTTGTTATGGCACCCATTAACACCAGAGTCGTGTTCCGCTCGAATGCACTGCAAGACAATGATTATGGAAAGGATTTCACCTATAACGAGGCCATCTTGACAGGTAAAGGTGTAAAAGGTCGTATGACTGCCATAACAATCTCGGCTTCTCTTGGCGCATTCGTTGCCGCAACTATGATCAAACCAAGTCGATGGCTGCTGGAAAACTATATGCTGCCTAAACCCGGTGAAGGTCCGACTCCTGAAGAACAGGAAAAAGGTTTTTACGACTTGCGATTTATCGGCAAAACCACTTCTGGCAACAAGATTTGGACCAAAGTGACTGGGGATCGAGATCCAGGTTATGGATCCACTTCAAAAATGCTAGGACAAGCCGCCATTTGTCTCGCGAAAGATATTTCCAGAGAAGAAAAAGCTGGTGGCTTCTGGACTCCGGCAAGCATTTTTGGTCAAAAACTGGTTGATCGGCTGGAAAAGCATGCCGGTGTCACTTTTGAAGTGATCAATGATGCCAAATAACCAGGTTGCAAAAAGGAATGGGTTATTGTTCTTATCTAAAGGCTTGTATTTCTGGGTCCGCTTGTGAATCGACTGTTTGTAGATAATTTGACCGTCATTGACTTTGCATTCCTCGACAGCAAACGAGGCATCGTGGGTGAAAGCTGGATAGTTGACGTTGAACTGGAAGGAGAGCTTGACGAACAGGGAATGGTCTTCGATTTCGGCGAGATTAAAAAATCGTTAAAGAATCTTGTCGATGAAATCGCAGACCATAAGCTGATTGTCGCCGCTAAAATGCCGGGCCTGGTCGTTAAGCAGACAGATAACCGACATGATATCGGTTTTCACAATCAGCAGGGTGAAAAGTGGCTTCACAGATCACCGTCTGCTGCGGTTTTACTGATCGATAACGAGGAAGTATCGCCAGAAGCGGTATCAACCTATCTGGTCGATCAGTTTGACCAAATACTGCCGGATAATGTCGACGGTGTCAGTGTTGTACTGAGAACCGGGAACACTAGGGGTGCTTATTATCATTATTGTCACGGATTGAAAAAACATCGGGGCAATTGCCAAAGAATCGCTCACGGTCATCGTTCCAAAATAGAAATCCTGGTTAACAATTTGAGAGATGAACAACTGGAAAAAGAATGGGCGAACCGATTACAGGATATCTATATCGGCACACGGGAAGACATTGACCTGGAAGCATCAAACCGAGAAAACAATCTCACCTTCTGTTACACGGCAGAGCAAGGTTATTTTGCAGTCAGCCTGCCACAACGCTGTGTCTACCTAATCGAAACCGACTCAACCGTCGAATGGATAGCCACACATATTGCCGATCAAATCAAAAGCCAGCTACCGGATTGCGATATTCAGGTCAAAGCCTTCGAGGGAGTCGGTAAAGGCGCAATTGCCGAAAAGTAGTGGCGTCCCATAGGGGAGTCGAACCCCTGTTACCGCCGTGAAAGGGCGGTGTCCTAGGCCTCTAGACGAATGGGACGTAAAATAATTGGTGGAGCCAGACGGGATCGAACCGTCGACCTCAACGCTGCCAGCGTTGCGCTCTCCCAGCTGAGCTATGGCCCCCTTGAGCAACGGAGGCGTATGTTATTTATTTGACTGCCATCCGTCAAGTTTTTTTTGAAGTTTTTAATCGTCCGCAGCAATCAGGTTTTGATACGCTTTTTCCATTCGCTTGGTTTCTTTTTTGGATACACCGCCAAGCACATCGATGGCATGACGCAGCCTCGCTCGTGTTATATCTGGCCCGATCACCGCCATCGAGTCCATCACCGACCATGAGTCCGGTGTTCCGGCAACGGCGACAAAAACAGGAAACATAAACTCGCCCATTTTGTACTGCATTTTTTGGGATAGCAGTTTTATATCCGCGAAGATATTGTCTTTTGTCCACTCTCTCTGCGCCTCGAGACGCCAGAGTACGAACTGCAGTATTCGCTTGACCTCGGTTTGATCCAGTTTTTTGTGACTGAAATCTGCAACCGACACAGGCAAGATGCCAGACAGCATAAAACTCGCCATTGGCGCGATATCCGAGAATGTCTCTACCCTGCCCTGAATATGCGGAATCAGGTCGTGCAACCTGGAATTATTCAGCAACCAGCCTTTAACATGTTCGACAAACTGCGTTGTATCCAGATTTTCTCTTATCCATAATCCGTTCAGCCACCTGAGTTTTTCCAGATCAAAGATTGGCCCACCCAGCGATACTCGGCTAATATCAAAGTGTTCGATCATTTGTGCCAGAGTAAATTTTTCGTCTTCATCCGGCATAGACCACCCCATTCTGCCCAGATAATTGATAACGGCTTCCGGCAAAAATCCCATTCGTTCATAAAAGTTGATGCTGGTCGGGTTTTTGCGCTTACTTAGCTTGCTTTTATCCGGGTTTCGCAGCAAAGGCATATGACACAATGTTGGCATTTGCCAACCGAAATACTGGTACAGTAAATAGTGCTTGGGCGCCGAGCTAATCCATTCTTCGCCACGAATGACATGGGTTATTTGCATTGAATGATCATCAACCACATTGGCCAGATGATAGGTTGGCATACCGTCGGATTTTAACAATATCTGGCTATCGACTTGTGACCAATCAATTTCAATGCGTCCTCTAAGCAGATCGTCGATGACGCAAACACCCTCATCGGGAACTTTCATCCGTATCACGTATGGCTGGCCGGCTGCCAGCCTTTGTTTTACCTCGTCATCGGACAATTCCAGGTCACCCTTGATACCTGGATTCAGTCCAGCGGCTTTACGTTGCTCGCGAATTTCGTCAAGTTCTTCAGGCGATCTAAAGCAATAAAATGCATCACCCTGTCTTACCAATTGCTCAGCATAGCCGCGATAGATAGCTTTACGCTCACTTTGTCGATAAGGGCCACAGGAGCCGCCTATATCCGGGCCTTCATCCCACTCGACACCCAGCCAACGCAATGCGTTCAGAATGTCCTGTTCAGACTCTGCAGTGCTTCTGGTTTGATCTGTATCTTCTATTCGCAGAATAAACTGCCCATTGTGCTGCCTTGCATAACACAGATTAAAGAGCGCAATATAAGCGGTACCCACATGAGGGTCACCAGTCGGTGATGGAGCGATACGTGTTCTTACGGTCATAGAGGGAATATCCTGTGAGTGATGCCATGCACTTTGGTGACAAGGCAAAAAACGAATTTGCCTGTTTGGTTATTGGTCAAATACGGTAAAGAGGTTCGCTAATTTTTGATAAACGGATTAGTTTTTCTTTCGTAGCCAATGGTTGATATGGGGCCATGCCCTGGAATAAATACGACCTCATCACCAAGCGGCAGGAGTTTGTTTTTAATTGAAGCGATAAGTGTCGCATAGTTGCCCTTTGGAAAATCGGTCCTGCCGATAGAGCCCTGAAAAACCACATCACCCACAATCGCCAGTTGACTGACAGGGTCGAAAAAAACGACATGACCGGGAGTGTGTCCGGGGCAATGCAGTACCTGAAGCACTATATTGCCTAACTCGACAGTGTCTCCGTCCTCCAGCCAACGATCGGGCAAAAAAGTATTGACGTTGCGAAATCCGAACATCTGACACTGCTGGGGTAAAGCGTCGATCCAGAATTTATCATCTTTGTGCGGGCCTACGATAGGCACACTCAACTCATTGGCCAGATCAGCTGTACCACCGACATGATCGATATGAGAATGGGTCAACAAAATTTTGTCCGCTTGCAACTTATTGTTCTGAATAACCCGACGAATCTTTTCCAAATCGCCTCCGGGGTCGACAACGGCGGCTTTCAATGTCTCCTCACACCAGATAACGGAACAATTCTGCATAAAAGGCGTGACTGGCACTATTTCGTATTTCATGGTTGTTTCAAAGCCATCCTGCTACTAGTTTTCTGAAATAATATCAATATCTTGTGGTAATTCGAGCACAAAATCCTTGGTCGATAACAGGTGATTGGTCTTGATATTGGTAAAAGACAGCGTCGTCTTCTGGCCTAAACCGTCTCGAAGGCGCATTTCGACAAGTGTCTGGTCTACAAACTTCAGTTGCAGTGAGTCAAAAAGTGATTCTTTGCCAATCGGTGCCAACGCGAAAAAGCGATAATTGCCTTTTTCGGTAAGACTGACGCGATAATTGCGCCGTATCTGATCGCCATTGCCACTTAACAACATGGCCGGTGAGTTACCCTGGGCCGTGTCCACTTTTTGCACGGTTACCTGCTCGAGATCGGGGTCAAACACCTGCACTGTCGTCCCATCGGAAACAATAATCTGCTCCAGCGGCGGGTCGGTATGCCAGAAAAAGAAATCCGGCTTCATCGCCTTTAACAGGCCAGAGGTTTGCTGGATAATACCGTTTTTGTCCACGATAAACTGAACGAAACTGGCTTGAAAGGTTTTTACTTCAGATAGAAGCGCGACCAGTTTTTCAGTATCGTCCTGGGTTGACTGTTTTGCAATGGCAGCTTGGGATAGAGCCAAAACGATAAGCGCCAAAAATGTGCAACGGATATAACGAAAAACAATAAAATGCATCTATGTTGTCCTGGATGATTGTCGGGTTCTGAATAAAACTAACCTCTTGGGGGTGGTGGCGCAATCACTTCTCTGGTTCCATTGTGGCCCGCCGGACTGACTACACCCGCCGCCTCCATGGACTCAACCAGATTCGCCGCCCGATTATAGCCGATTTTCAACCGGCGCTGCACCGCGGAAATAGAGGCCCGACGCGATTCTGTAACAAAGGCGACGGCTTCATCATAGAGAGCGTCAGATTCTTCACCCTCTTCACCGCCGCCCTGTCCCATACCCAACATTGTGTCACTGTCTCCACCTTCCAGGACGGCATCGATATAGTCGGGTTCACCCCGTTTTTTCCAATCAGCCACGACCCGATGCACTTCCTCATCGGAGACAAACGCACCATGTACCCGTTCCGGAAGTGAGGTGCCGGCTGGCAAATAAAGCATATCACCATGACCCAGTAACTGCTCCGCGCCGCCCTGATCGATAATCGTTCTTGAATCGACTTTGGACGACACCAGGAAGGAGATTCGAGTCGGAATATTGGCTTTGATCAAACCGGTAATCACATCGACCGAAGGTCTTTGCGTAGCCAGTACCAGATGGATACCGGCCGCCCGGGCTTTTTGCGCAATACGGGCAATCAGCTCTTCCACTTTTTTGCCGACAATCATCATCATGTCGGCAAATTCATCGATGACCACCACGATAAAAGGCAGGGCTTCCAATTCCGGGTGGTCTTCTTCAGAGTTATTCAGCATTTCATCTGGCTGCCAGAGCGGATCTTTCAGAGGCTCTCCATTGCGTTGTGCATCTTTTACCCGGCGGTTAAAGCCGGCAATATTACGCACCCCCATACTGGCCATCAGTTTATAGCGTCGCTCCATTTCAGCGACGCACCAACGCAGACCATTTGCCGCTTCCTTCATATCGGTAACCACCGGTGCAAGTAAATGGGGAATCCCCTCGTAAATCGACAGCTCCAACATCTTGGGATCTACCATCAAAAAGCGCACTTCATCGGGTGGTGCTTTGAACAGGATACTCAGAATCATTGCATTGATGCCCACCGACTTGCCGGATCCCGTGGTACCTGCAACAAGTACATGCGGCATTTTAGCCAGATTGGCGATAACGGCATTGCCGGCAATATCATTGCCCAGCGCCAATACCAAAGGAGAATCGGCTTTTTCGTACTCTTCGGAGTAGAGCACCTCGCTAAAGCGAACCACTTCCCGAACTTCATTCGGAATTTCGATGCCTACCACCGATTTGCCAGGTATCACCTCGACCACCCGAACACTGAGTACAGCCAGTGACCGGGCAAGATCTTTTGCCAGATTGGATATTTTCGCCACTTTGACACCAGGTGCCGGCTGGATTTCAAATCGGGTAATGACCGGCCCGGGATTGACCGCGACAACCTCGGCAACGACACCAAAATCTTTTAGCTTGGCTTCCAGCAAATGGGATAGCGACTTCAAGTATTCTGGCGAAAACCCCTGATTTTTATTACGATCGGGAGGGTCGAGTATCGCTATCGAGGGTAACGGACCTGCACTTGCATCAAACAGCGAACCCTGCAATTCCCTGGCCGCCCGTTTACTGGTGGTTTTCTTTTTGGTTTCCAGCGGTTTGATTTCGATATTATCATTCAGTTTGGGAGCGTATTTCCCCCGACTTTCAGATGTAGCCTTTTGAGTCGCAGCTTTGACCTCTGGACGTAGCTCTACCTGGTTTTTGGCACCCCCCTTCTTCTTGAATCCCGATGGCCAGGTATCCGCCACTTCTCTTTCGTTTGCCGTTTCATTTGGGGATCGGTTTCCGACTCCTAGCTTATTTTTTAGCTTGCTTGCCCAGCCAGCAAAAAACCTTTTTTTGTAACCGGGCGACTCGTCTTGGCTAGCCGCGTAGTCGGATACGGATACTTTGTTCAACAAAACAGGGGGCACCGCAGTCTCATCAGGCTTTTCTTCGCCAGACAGTAACTGGCGAATTCCCTCCACCGCCTTCAGGCAAAGCCCGCCCAAGCGATCCATGACACTGAACCAGGAAAGACCGGTGAATACGGTAACACCAAATAAAAAGATGGATACCAGAAGCAGCGTCGTGCCAACGAGATTGAACTCATGCAACATAAGTCGGGCAATTTCATTGCCAATTTCTCCGCCGGCATTGGCACCCAATCCGGCCACCGAATACAGGGCGAGAAAAGTGGTCGAAGCAATCAGAATCAAAACAAAGCCGGCTAACCTGAGTAGTAAAAGAGGCCAGTGTATCGGAGCGTTCAGCTTTCTATGCTGAAATAACCGAAAGGCGCGAAACGCTAGCAACACCGGGAATAAATAAGCGACATGGCCAAAGAAATAGAACAGCACATCGGCGAACCAGGCGCCTGTGCGCCCGCCATAGTTGGTCGCCACGCCATCACTGCCTGTGGTCGCCCAGCCTGGATCGTCCGGGTTATAACTAATCAGCGCCATCATCAGGTACACGCAAAGCGCAATCAAGCCGATCAGTGCGCCTTCCTTGATTCCCTGACTGACATAGGAATGAAACTGTTGCTCCCTGTCTTTGGCTGACTTTTGTTCAGGCATTCGTTTTTCAACTATTGAGAAATAAGTTTAACTTAAAATTATAATTGATTGATTTTAATCATTTCCTATCTATTTTGTAAACTCCGTCGGTTTCTCTAACTCATACAAAGCCTCAGATAAATTCTCCATCTTTGTCAACTAACATCGCTTGAGCATCATAGATGCGTCTATTGTAAAAATGGGAACCCTCTTCGTTTGCAAAGAAATCTATGAGGAACTCTGCACCGAAGTCACCGATCTCCCAGTTCAGTTTTTCCCTGAAATACATCTTCACTTTCTGCACCAGGCTACTTTTTTCGCTTTTGTCAAACTTAATTTCCGACACGACTTACTATCCTCCGATTGCCTTTCTTTCATCTAACAAACTATTCGTTATTATGTAAATCAATCACTTCGTTATCGACATCGGCAAAAAGCGCTTTATCCTGCTTTGCTTTGCTGGCATCATTTCGCTTGTTCTCCAGCATGGCCAAATACTCTGGTGTAACATTGCCAGACACGTATTCGCCATTGAAAACGGAACAATCGAAACTTTCGATATGGGGATTCCCTTCTTTGGCGCACTCGACTAGATCAGCCAAATCCTGATATACCAGCCAGTCGGCACCAATCAGCTGTTCAACTTCTTTGGTGGTTCGCCCGTGTGCAATCAATTCATGGGCACTAGGCATATCGATGCCATAGACATTCGGAAATCGTACAGCGGGCGCCGCTGAAGCGAAATAAACCCGCTTGGCACCAGCATCCCTGGCCATTTGAACAATTTCTTTGCAGGTGGTTCCTCTGACAATCGAGTCATCCACCAACATAACGTTTTTGTCCCTGAACTCAAGCTCGATGGCATTGAGTTTTTGCCGAACTGATTTTTTGCGCTGACTTTGCCCGGGCATGATAAAGGTTCGACCAATATAGCGATTCTTCATAAAACCTTCACGAAACTTGACGCCGAGATTATGGGCCATCTGCATCGCTGACGTACGGCTTGTGTCGGGTATCGGAATGACCACATCAATATCGTGCTCGGGCCGAAGCGCAAGCACTTTTTCGGCCAGCTTCTCACCCATTCGCAGGCGCGCCTTGTAAACGGAAACTCCATCCATAATGGAATCCGGTCTGGCAAAATAAACATGCTCGAAAATACAGGGGTTCAAACTGAATTCATCGGCGCATTGTTGTGCATACAATCTGCCTTCAGACTCGATATAGATCGCTTCGCCGGGTTCGATATCACGAATCAACGTATAGCCCAGTGCGCTCAATGCGACACTTTCAGAGGCAATCATATACTCGACACCGTTAGCGGTTTCCCGCTTACCATAGCATACCGGGCGAATACCTTTTGGGTCCCGGAACGCCACAATACCATAGCCGGTAATCATACAAATAGCGGCGTAAGCACCTTGAACACGGCGATGAACGGCCTGCACAGCAGCAAAGATATCATCTTTGGTTGGATTCAATTTGCCCAGCTTCTGCAACTCATGGGCAAATACGTTCAATAACACTTCCGAATCCGAGTTGGTATTGATATGCCTGAGATCGGCGCGAAAAAGCGCTCGAGTCAGTTCATCCACATTGGTCAGGTTACCATTGTGCGCTAACGTAATACCATAAGGAGAGTTGACATAAAACGGCTGTGATTCCGCAGAACTGGAGCTGCCTGCGGTTGGGTAACGCACATGACCTATGCCTACGTTACCCTGTAAACGTCTCATATGACGGGTTCGGAATACATCCCGAACCAGCCCGTTGTCTTTGCGCAAAAAGAAGCGTTCATCCTGAAATGTCACCATACCAGCCGCATCTTGCCCTCTGTGCTGCAAAACGGTCAATGCGTCATAGAGCGATTGATTAACATTTTCCTTGCCGACGATTCCGACGATACCGCACATTTAGCGTTTCCTCATTATTAACAAAATCAGCTAACCTTCACTGCCATTAAAATTTTTCTCAAAAGACAACCCGTTATAGCCCTGCTTACTATCCAATACGCTATACGCAATATAGCAAACAAACCGGAATTTTAGAGTTGTCGAATTATTTTGCCGAATTCATTACCAAAACTTTTTCTAGACCACTGTTCAATCAGCTCAAACCGCTTGATTAACAATGACTCATTCCACCAGGCGTCAGAGGGAAGTGGCGTGTATCGCAATACAGCGATAGCGACCACGGATAAGATGATGCCGCGACCAATACCAAAAAACACACCGAGAATACGGTCAGTCGCACTCAGGCCGGTCATTCTGACCAGCTCGGCAATCAGACGATTTACCAGGGCACCGACCAACAAAGTTGAGATGAACAGAAAGATAAAAGCAACGATGGCTCGAATCGAGGCAGTAGCGATGTATTCGGCGAGCAACACCTGTAAATTGCCAGAAAATGTGCGGGCAACAATAAAAGCCGCGACCCAGGTAAGCAGTGACAGAGCCTCTTTGACGAAGCCTCTTTTTAGACTGATCAATCCAGAAATTGCGATCAATCCGATCAGCACCCAGTCTGCCCAGTTCAATTGCTCCATCGAATCACTTATTGCCCATAGTGTTGTATCAGTCGAACAGGCTGCTTGCAGGTTGTCTGGTTCACTATCAAAAAATGGCCAGGCAATGCCATAAGCAGATTATGGCGCGCATTCTAACAAAGTTTCAGCACAGGACAAATGTTTTAGCGATGTGATTGTCAATCAAAACTTCAACACAATACTTTTTAATTTTAAATACAGATCGAGCGTTTTTTTCGCCCTGTTAGCATCCGTTTTAGTATCAAACGGGCCAACCAAGACTTTAGTCAAAACCTTGCCCTGCTTTTTAAAGCCTAAAGTATGCGTCATAAACCCACGTTGTCTGACCTTGTTCGCAAGATTGACAGCATTTGTTTTAGTACCGAAGGAGCCTAGTTGAACCATCCATTTGCCGGCAAAGTCCGCTTTATTGGCATGCCTTGCTTTAGCGGCATCAACCTTGGTCACCGGCTGACTTTTGCTGCTTTTAGCAGTGACATCGGGTGTAATGGTGACATCAGGTACTTTGTAACTGGCAATGGGTGGGGCTTGTTCGCTGGTTGTTGCTTTTCTTCCCTGCCGGGCTTGAAGCCGCTTTTTTTCTTTTTCCAGAACGGTAATGACTGACTCGGCTATTGCCTTGCCTGGTTCGTTTATCGAGCCATCCATACGCTCGGCCAAAGTATCCAGGTGTTTTTGTTGCGATTGATCCAAATCCAATACCGGGCGTTTTGGCTGTTCAATTAGAATGGTTTTTTCAGGAGGCAGATCAGGCGCGGCTATAATAGTGTTTTTTTTGTCTTCATGAGGTTGATCAAAAATCATTGGCAAAAATATCACAGCCAGTGAAACCAGCACCACGGCACCGACCAGACGCTGCTTCAAACCGGCATGAGTCAAACGTGAATCATTATCGTATTTGAAATCTGAATGTTGATCCCTTTCGTTCAAACTGCTATCTCCTGTTTGCCAAAAACGCCTTCACTTCAGCGACCGCATGGAAAGAACCTAAAACCAACACAGTATCGGAACTGTTCCAGGCGATACTTTCTGCACGAACCACGGCACGCTCGACAGTCGATACCGACTCGGCAGAAGACGCGACACCAGCCAACGCAGAGATCAGTTGCTCCCGGCTCAAAGCTCTATCCGCCGCCAACGGCCAAGTGACCCAAAAGTCCACGGTTGTGTCCAGTAAACTAACGATACCTTTACTGTCTTTACCTTGCAATGCCGAAAACAAACACAGGATTTTCCCCTGGCGCTGCTTTTTTATTGTCTGCAACAGCTGACTCAAATACGCCGCCGCAGGTACGTTATGAGCGACGTCAAAGATGAACCTGGGGTTGTCTCGATCTATTTCAAAGCGTCCAGGAACGGCAACCTGGCCGATACAACGATGGCTATCTATTTCGCTCAGGTTAAGTCCCGAAAGCGCCAGCGCCTGAATGGCACATAATCTGTTGGATATCGGAATACTGTGCAAAGACCAGTCTGCGCGCTGATATTCACCCTTTGCATTCTGATAGGCGACAGGAGTGAGTTTGCCGGGTACGGCAGGCTGCTGTGCACTGTTTTGAGCCAAAAAAGCGAGATTTTCGTGGGTCTTTTCCGGGTCAAGCACACCGAAATCCCGACCGAATATTCTTAGGTCGACATTTTGTGCCGCTGCTTGCTGCACAATACTTTTTGTTGGGTTCACCTCTCCATAAACACAAATCCCACCCAAGCGCATGATCCCCGCTTTCTCAAAACCAATGGATTCCCGGCTATCTCCGAGCCAATCCTGATGATCGATGTCGACGGAAGTAATAATACTTAAATCGGAATCAACGATATTGACCGCATCTAACCGCCCTCCCAGGCCCACTTCCAACAATGCGTAGTCCGGCATTTGTCGGGATAAAATATACAGTGCCGCCAGTGTCGAAAACTCGAAATAGGTTAGAGATACCTGTCCCCGATGTTTTTCCACCACTTCAAATGCGTCAATCAAGGTCTTGTCCGATACATCCCGACCAGCGAGACGAATACGTTCATTGAAATGATGAATATGAGGCGAGGTATAGCATCCGACCGTTTTACCCGATGCGTGTAACAAGGCTTCCATCACGGCAATTGTCGTGCCCTTACCGTTGGTGCCACCAACCACAATTACGCATCCGGCAATTTGGCTGATTGGCATTTTTCGATATACCGTCAGCACCCGATCCAGTCCCAGGTCAATTTCACTGGTATGCAAGGCTTCCAGATAGGAGAGCCATTGGCACAGGTTTTTTGCCGGCACAGTTTTGGAAGGCATGATTTTTGATGACAGGTGTTTTAAGGACATGGAAGTAACGTCATAGCGAGTCCATCGCCTGACGAATCGGGTCAAGGAAAGCGTGGAGTTGGGCGGGGATTTGCTCGGGCTGGCCGGCATTGGCGGCAATAATGTTGACCAGGCTGCTGCCGATAATAATGCCATCGCTGACTTTGGCCACCGCACAGGCAGTTTCGACATTCCTGATGCCAAAACCAACGCCGACAGGTAACGAGGTTTTTTGCTTGATCCAGGCCACTTTCTCGGCCACTTCCTTGGCATCCAGACTGGTCGACCCGGTCACTCCTTTGACAGAAACGTAATAGACGTATCCCGAACTTTGTTGACAAATAGCGACGACTCGGTCTTCTGTGGTTGTCGGCGCAATCAAGAAAATGCAGTCCAACTGTTTGCGGCGCAACAAAGCGACCGTATCGGTCGCTTCTTCTGGTGGCATATCGACGATTAACACCCCATCGACGCCGGCTTTTTGGGCTTTGTCGGCGAAAACCTCGTAGCCCATGACTTCAACAGGATTGATGTAACCCATTAAAACAATCGGCGTATCCTGATTGGTCTGGCGAAACTGTGTCACTATCGCCAACACGTCGGTCAAGGAAGTGCCATGGGTCAATGCCCGTTCACAGGCCATTTGTATAACAGGTCCATCTGCCATGGGGTCTGAAAAAGGCACGCCCAACTCAATAATATCTGCGCCAGATGCAACCAGTGCCTGCATAATCGAAAGGGTGTGATCCGGATGAGGATCGCCGGCGGTGACATAGGGTATCAGGGCTTTTTTTCCTGCCGATGCCAGTTTCGTTAGCGTCTGATTGATCAAACTCATTGTATCACCCTCACATTCGCCTTGGTTGCACTCGTTTTTACGTTCACCTGTCTCACATTCTCCCTGGTCATACCTTAATTCCGTCTATTTGCGCGATAGTATGAATATCCTTGTCGCCACGCCCGGATAAATTTACCAGAATCACTTTGTCGGAAGACATTTGTCTGGCCAATTTCATCGCGTACGCAATGGCATGGCTTGATTCCAAAGCGGGCATAATGCCTTCGACGCGAGTCAATTCCCGAAAAGCATCCAGTGCTTCCTCGTCTGTGACGGCGACATAATCGGCTCGTTTCATATCTTTTAACCAGCTATGCTCCGGCCCCACTCCGGGATAGTCCAGCCCGGCTGATACAGAATGGGTACTTTGGATCTGACCATTGGCGTCTTCCATCAGATAGGTACGATTGCCGTGCAACACACCCGGTTTACCGACACATAGCGGAGCCGCGTGACGACCGGTATCGACTCCATGACCACCCGCTTCGACACCGTACATTTCGACTGACTGATCGCTGATAAAGGGATAAAACAAACCAATCGCGTTGGAGCCACCACCGACACAGGCGACCAAGGCATCGGGTAAGCGACCTTCCTTTGCGATAATTTGTCGTCGCGCCTCCCGACCAATGACGGATTGGAAATCCCGAACCAGTTTGGGATAAGGATGGGGCCCGGCTACAGTGCCGATAATATAAAAGGTATCATCAACCCGGGTCACCCAATCTCTCAGCGCTTCGTTCATCGCGTCCTTGAGAGTTTTGGTGCCACTGTCGACAGACGCCACGTCGGCACCTAACAGCTTCATACGATAGACATTCAGAGCCTGACGCTTGACATCTTCGCTACCCATAAATACCTTGCACTGCAAACCCAGCCGCGCGGCAACTGTCGCCGTCGCCACACCGTGTTGACCGGCTCCTGTTTCTGCTATGACTCTGGGTTTGCCGATGTGCTTGGCTAACAGCGCCTGGCCTATGGTGTTGTTGACTTTATGGGCTCCGGTATGGTTCAAGTCTTCCCTTTTCAGGTACATTTTAGCGCCACCGACTTTTTCGCTGAGATGGGCAGCGAAATACAGGGGTGAAGGACGCCCCACGTAATCGGCCAAATCCTGATCAAATTCGTTCAAAAACTCGGGATCATCGGCCAGCAACGCATATTGCTCTTCGAGTTGCAACAGCGCAGGCATCAGTGTCTCGGATACAAATCGACCGCCATAAACGCCGAAATGGCCTTTTGAATCAGGTAATTGCCCCAGATTTTCCTTAGTAAACGGGTTTTGCACTCAGCACCTCTTTAACGAATGCGATCATCGCATCCTGATCTTTAATTCCTTTTTCTTTTTCAACACCGCCACTTACATCGACCGCATAGGGTCGGCAGCTCTGAATGGCGTTGGCTACATTCGATACGCTAAGCCCACCTGCGAGGATCAGCTTTCTATCACAGTTTTTGGGTAACATCCCCCAATCGAAGACTTTACCTGTGCCACCCGGTATGCCGGTAACATAGGTATCCGCGAGAATACCTTGCGCTGCGGCATAGTCGATCATGGCATTGGCTATGCTCGCTTTATCTTTGACTCGAATTGCCTTGATATAGGGCTTCCTGAATTGCCGACAAAAAACCGGGCTCTCATCACCGTGAAACTGAAACAGATCCAGACCGGCCACACTATCAATATGTTCGATATCTACTTTACTGTGATTGACGAACAAACCGACCACTGTAACAAAAGCCGGTAATTGATCTCTAATTTCACGAACGGATTCAGCAGCGATATAGCGAGGGCTTTGTTTGTAAAATACAAAGCCGAGCGCATCTGCTCCGGCATATACTGCGGATAAAGCGTCATCCAATCGGGTAATACCACAGATTTTAATTCTGGTTCGATTTATCATGGGTCGCGACAGTAAAACAATCAATAAACGCATGGCTGCGCAAAACCAACCGATATTACATAAAGAAGGGGGTAATAGGCAATTGGGGAATGCGGTATTTTTCCGGATAGTCTACACCAACCAGATACAGACCAAAGGGTTTGGCAGTGACACCGCCTTGTCTTCTGTCCCTGGCAGCCAGCACTTCCTGCACCCAGGTAGCGGGTTGTTCACCGGCACCGACAGACATCAGTACGCCAGCAATATTTCTTACCATATGGTGCAAAAAGGCATTGGCTTTGATCTCGATTTCAACCAAAAGCCCGCGCCGCTCAACCTTGATGAACTCGACATTTCTAAAAGGTGTATTGGACTGACAATCCGCCGCTCGAAAGGATGAAAAATCATTTTCACCAACCAGGCACTGAGCGGCCTCGTGCATCAGCTCTGTATTCAACGGCTTGTAGCACCAGGTTATCCGCTTGTCATGGACAGCAGGTTTAATCGGGCCATTGTAGATAAAGTATCGGTAGGTTCGGGAAGTGGCGGAGAATCGGGCACTGAACTCAGAATCGATATTGTCGAACCAGTGGACTGCAATATCATCGGGTAAATTGGTATTCACCCCAAACACCCATGAGTGCAGATTTCTAACCACTGAAGTATCAAAGTGGATTACCTGATGACAGGCATGGACACTGCCGTCGGTTCTGCCGGCACACACGATATCGAGCTTTTCGTTCGCCACTACCGAAAGTGCAGACTCCAGTTGCAACTGTACCGTGGGTAAACCGGATTTTTGCGCCTGCCAACCATGATAGTCAGTACCATCATATTCACAAATACAAACGACACGACCAGCGCCGATAAGGTCGCTGGTCGTATAAGATATTGGATAACTCATGGCCCAAAACCATCGTTAACAGACAATTGGGCGCGAATTCTAGAGATAAGCCGGTGCTTAGTCCAGCCCTTTCATCAACTTTCGGGCTTCAAATTTCTGGTCGTCATTACCCTCGATTGCCACTTCTTCGAGAATATCTTTGGCGCCATCCTGATCACCCATATCAATATAGGCTCTCGCCAAATCAAGTTTGGTAGCGGCCTCATCCGTGCCGGAGAGGTAATCGAAGTCGGTTGTTGCCTCGTCCGCCAGAGCGACCTGATCTTCATCCTCCAGTCCATCGAGATCCCTGACAGCTTCCAAATCTGCTTCCAACCTGGTTTCTTCACTGTCATCGACACCGTCTAAACCAAAATCATCAGCTAACACTTCAGCGACTTCGATATCTTCGAACCCGTCATCGTCGCTCAGTTCATCCAGGTCGGGCACTTCGCCTAAAACAAGCTCGTCTTCAGCTGCTGGCGTTTCGTTACCGCTGCCATCCAATCCTTCTTCATGGTCTATCGTTTCGTTGACGATATCCATTTCAGCGTCGAGTTCAGCATCCAGGTCTTCCAGCGACAAGTCGCTATCGATATCCAGATCATCTATATCGTCAAGATCGGAAACCGACGGGCTATTTCCCTGGGTTCCGTCGGCAAGTACTGACGAAACGTCCTCGAGCTCATGTTTTACCGATTCAAGATCAACTGAAACATCCTGATCCTGAACAAAGTTAGCGTCCAGGCTTTCGAGCTCGTCTTCCGAAGGTGTATCATCCAGGCCAGAAAGAGAAATAAGGTCTTCATCCAGCAGTGCCTCATCATCATTCTCCGCTGGTACGTCGTGTGACATTTCCTCTTTCGATATGTCACTCTCGAGATCGTCCATGGGAATAGCTGTATCCAGCGTATCAAACTCTTTTTCTGCATCCAGGCTAAGCTCTGTATCCAGATCCAGTTCTGCGCCCAGACCGTCAAGCTCGTTTTCCGCTGACGCCAGATCGGATTCATTCAGCTCAAAATCCAACTCATCATCTTCCGCTAAAACGCGGTCGACAGAGGTAGCCGTATCAGTGTCAGTATCAGTGTCAAAGTCAGACGCGAAGTCGGCACCGGAAGACAGCAATTCGTTTTCCAGATCATCGATCGAAATATCGGGTTCACTATCTTCATGCCGCAACTCCATACCCGCGCTCAACTCGTTGGCTTTCGCTATCGCTACGTCATCGTCCAGAGCTTCTATTTCTTTATACTGCCTAAAGAATGCTTCGTTCTCACCCGATTCTTTATACACTTCGAGCAGCTTGAGTCGAATATCAGAACGCCCCGGCTCATCTGAAACCGCTGATTCGAGAACGACCGCAGCCTGATCGAGGCGACCATAAGCGATATAAACATCTGCTTCGGAAACCGGATCCCCGACCTCACTGTTTTGTTTGTTTGCCGATTCCTGTTTCGCATTGGCGTTTGCCAAACCTAAATCTATCTGTTCATCGATGTCGGTATCGACGTCAGCGGCCAGGTTTTCATGAAGTTCTTTTTCTTTTCTGGCATTGCGTTTCGACAGACCGATCAAACCCAAAATCAAAGCCAATGCACCGGCTACACCTCCACCCAGATAAAATGGGCTATCCATCAGGGTATCGATCAATCCAGTTTGTTCAGGCACAGGCTCGGATTTCGGTGTAACCTGCTTGGGAATGGGTTTGGTTTCATTGGCAAGAGTCTCAGTATCGGCAGAAGAGGCGGACTGCTCGGCTTCACCGGCCAACATGGTTTCAGTAACCGGTGTCATAGACTCGGAACCTGGTTTGTTCACAGTGTCTTCTGTTACCATACCCGTTGTGTCAGCGTCTGCGGTATCGACTGTTTCCGGCATCGCATCATCGACTTCACCTACCGGCGGCCCGACATCGGTTGACTCCCGGCCCGACTCGACCAGGTCGTCTGCGGTCGGCTGATCGATTGTGTCCGCTACTTGCCCAAACTGGTTTTGGATATTGGCCAGCTCATTATCCTTGAGCGTGAGCAATTGTTGTAGTGTCTGCAGTTGATCTTCCAGATCCTTGACTCGACTACTCAGTTCTTCATTCTCGACTTTAGCTTTATCGAGTTTTTCCAATGTTACGGTAAGCTGTTCCTTGATGGCCTGACCACCGCCAACTCGAGATGTACCGGCATGTGCTCCCGATTGCGCTGTTTCCACCTGCTCAGCCTGGGCGACCACAATTTTGAGTTCGGAACCATCGGACTCAGGGACAGCGGGAGTGCTATCTGCAACGGGTCTAAGGGTGCTGTCAACTTGTCTCGAGGCCAAACTGCTCCCTTCTTTCAAGGCACGGTTCTGCAGCATTACTTCCTGAATTGCCTGACTACGGGTACGTACTGAAATTTCTTCGGCATCGGGCAAGCGCAATATCTGCCCTGACTTGAGAATATTGATATTGCCATTGACAAATGCATTGGGGTTGAGATCCTGAATAGCGAGCATCGTTTGCTGGGGTGAATAGCTGCGATCAGGTCTGACTTTCAACGCAATCGCCCAGAGTGTTTCTGATTTGCGGGTCGGCCCGTAGGAGTTGGCCGCCACCTTAGTGACACGAGTGCTTTTTGCGCGAATGGGTCGAGTTACGCGGGATGGTGGGGTTGAGGTGGCGATACTGGTCTGTTCTTGAAGTAATGCATCGCTTTCATCCATCACTTCAATATCAGGCAACGCACTCGCCGTAGGTGAAATACCTCCCCCCGATAGTGCCGCTGTACTCTGCGAAAACAAGGGCGGATCGATCAGCAAAGCATATTCGCGCAGCAATCGGCCGCTCGGCCAAATCACTTCGACCAAAAAATTCAGATAGGGTTCTCGAACGGGTTTGCGGGTAGACAATTTGACAACGGTGTTACCCTGCTTGTTTCTGGTTACTTCAAAGCGAATATCCGACAAAAAATAAAGCCTGTCTACGTTTGCTTTGGCAAATTCCTCTCTCGATGCCAGAGCCGGCAATATCTCACTTTTCTCGAGGTCTCGAATGTTTACCAGCTCTATTTCTGCGTTGAGCGGTTGGTTCAGAGACGAATGCACCGTTGCCTCTCCTAACCCTAACGCATTAGCAGTACCAGTACCCATTGCGCTGACTAGCGAAAGAGCGATTGCAAGCTTGCGCATCATAATTTGTTTCCTTTATAAATGGTTAAGTAGCCCAGCAAGCAGTTACTGTTTTTTGTACCCGGCTTTTGGAATATAGTGGTTACATTTGTCTTGAACCAGCTCGATCCAAAACGCGATTTGTTTTGGCTAACCTGAAGTTAGTTACGGGCGTTCAAGAACCATATTCAAATAAGTAACTAAGTACCAAGTATTGTTTATAAATCTCTATTTATCAATAAATCTGTTTTCTGAGAAATGGTTAGCCATCTTTCCGACAAATCGACCAGTTGGTTCAGTGGAACAGACCAACCAAGATCGAAAACCATTCAGACAAGTACAGACTCAGTTTATTGCTTATCTTATAGAGAAAGAATAGAAGATAAATTTTTTTTTACCTAAGAATTAACGGCGCGTAATTAACAATTCAAAAAAAGAGTGAACGGAATAACACAATACGAGACAAGCACTCCCCTCATTGCGAGGGGAAACCTTTTGATTTGAAGAGAAAGTCGCCCTGATCAGGCATTAAAAAGGATACGAAGCATGCGCCTTAGTGGCTCTGCTGCGCCCCACAGCAACTGATCCCCCACAGTGAAGGCTGAAACGTATTCAGGCCCCATGGACAGTTTTCTGATACGACCAACCGGCACAGACAAGGAACCGTTCACCACAGCAGGTGAAAGCGCCTCGACGGTTTGTTGCCGGTCATTTGGTATCACCGATACCCAGTCATTTGACTCTGCGATAATCTTTTCGATTTGCTCTACCGACACATTACGACGAAGTTTTATCGTCAATGCCTGACTGTGACAACGCATGGCTCCGACTCTTACACAGATTCCATCAATAGGCACGGGCTGATCGGTCAAACCCAGTATCTTGTTGGTTTCGACTTCCGCTTTCCATTCCTCCCGACTTTGACCATTGGCCATTGGCGTATCGATCCACGGAATCAGACTGCCTGCGAGCGGAACACCAAACGCATCCGTTGGAAATGCATCGCTACGCATTTTCTCTGCCACGATACGGTCCACTTCCAGGATTGCGCTGGCCGGATCCAATTTATCGGCGACCGAGCCGTAAATCGCACCCATCTGCGCTATCAACTCTTTCATATTGCGTGAACCGGCGCCGGACGCCGCCTGATAGGTCATCGGAGCGACCCACTCAATCAGGTTTTCACGAAACAAACCACCCATGGCCATTAACATCAAACTCACGGTGCAATTGCCACCGACGAAATTTTTCACGCCCCTTTCAAGTGCTTTGTCGATAACAGATCGATTGACCGGATCAAGAATAATTACCGACTCTTTATCCATTCTCAGTACAGACGCCGCATCAACCCAGTAACCATTCCAACCTATTTTACGAAGGGCAGGAAAAATCTGTTTGGTATAATCGCCTCCCTGGCAGGAGACAATAATATCCATCTCCGCCAAAGCGGCCGTATCAGTAGCATCTTTCAATACCGATGTTTTACCGCCAAACTCGGGGGTATTTTGCCCTGCCTGGGACGTTGAGAAAAAATAGGCATCGATCAATGCAAAATCATGCTCTTGTTTCATTCGATCCATCAATACGGAACCGACCATGCCCCGCCAACCCACTAAACCAACTTTTTTCATTCCCCTAACCATTTCAACGTTAAAAAACAGCTATGATAGCCAAATACCTGCCGGGATGAAACAAACTTCCAGCGTTCACCAGGATCAGGCTTGCAGATACCTCGGTTCAACATGCTCAGACCAACTTGGCCAGGCAAGCCAACACGGCATCGCCCATTTCTTCGGTACCCGTTCTTGTACTGCCCTGAGAGTCGATATCCGGCGTACGCAGACCCAGATCCAATACATCATTGACCGCTTTTTCGATCAAATCCGCGACAGCCGCTTTATTCAAGCTATAACGCAGCATCATCGCTGCAGATAGAATCGTCGCCAACGGGTTGGCGACACCTTGTCCGGCGATATCAGGCGCACTGCCATGGCAGGGTTCGTACATCCCTTTATTGTTCGCGTCCAATGATGCCGAAGGCAGCATGCCAATGGAGCCGGTCAGCATGGCGGCGGCATCCGACAAAATGTCACCAAACATATTGCCGGTCACCATGACATCAAACTGTTTGGGCGCTCGAACCAACTGCATGGCGGCATTATCGACATACATATGGCTTAACTCAACATCAGAATAATCCTTGGCCATCTCATCCATAATTTCGCGCCACAGCACAGTCACTTCCAACACATTCGCCTTATCCACCGAGCACAATTTACCATGACGCTTGCGCGCCGCTTCAAAAGCAACTTTACCGATCCGACGTATTTCAGATTCATTGTAAACATAAGTGTTGTATCCCTGACGCTCCCCGTTGTCCAGGGTTCGCACACCCCGAGGCTGACCAAAGTAAATCCCCCCGGTCAGTTCACGCACAATTAGAATATCCAGCCCGGAAACAATTTCAGGTTTTAATGTCGACGCATCAGCCAACTGAGGATACAAAATCGCCGGCCGCAAGTTACCAAACAACTCCAGGCCAGACCGCAGACCCAGCAATCCCTTTTCGGGACGAATGGCCATATCCAGGGCATCCCATTCGGGGCCGCCGACCGCGCCCAATAAAATTGCGTTAGCCGCTTTTGCCTGTTCCATCGTCTCATTCGGCAGGGGAACGCCCTGGGCATCGATAGCCGCCCCCCCTACCAGGCCATGTTCCAGTTCAAGATCAAGCTTGAGTTTTTCGTTTAAAAACACCAATACTTTTTCCGCTTGAGAAACAATTTCGGGGCCTATGCCATCGCCTGGCAATAACAGTACTTTTTGAGTCATTTTTTTGTCTCCCAATCGGTTATACAGGAGCGAACAGCCAGGGTGACTGTCGCCGTTTTTTATTCTCGTAGTCTTTGATAGCCGCAGACTCTTGCAAGGTCAGACCAATGTCATCCAGACCGTTCAGCAAACAGTGTTTTCGGAAATCATCCACTTCAAAATGATAAACTGCACCCGTTGGCGATACCACCTTTTGTTCAGCCAAATCGATTTCCAGGGTATATCCTTCGTTTGCCTCGCATTCGTTAAACAGCTCGTCGATCTGCTGTTCTGTCAGCACAATCGGCAACAGACCATTTTTAAAACAGTTGTTGTAAAAGATATCCGCAAAGCTGGAAGCGATGACCGCTCTAATACCGTAATCATCCAACGCCCAGGGCGCATGTTCACGGCTGGAACCGCAGCCAAAGTTTTGCCTGGCAAGGAGAACACTCGCTCCCTGATAACGCGGCAAATTCAAAACGAAATTCTGATTGATTGGCCGGTTGGTGCAATCCTGCCCAGGCAAACCTTCGTCCAGATAGCGCATTTCATCAAACAGATTAGGACCAAAACCGGTGCGTTTGATAGACTTCAAGAATTGCTTGGGGATAATCATGTCGGTATCGACATTGGCACGATCCAATGGCACGACGATTCCCTTGTGTTGCGTAAATGCTCTCATATTTTATTCCTCAGCCGCCGTTAAACCAGTTCACTGACGTCGACAAAATGGCCGGCAATCGCCGCCGCTGCCGCCATTGCGGGACTCACCAGATGGGTGCGGCCGCCAAAGCCCTGCCGCCCCTCAAAGTTACGATTGGAAGTTGAGGCACAGTGTTCGCCATTTCCAAGTTTGTCAGCATTCATGGCCAGACACATCGAGCAACCCGGTTCACGCCACTCAAGCCCTGCGGCAAGAAAAATAGAGTGCAAACCTTCCGCTTCCGCTTGCGCTTTTACCAGGCCGGAACCGGGCACAACCAAAGCCTGCTTGATATTGCCAGATACTTTTTTACCTGCTACCACCTTGGCAGCGTCCCGCAAGTCTTCAATTCGGGAATTGGTACAGGAGCCAATAAAGACTCTGTCAAGACGAATATCGGTCACTGGCATTCCGGCCTGTAACCCCATATATTCCAATGCACGAGCAATACCTTCTTTTTTCACCGCATCCACTTCGTTATCCAGGTCGGGCACGAAACCATCGATACCCACCACCATTTCGGGTGAAGTTCCCCAACTCACTTGCGGCTTGATATCAGCCCCTTCCATCTCTACTACTTTGTCGAATACGGCATCCGGGTCACTGTGTAAATCTGCCCACTGAGCCACCGCCTGCTGCCACTGTTCGCCTTTGGGCGCGAACGGGCGACCTTTGACATAGTCAATCGTTTTGTCATCTACCGCCACCATTCCGGCTCGGGCACCTGCTTCGATCGCCATATTGCAGACAGTCATGCGGCCTTCCATAGACAACGAACGAATCGCCTCACCACCGAACTCTATGGCATAACCAGTGCCACCGGCTGTACCAATTTTACCGATAATAGCCAGAATCACGTCCTTTGCCGTTACATTAAGCGCCAGTTGTCCGTTCACCTGAATCAGCAGGTTTTTCATTTTCTTCTGAACCAGACACTGAGTTGCCAATACGTGCTCCACTTCCGAAGTGCCGATACCATGGGCTAACGCCCCAAACGCACCGTGGGTAGAGGTATGAGAATCACCACAGACGATAGTCATTCCTGGCAAAGTGGCACCTTGTTCAGGACTGATAACATGAACGATTCCCTGACGCTGGTCACCGAGTTTGAATTCCTGAATGCCAAATTCATCACAGTTTTCGTCCAGGGTCTGCACCTGAATTTTTGATACAGGGTCTTCGATTCCATCGACTCCCGCACTTCGGTCGGTAGTTGGAACATTATGATCCGGCGTAGCCAGATTGGTATCCAGACGCCAGGGTTTTCTATTGGCCAATCGAAGCCCCTCGAACGCCTGGGGCGACGTCACTTCATGAAGTAGCTGACGATCGATATAAATGAGTGCCGAGCCGTCCTCGCGTTGCTTAACCAGATGCGAGTCCCACAATTTGTCATAAAGCGTTTTTCCGGCCATTGCTACCACCTTTTACTCGTCTCTTGTTTAATTGCTATATGCCGCTATTCTAAGCTGTTCAGAAGATAATGGAAATTTATATTGTTTATCGCGTAAATTCCGTTTTGGAATACAATGACAAGTCACCCTTTTTTATTGACCATAGGTTACACCTTGGATACCGAATATCTGACGGCATTTATCAGCGTGGTGGAAAATCAATCGTTTTCTCTGGCTGGAGAGCAGTTGCACCTGACTCAACCCGCTGTTTCCAAACGGATACAAACCCTTGAGAAATTATTGAATGTGCAGTTGTTCGACCGATCGCAAAAAAAACTGCAATTGACCGATGCCGGCCACCAACTAATCGATCCGGCTCGAAAAGTGCTCTCGGAATTACAAAATCTGAAGCTGACGGTAAAAAACCTCGAGGTGGAGGTGAGCGGCGAATTAAAGGTCACTTGCAGTCATCATATCGGGCTGCATCGACTGCCACCGGTACTGAAACAATTCAGCCAGCGAAACCCCAACGTCAACCTGAAATTTTCTTTTGCAGAATCTGAAAAAGCCTATCGGGAGTTGCGCAACAATCAAACCGATCTAGCCTTTATTACGATCGATGATAACTGCGGCCCGGACTTCAACATTCATCTGAGCCTCGATGATCCTATGAACCTGGTGTGTTCAACCAGCCATCCTTTGGCCGGACTGGCCCAGGTCACCATCGATGATATTGCTCAGTATGCCGCAATTTTGCCTGATGAAGGTACCTACTTGTTTAAATTGGTTGACCGCTTGTTTAGAGAAAAAAACAGGCAACTACAAGCCAGCATGCCAACGAACTATCTGGAAACGATAAAAATGATGGTTCATGCCGGCTTGGGCTGGAGTGTTTTGCCTAATCTTATGATCGATGAAACGCTCTGTGCACTTAACGTGGAACAGCTAAAGATCAGTCGAAATCTGGGTATAGTGACACTAAACAAACGCGTTATAAGTCGAGCCAGCTCGGCTTTTATCTCTTCAACGAGACAAATCTGGGCTGACCATGGTGCCTAAACTCACCTGCCATACTTGAATTGTCAATGACACCGAGCGAAAACAAAAAAGGCGACCAGATTGTCGCCTCTTTTCAGGTTACTGCTTAATCACGTCTGCGACGCGTTGTTTGACATAATAACCCGGCGCGTCCTCGATGACTTCCAGCTCACGATCGCCCGGCTGTCTCGCCGCTACTTGCTCATTGTCTCCGTGCTGGTCAATCCAAGTACGCCGCCAGTTCATCCACCAGGAGCCTTTGTGTTGTTCGGCGCTATCCAACCAGTCCTGCGCCTCATCAGGTAACTCACTGTTCGTCCAGTAGCAATACTTTTCTGCAGAAGGAGGATTGACCACACCCGCAATATGCCCTGATCCTGACAGCACAAATCTAACTTCGCCACTCAGCAATTTGGCACCTGGGTAGGTGGCTTTCCACTTTGCGATATGATCCTGTATCGCAGACAAGAAATAAGCAGGTGTTTGCACTTTTGAAATATCAATTTTCACACCGTTTAATTCTATTCCTCCCGGCTCGATGAGCTTATTAGCTAAATACATGTTTCTTAGATAGAAACAATGCATTTTACCGGGCAAGTTGGTGCTATCTGAATTCCAGTAAAGCAGGTCAAATGCCGCTGGCTTCTCACCTTTTAGGTAATTGTTGATAAAGAACGACCAAAACAGATCATTTTCCCGCAACATATTGAAGCTGAACGCCATTGTTCGACCGTCATAATAGCCTGTTTTCGCGACACGCCTCTCTATGCCAGTTATCTCGTGTTCATTAATAAAAACACCAAGGCCACCAGGGTCGGAGAAATCTATCAAGGTGGTAAGGAAAGTCGCACTGCAAATGCGTTTTTGCTGCTTCTGTTCCAAGTAGGATACGGTACAGGCTAACAAGGTACCACCCACGCAGTATCCAATCGTATGGACTTCTTGCTCACCTGTCGCTTTTTCAATAGCATCGAGGGCCGCCAGTGGCCCTTCCACCATATAATCATCAAAGCTTTTATCTTTCAATGCGGGGCCAGGATTGACCCAGGAAATCATAAAGACCGTCAAACCATGGTCGACCATCCACTTCACGAATGAGTTTTCTGCCGTTAAATCAAGAATGTAATATTTATTGATCCACGGAGGCAGAATCAATACAGGCGTTTTATTCACGCTTTCAGTGCTTGGGCTGTATTGAATCAACTGCATCAAGTCGTTCTGATAGACGACCTTGCCAGGCGTGGTTGCGACATTTTGGCCCACTCTAAAGGCCGAATAATCCGTCATGGAAACATTGATCAATCCCGGGTTTTTCTTGTAATCATCGACAAACTGTTTCAAACCTTCCAGAAGATTACCACCACCACTGGCAATGGTTTTACGCAGTACTTCCGGATTGGTAAACACAAAGTTGGAGGGTGATAACGCGTTAACGAACTGGCGGGTAAAAAATACAAATTGATCATGCGTTTTCGAGGTGGTGCCGTCTATCCCTTCAACCAACGACATCATACTATTGGCATAAATCAAATAGGCTTGTTTGATGTAGTCGAAGGCAATATTTTCGGTCCATTCAGGGTCTGCAAAGCGTCGATCTCCGCGTCCTGGCAGGGCCACAGGTTCAACGTCTTTGCCTAGTAACCGCTTTGCCGTATTCTGCAGCAGCGAAAACTGCTGCCTTAACATTGACCCTTCTTGATATAAAAAGCTTTTGGGATGAATGGCGATTTGCTCGAAAAGATCCCGATAAGCGCCGATCATCTCAAATAGCGTTGCAACTTGAGAGTCATCTATGTATTCGTTTTTGGCAACGAGATTTTCGAGAAACTCCCGATACACTCCTGTTGCTGTATCAAATGTTGCGAATAGTTGGTGTACTGCCTTGTGCGCAATATTCGCAGGTTTTACGCCATTTTTTGACTGTTTCGATTTATCTTTGCTCATTCGGTTTTCCACTCGTATTTTATTTTTATTTTGCTGAATGCAAATTACCCGGATGGAGTCTACCACCCGGGTAATTTGCTAAGTCAACCGTTCGGCTTGTTTATTCTGCCGATTCAGCCGTCTCGTCTTTTGAATCTTTGATCACTTTTTCAACTTCGTCTTTAAACTCAACGCCAATCTCACCCAATGCCTTAAAGTCCTCCATTACTTTATGGGTCAGGTCGTTAACGAATGAAGCCTGTCCAGAACCCAGTGCCTTAAGTGACTCGATATCGTGAACATCAGTAAACGCTTTCATTTGATTCATCGTTAATTCTGCGTAGGATCTAACCGCGTTCATCTGAAATTCGGCGACCTTCTGTAAGTTTTCGACCATTAATTGATTGACTTTAGTCATTGACTCGAATGCATGTTTTGCTTGATCAGGAATGTTTTCTAGCAGGTTGTCCGACATATTTATCTCCTATATGTTTATTAGGCTTGTTTCTCTTTTCATCAGTGATTTTTATAACCTGAACCACTATAACTTCTTTATATAACGTCTTCCGAAGACTTCTAGAAAAACGAGAGTAGCACCCTATTCCGCACCCTCATCAGTAGCTATTATGGTGCTTTTTGATAAAGAGTCATAGATATTTATCAAAACTTTTGGACTTCTCCAAAATAACTGAATTTCTATTTTAAAATAAATCTGACTTTTATCATATTACCAATAAAGCTATTTAGATTGTCGACAAACTCTGTTTCTGCGGCTCATCCATAGCAGAAAATGACGGAGAAAAACCACTCCAGGCGACCGACAAAGCCAGCATTGCAACCAAAGCGGAAACAAGAAACATTGCCGCCAGAGAGAACGTCGTTGCCAGGTAACCACTCATCAGTGCACCAATTGCGCCGCCAGCACCAAAACTCGCCGCGCTGTAAAGCGCTTGACCTTGACCTTCATGAACCCCCATAAACGCCCTGTGAACAAAATAAATGGCGACAACATGCATTAAACCAAATGACGCGGCGTGTCCCAGTTGCGCCACTATGATCAGAGGCAGTGATCCGCCCATCCAGCCGGTAAGCAGCCACCTGAGTGTAGTAATGACCAGTGCGGCTATCATCATGATGCGCAGTGTATACCTGGCAAACAAAATCGGCACTAGCAAAAACAATATCACTTCAGCAATAACGCCTTCAGCCCACAACAAACCGATTGCCGTTTTGGAATAGCCATAGCTTTCCATATAGATACTGAAAAAAGTGTAATAAGCACCATGCGAGACCTGCAACAACAGGTTGGCGACAAAAAAAGCGATTACCACCTTTGAGCGCAAGATACCGATCAATCCAGACAAGCTGTGCCGTTCGCGATGCCTGGGCTCTTGCACAGGTGCTAAAGTGCTTACCCAAATAACCGATAGAATGATAAATAAACAAATCGGTAGCAGGGTTATGGGTGTATAGTCGAGCAATGCACCCAATAAAAAAACGGCAAGAATAAACCCAATCGACCCCCAAAGCCTGATATGTCCGTATCGGTTTTTATCGTTTTTCAAATTAAATAGCGTAATGACCTCGTACTGAGGCAGTATCGCATTCCAGAAAAAGCTAAACGATAACATGACGAGCGCGAAGGACCAGAAACCGGATGAAACAAAGAACAGGCCAAAACAGGCACAACCAAGAAAAGCCCCCCAACGAACCAGACCCAGCCGCCGATTGCTCCGGTCACCCAACCAACTCCACAAATTGGGCGCAAGAACCTTCGTGATCATGAGAATAGATAAAAGCTGGCCGATTTCCAGATGACTGAAACCTACGGACTCGAGGTAAAGACTCCAATAAGGAGCCAACCCTCCCAGCAACGCAAAAAACCAGAAATAAAAATTTGAGAGATAAAAATATACCGGGGCAGAAAGCGTATTCTCTCTTCTCTGCATCACAGTTCAGTTCGCACCACGAATAATCGGAGTTGCGCAGGATACACCACTATTTTGCCCACGGTGGCGCAAGTAGTGATCCACTAACGTAATCGCCATCATCGCTTCTGCTATCGGAGTCGCCCGAATACCGACACAGGGATCATGGCGACCATGAGTCACCACTTCAATTGGATTTCCGCTCACGTCAATGCTCTTGCCCGGTAAACGCAGGCTCGATGTCGGTTTCAGCGCAATTCGCGCCACCACATTCTGACCGGTTGAAATACCACCGAGAATTCCACCTGCATGATTGGACAGGAAACCTTCCGGCGACATCTCATCTCGGTGCTCTGTGCCCTTGCGATCAACCACAGCGAAGCCTTCACCAATTTCAACCCCTTTTACCGCATTGATACTCATCAGCGAATGAGCCAAATCGGCATCCAGACGATCGAAAACAGGCTCGCCCAACCCGGGAGGTAGATTTTCAGCCACAACCGTGACTTCCGCTCCAATCGAATTCCCTTCTTTTCTTAGCGCATCCATATAGGATTCAATTTCAGCCACAAGCGACGCATCGGGGCAAAAAAATGGATTGGTATCGACCTGACTCCAATCAAATCTGTCGGTAACTGTGCGGATTGGGCCAAGTTGAGACAAGTAACCCCGAATGGTAATATCCGCATATTGGCCTAAATATTTTCTGGCGATAGCGCCCGCCGCCACGCGAACCGCCGTTTCACGTGCGGAGGATCGTCCACCCCCACGGTAGTCCCGAAAGCCATATTTGTGATTGTATACGTAATCGGCATGAGCGGGACGAAACTGGTCTTTGATGTTTGAATAGTCTTTGGATCGCTGATCGGTGTTTTCGATTATCAAACCAATCGGCGTACCGGTAGTTTTACCCTCGAATACGCCAGAAAGAATTTTGACCCGGTCCGGCTCTCTACGTTGCGTCGTATGCCTGGAAGTACCAGGCTTCCTGCGATCTAGGTCTCGTTGCAGGTCTGCTTCCGACAATGCCATACCGGGCGGACAACCATCTACAATTGCGCCCAGCGCCAAACCATGACTTTCGCCAAACGTAGTTACGGTAAATAACTTTCCTATCGAATTTCCAGACATTTCCCAGCTTCACTTAAATTGTTTAAGCGGCATTATACACAAAATCTCATAACCACCCTGGCATGAAAAAGTGATTAAAAGGGACTCAGTATCCAGAGCCAAATGGCACCTGCTCGAACCCAATCCATCATACCTCAAACCGTATCAGTACCCAACAGCGTTTTATCCACAGGGCAATCGGGCTTAATACCGCTTGAATTTAGAAACGAATTGAGGTAATCAGTCTATCTTTATGATTTATAATAAAGGATTGATTTCATCGAATGA
>PDSQ01000010.1 GCA_002747055.1 Gammaproteobacteria bacterium
ATTCCCTATCTCAAACACACCACCAACCCCTTCCACCAGCCACAACACCATACAGACTCAAAAAAAACAAAAATCATAACTTCCCAACTTGAACCGTCAGTGGGTTTGTTGAAAAAACCTTGAATTTAACTTTGCACCCTCACTTTCGCTATTTTTTTCTTGCCCGCCTGAATGATAAATGCATCGCTTTTTTGCATCATAAAACTGCTCTCGACCGGCTTTTGATCAACGTAGACAGCTTTTCGTTTCAGCATATCTTTCGCTGCCGCACTGTTTTTAACCAATCCAGCCAGGCGAAGAACCGTGGCAATCGGCAAGCAATCCGCCTCGCCAAATTCAATCGCCACCTCCGGAACGTTATCCGGTATCTCGCCAAGCTGTATTCTGTTCCCGGCGGAGCTTTTGGCAGTTCTCGCGGCATCAGTCCCATGGAAACGCTCAATCATCTCTTCGGCAAACAGCACTTTGACTTCTTGCGGATTCCGCCCTGCCGACACTTCGGCCCGCAACGAGTCAATCTCAGCCATCGACCTTGAACTCAACAACTCAAAATAGCGCCATATCAATTCATCAGGCAATGACAAAAGTTTGGCGTACATCTCGCCTGGCGCATCATCGAGTCCCACATAATTACCTAAAGACTTCGACATCTTCTGAACGCCATCCAAGCCCTCAAGGATGGGCATGGTAATAATTGTCTGAGGAGACTGATCAAACTGCTTCTGTAGCGTCCTGCCCATCAGCAGGTTAAACTTTTGATCGGTACCGCCCAGCTCCACGTCCGCGCTCAATGCAACCGAGTCATAACCTTGCACCAAAGGATAAAGAAACTCATGAATAGCGATAGACTGCTCAGACTTAAACCGCTTACTGAAGTCGTCTCGCTCCAACATCCTGGCTACTGTATACTGCCCTGCGAGCTTGATCATATCCTGAGCACTTAATCGAGACATCCATTCAGAGTTAAACCGAATCTGGGTTTTTTCCGGATTGAGGATCTTGAATACCTGCGCTTTATATGTTCCAGCATTTGCCAACACCTGCTCCCGGGTTAACGGAGGCCGGGTCGCACTTTTACCCGTCGGATCACCTATCATGCCGGTAAAATCACCAATCAAAAAAACCACTTGATGGCCCAGATCCTGAAACTGTTTCAGCTTATTGATTACAACGGTATGCCCAAGATGCAAATCAGGCGCGGTAGGGTCAAAACCCGCTTTGACAACCAGGTTTTTACCCACCTCCAACTTAGCCCGCAATTCTTCTTCGACGATAACCTCGTCAGCCCCTCTTTTTATCAGAGCCAGGGACTCATTCACAGATCTCATCTGTACTTCCTCGAAACGTTTGATAGACTATGGCGACATTTATCTACTTGCAAAGCTTGTCATTTTACAGAAATACGACTGCAAATAACCTATGCTGCCAGCAGGGCTGCGCGATTATATCAGCTTTTGGCAGTATCAGCGTGCCTGTTTGTTGTTTTATCTTTTGAAAAAATACGCAGGTATAACCTATACTTAAAGTAATAAGATAAGTTTTATATGTTAAAGGCTAATTGTGTTGAATAAATTCCCAAAATTACATTTGGTTGCGGCCGCCGGTATCGCGCTCGTCGTTTCGGCCGGATTTGCCTTCAGTCCTGCTCGTAACGCTGAAGCAAACAAAACCACTACTTTTTTTTCTGAACCCGCATCTGAGCCAACCGCCACTGCAGCAAAACTAGATACATTGACCAGCACCGTGCAAGGTCATAGCGATTACCAGAGCCATCAGGCCAGCAATACGGCGGAGGCAGTTCGATCGAATGAAGCGAAGCCTGAACAATGGCGAGCGATCAAAGTCAAGCGTGGCGACACACTGACGCATGTATTTGCCAGGGCAGGTTACACCGCCAAATATCTTTACAAAGTGCTCGGGGACGACCAAGGAAATAGGGCACTTACACGAATTTATCCGGGCGAAACCCTCGAGTTTGTCGATGACGGCGAAGGTGTCCCGGTAAAAATCAGACTCAAGCGAAACAGGCTCGAAACATTTCTTGTATATCGAAACGACAAAGGCTTATATCAATCCAAAACGCTGCGTATCACTCCAGACATCGATATAGCTTATGCCGAAGGCAAAATCCGCTCATCGCTTTTCCTGGCAGGCAAAGCCGCCGGACTCAGTGAGTCTCTCACTATGCAACTCGCCAGCATTTTTGGCTGGGATATCGATTTTGTTCAGGATATTCGGGTGGGCGACCGGTTCAGCTTGGTATATGAGGCACTTTCGCTCAATGGTGAAAAAATAGGCAATGGAAAAATTCTGGCGGCAAGCTTTACCAATCGCCAAAAAACACACAAGGCTGTACTCTATAAACACCAAGACGGGCGGGAATCTTACTATACGCCGAACGGCAGCAGCATGAAAGGCGCGTTTTTACGCAACCCAATTGAGTTTGCTCGCATTTCCTCTCATTTCTCACTTAGACGCAAACATCCTGTTTTACACAAAATCAGGGCTCACAAAGGAACTGACTATGCCGCATCACGCGGCACGCCTATCCGTGCAACCGGGGATGGCAAAGTCATCTTCGCAGGAAGAAAAGGTGGCTATGGTAAAACCGTCATACTTCGGCACGGGCATAAATACACAACACTTTATGCCCATATGCACAAATATGGCAAAGGCATCAGGTCAGGCAAACGAGTCAAGCAAGGGCAAGTCATTGGCTATGTAGGCAGTACCGGTTTAGCCACCGGATCACACCTGCACTACGAGTTCCGGGTGAATGGTCAGCACAAAAATCCAGTTACGGTCAGTCTGCCCAAAGCCGGCTCCATTCCAAGAAACGAAATAGGCAGTTTTCGGAGCCAGACAGCCAAGCATCTGGCAAAACTTGACTCTCTAGCAAAACCCTCTCAGCTGGCGCTGAACCCGTAAACTCGTGCGGAAAACTTTATCCCCGCAGTTATATATCGGCTTAATGTCAGGCACCAGCCTGGACGCTGTCGACGCCGTTATCGTTGATATATCTGCTGACTCCTGCAGACTGGTCGGGGCTCGCAGCCATACAATCGAAGCTGATCTAAAACAAGAAATCGTATCGCTTTGTTCGCCCGGGAAAAACGAGCTATACAGAACCAAGACTCTGGATAGAAAACTGGGACAACTTTTTGCACAAGCAGCCCAAGACTTACTTGACTGTTCAGGAATCAGGCGCAAACAAATTACTGCCATCGGCAGCCACGGACAAACTATCCGGCACTCACCGGACTCCAGCCCTCGCTTTAGCATTCAAATTGGCGATCCACATACTATCGCGGAACAAACGGGAATCCTGACTGTCGCCGATTTCAGACAAAGAGATCTGGCTGCAGGCGGACAAGGCGCTCCGCTGCTGCCACTCTTTCATAAAGCTTATCTATTGAAACAGGCAAAATCCTTGTGTGTTATCAATATTGGCGGCATGGCCAATATTTCCGCATTGATCGATACTAACAAGCAATTGGTTGGCTACGACACAGGCCCGGGCAATGTGCTTCTGGATCACTGGATCGATCACCATAAACAACTCCGTTACGACAAGAACGGGGCCTGGGCAGCTTCAGGCAAGGTTATCCCGGAATTACTGAGCAATTTTCTCAGTGATAGCTATTTTGAGCTGCCACCGCCAAAGAGCACCGGCAGGGAACGATTTAACCGGCACTGGCTCGACGACAGGATAACTCTTTTTGAACGGGGCGGGAACGCCGGCACGGTCACGCCACAGGACATTCAATGCACTTTGACCGAGCTGACGGCACAATCGATTGTGAACAGCATAATCCGGCACACTCAGGCAACCACACTGATAGTTTGCGGGGGTGGCGCAAAAAACGCTTACCTAATAAAGCGGATAGAGGCATACGCCCAACGAAAAAACAAAACGATGAAGATTAAACGATCCGATGACTTTGGGCTACCGGCAGATTGGGTTGAAGCGATGGGATTCGCCTGGTTTGCACACCGCACACTGAACTCGCTCTATTCAAGCGCAGCCAGTGTAACCGGAGCCTCACATAACTGTATCCTGGGGTCAATTCACGCGGGAAGCAGCGGACTCACCCCTCTTCAATTTAGCCCAAACACACGACCCACGTAAAAGCTGAACCGAACCGGAAGCCCACTGTTAAATGGAAAAACTCGAACCGCAGCCGCAGGTCGCGGTCGCATTCGGGTTTTTTACAACAAAACGAGAGCCCTGCAGCCCCTCTTCATAGTCCACTTCCGAGCCCGCCAGATAGGGGAAGCTTAACGAGTCAACGATCAACTTGACGCCATCACGCTCAACCTCCGTATCGTCCTCGGCCTTTTGATCATCAAAGCTGAACCCATACTGAAAACCAGAGCACCCGCCACCGGTGATGAACACGCGTAACCTTAGCTCCGAATTGCCCTCTTCTTCAATCAACTGCTTCACTTTGGCCACAGCACCATCGGAGAATATCAGCGGGGATGGCACGTGGGACTGAACCACAGACATATATGCACTCCGGAAACCAACATAGTGTGCCATTATCCAATTAACCAACCAATACAGTCAACTATTAATCACCATAAGAACGGGGAATCAAAGACAACATTTATTCCTTCCCGACCCTGATAGGCATCGACTCAAACCGGTATTATCACCCCAGATTTTCATTTTACCGAGCCTTGTAGCTGTTGGACGTCAGTTTGGACAGAGTCCGCCTTGTCAGCTACTATCGACTGTTCCCCGGCAACAGGCTTTTCACTATCGGCAGGCTTGTCATTGCCATCATAAGCAGAAGCGGCAGCATCTTTTTGATGAACCAACTTGCCGTTTACCTCGGCTCCCATCGCCATTTCAATCAGCTGATAGTAGACATTGCCATCGATCGACGCTTCGGAAGCAAGCTCTATGTGCTTTGAGGCGTAGACATCACCGTGGACAGTGCCGTTGACAATAATATGTGGAGCAATCACGTCACCCTTCACTTCGCCTACATCGCTGATTCGCACGACTGCCTCCTCACTCTCCACACCCTTTATCGTCCCTTTCACCTTTCCATCAATATGCAGGCCGCCAGAAAAATGTACATCGCCCATCACGTGGGTGGTACTGGAAATCAAGGTATCATAATGGTTTGTCGATTTTTTTACCTTAGCCTTTTTATTCCACATGACTTACATCCCCACTGCCTGTCCACAGAAAAGTTTCTTCAAGTCGCGCCGCTTTCTTGCCTTTTGATTGAACCACAATTTGAATTTTTTCCGGCACGAATCCATCAGGCAGCATCAGTTCACCTTGTATATTTTGAAAATACCGAAACCGAAATTTAATTCCCAAATCGGCGACATCCGATATTTCCTTCAGAGCAAAAATTTTCTTTTGGTCTCCGACTCGCCCGATAAAGTTGACCGCTACCACGCCTTTGACATATTGCTTGTTGTTGGCAACCTGAGCCAATACCAGCTTATAGTTGTATCGTCCCTTGATACTCCCCGGCTGAACAGCCAACTTTTGTACTGTCAGACCTTTACTTGCCGCTGACGGTGCCATGATACTTTTATAGAAAGAAACATCTTGCTTCAATTCAATAATAGTTGATTCCAGCGACTGAATTGTTTGACTGATATTTTTCTTCATCTGGGTATCGATATCACGCCCCCGTTCCAGCACGGCAAGCTTTTTCCCCAATTCAGAGGCTTTACTCTCGAACCGGGCCAAATTTTCCCTCAGTTCGGCATTTTCAGCATTGACCGCCGCATAACCAGCCTGGAACCACCGGAAACCGAAACCAAAGCCAATCACCAGACTCAAACTTGAACACACAATCAACAACAACAATCGCCGCAGCCGATAGCCTCGAACATAGGGCACCAAAACCAACTTATCCGAATTGTCCAATTTCGTCATCCCAGTATAGTTTGCTTAAATACTCTTTGAGTTAGTTTGATCAGATAAAGGTCATGGCATAAATGCAGGCGCGGAAAGCCCTGCCGTTTCAGCAAAACCAACCATAATATTCATATTTTGAACCGCCTGCCCAGCCGCCCCCTTGACCAGATTGTCAATCACTGACGAAACAACGATCACTTTGCTGGCAGGCTGCTGATGCAAAGCAATTCTGCACATATTCGAGCCTTTGACCGAACGGGTTGTCGGGTGATCTCGCATATCGAGCACATCGACAAAAGGTTCATCCTTATACGCATTGAGGTACAGAGACTGGGCCTGTTCCAGCTCGATGGCGCAGTCGGCATACAACGTCGCCTCGATACCCCGAATCATCGGCACCAGATGCGGCACAAAGGTTAACCCCACCCTGGCTCCGGCAGCAAGCGACAGACCTTGGCTGATTTCGGGCAAGTGCCGGTGGCCGGACGCGGCATAGGCTTTGAAACTCTCACCGGCCTCCGAAAACAACGAGCCTACATTCGCCTGCCTGCCAGCACCACTTACCCCGGATTTGGCATCGGCGATCAACCTGCTTAAATCAATGGCATCTGCATGAATGAGTGGCAAGAAACCTAGCTGAACAGCCGTTGGATAACATCCGGGATTAGCCACCAGATTCGCTCCGGCTATTTGCTCCCGGGCAACCTCGGGTAAGCCATAAACAGCCTGCTCGAGCAGTTCCGGACAGGCATGCTTCATCCCGTACCATTGTTGCCAGACAGTCACATCTTTGATTCGGAAGTCTGCTGCCAGGTCAATCACTTTCACGCCGGCCTCGAGTAATACCGGCACACTGTTCATTGCGACACCGTTAGGAGTGGCGAAGAATACCAAATCACACCGCTTTAACAGATCGACATCCGGCTCTCGAAACGGCTGATCGACATAGCCGCGCAGGTTAGGGTACATATCCGACACAATCGAACCTTTTTCAGACCGAGAGGTCACAGCAGCGATTTCCACTCCGGGATGAACAGAAAGCAACCGAATCAATTCCACTCCGGTATAGCCGGTGCCGCCGACCACCCCTACTTTTATTTTCGTCTGACTCACTGTTGTTTTTGTCTGACCACTCGTCTGTTCATTCATCGTTTACATTCCCCAGGCTGACGCCATGATCTTGCAGAAACAAATATGACTGACAAGTCATATAGCTAAAATTAAGTTGTCAGAGTACAAGTCTACGATCTATGTAGAATTAATCAATCAATCATTGTCTTGCAGCAAAAAATGAAATGTTATTTAGATTACAATCCTCGGGAATGTGAAAAGTCATTGACTCCGCCACTCACCGTGAAGACAAACCGCCCAATCCGGCCACCTGCAGACTGATCGAACCATTATGCGCCTGTTTGACCTTTATGTACGATTTATCCGTCGACCACTTGCCGGTACGGATGCCCTGCTGCAAATGTCACTTATCGGCTTCTTTGCAGGTACGATTACTGCCTTTATCATCGTACTGTTTCGACACGCGATTGAAATACCACTTTATTTTCTGATTCCCGACCGAAACCCAGAACACTTTGAGACGCTTTCTCGTATTCAGAAAGCCACTTTACCCGTGGCCGGGGCGCTGGTTCTGGGTCTGTTTCTTTATGCCATGCATATTGGCGACCGCAAGGTGGGCATTGCCCATGTCATGGATCGGCTCAGCAATCACCAGGGATATATCAGCTTCAAGAGCATGATGGTACAGTTTTTTGCCGGCACTGTTTCTATTATTTCCGGCCAATCGGCAGGCAGGGAGGGGCCTGTCGTTCATTTGGGTTCTGCCTGCGGCAGCCTGATGGGACAATATATGAAACTGCCCAACAACAGTATCCGAACCTTGGTGGCCTGTGGCACAGCGGCCGCCATTTCAGCCTCGTTCAACACGCCCATTGCGGGAGTCATCTTCGCAATGGAAGTAGTACTGATGGACTTCGTGATAACGAGCTTCACTCCGATTATTATCGCTTCTGTCTCTGCGGCGATTATCACGCAATCGTTTTACGGCAGTGAACCCGCGTTTATCGTCCCCGAAATGGAAACTCAGTCGGTGACAGAAATTCCATTTATCATCTTGACCGGGCTGGCCATCGGAATCGCTTCTGCATCCTTTATACAATTAATCAAAGTGTATATGCGCTATTCGCACCGAAACATTGTACTTCGTATAGCTGTCGCGGGACTGCTTACCGGTGCGGTTGCGATATTTTATCCTCAGATCATGGGCGTCGGCTATGATACAGTGAACCAGGTGATAGCCAACGAAATCGCCCTGGGAGTCCTGGTAAGTGTGGCTATCGCAAAACTGCTGGTTACCGCCATCGCAGTCGGACTCGGCATGCCAAGCGGACTGGTCGGCCCAACCCTGTTTATCGGTGCCACCCTGGGTGGTGCCTGCGGCATTATCGCCAATATGGCCTGGCCGGACACACCCTCCTCTACCGGATTTTACGCCATGATAGGCATGGCATCGATGATGGGAGCCTGTCTACAAGCACCTTTTTCAGCGTTGCTCGCTCTTCTGGAGCTAACCCAAAACCCCAATATTATATTGCCGGCCATGCTTACCATCGTGGTATCCAGCACCATTTCCGCAGAGCTGTTTAAGCAAAAGTCGGTGTTCCTTACCGTCCTTCAGTCTCAGGGCCTCAGTTTCCGCAACGATCCGGTGTTTAACGCATTACAACGGGTAGGTGTAGGTGCCGTCATGGAGCGAAATCAAAAGCGTGCCAACCGATTGCTCTCCCTGTCCGCAGCCGAAGAATTGCTAACCACCGAACCCAAATGGATTATCGTTGAAATCGATGGCAGACCCGCTTCCTTGTTGCCGGCGGTGGATCTGGCACGCCATGTATTGGAATTTAACGGCGGCGACCCCGAACAGGAAATTGACTTGATGACCATTCCTGCACAACGCAAAGACATTCGCTCAATTTATTTCCAGGCAACATTGAAGGAAGCAGTCGACCGCTTCCAGGAAACCGGCGCCGAAGCACTTTATGTTGAAAGAACTTCAGCCCCAATGATAAAAACCGTGCTTGGCGTGTTGACGCGCCAGGATATTGACAGTTATTACCAATACAAAAAGTAAATTCGCTCGGAATACTTGATCATCCGGTATCAATCATTTAATAAATAGGCGTTCTATGTTCTGGTTAAAAGCGTTTCATATCATTTCGGTAGTCTGCTGGTTTGCCGGTCTTTTTTATCTGCCTCGGTTATTTGTATACCACGCGGCAAGTCAAGACAAAGCGACTCAAGAGCAATTCAAGGTAATGGAACGCAGACTTTATCGCGGAATTACCACTCCCGCGATGCTGGCAACGGTTCTTTTTGGAAGCTGGTTAATCGCACTCTATCCAGATTATTATTTGATTCAAGGCTGGCTCCATATAAAGCTGTTGCTTGTCGCCCTTTTAATTGGCTACCATTTTTACTGCGGCAAGCTGCTACGCCTGTTTGCCGAGGACAAAAACCAAAGGTCGCATGTCTTCTATCGCTGGCTTAACGAAGTGCCGACTCTTATCCTAATTAGTGCAGTGATATTGGCCGTGGTAAAGCCTTTTTGAACGAAAACACAACCGTTTAAACCGATTCAAAACGCCGGCAACGGATAACACTGAGCTGTACCGGCATAACTTGACCATTCACCTAGCTGGGAACTCCTATGTCACGATCAGAAGACCTGTTTTCTTGCGCACAGCGATATATTCCAGGTGGTGTCAACTCACCGGTTCGCGCCTTCAAAGGTGTCGGTGGTACACCCGTTTTCTTTAATAGTGGTCAAGGCGCAGAGCTGATTGATGCAGATGGCAATCGCTATATTGACTATGTAGGGTCATGGGGGCCGATGATTCTGGGGCATGCCAACGAAGCGGTGTTAGCCGCCGTGGCCGATCAATTGAAAAGCGGCCTGGGCTTCGGCGCACCAACCGAAATCGAAATCGAAATGGCGCAAAAAATCTGCGAACTGGTACCGTCGATTGAACTGGTCAGAATGGTCAACTCAGGTACAGAAGCGACAATGAGTGCGATTCGACTGGCTCGCGGTTACACTGGCCGGGATAAAATTGTTAAATTTGAAGGCTGCTACCACGGCCATTCAGATTCGTTACTGGTCAAAGCCGGATCAGGCGTACTCACCCTGGGTGTGCCCAATTCGCCCGGCGTACCTGAAGCTTTTGCCAAGCACACGCTGACACTGACATTTAACGATGCGGACAACGTCAAACAGGCATTTGCCGCGTGTGGCGAGCAAATCGCCGCCATTATTGTCGAACCGGTGGCCGGCAATATGAACTGCATACCACCAGTTCCGGGCTTTCTGGAAACGCTACGCAAAGTATGTGACCAATATGGCACGGTACTGATATTTGACGAGGTCATGACCGGCTTTAGAACAGCATTGGGTGGTGCGCAAAGCCTTTACCAGGTTGAACCAGACCTGACCACGCTAGGGAAAGTCATCGGTGCCGGTTTACCCGTCGGTGCTTTCGGCGGCAAACAGGCGATAATGCAGCAGATTGCACCACTCGGCCCAGTCTATCAAGCCGGGACACTATCCGGGAATCCGCTTGCGATGCGGGCCGGGCTGACCATGCTAAGCGAAATCAGCAAACCCGGGTTTTTTGACATGCTCAACCACACCACCGCAACACTTGTCGCCGGCCTGAAAGAACGCGCGGCGGCGGCTGGCTGTGCGCTGACCGCCAATCAAGTCGGTGGCATGTTCGGTTTCTTCTTTACCTCGGAAGCGAAAGTCACCAGATTGCAACAAGTGACCCGGTGTGATCACGAAAAATTCCGCAAGTTCTATCATGGCATGCTGGAAAACGGCGTGTATCTGGCGCCATCCGCCTATGAAGCAGGCTTCGTTTCATCGGCGCATACTCAAACCATCATTGAAAAAACACTGGATGCCGCCGAAAAGGTCTTCACTCAGCTCTAGTTAGTAATTCAGGTTAGCGCTTGTCGCTAGTACTCCTGGTCAGTACGCTTGCTTAGCACTTTCGACGCTGTTGGCTAGCGTTTCCGTTTAGTATTTCTAGCGCATCGAGTGGGCGCGTTTTCTTGCTCTTGCCGCTCCTTCGATATTGCCGCTGTTTTGCAGGATCACAGCGACAGCTTGCCATAACTCTGACAATAGTCGTTTATTGCGACCGGCAAGACTGATCGCTTTCCGGTAAAACTGCTCGGCCTTGTAGGTTTTTTTTTGACGCTGCCAAATTTCAGCCAGCACCTGATATACCCCGGGCGATTTAGGTGATAGTCGTTGCGCCCGCTCCGCTTTGGTCAAAGCAGACTGCCAGTTTCCCGCCCTGTTTTCTTGGCGTGCCTGTTTTAGCAGGTTCTCTGCCGCTTGGGACAAAGGCACCTGATGCTGCCTTGGCTCGGGAGCCGGTTTTTTTTCCGGGTAAACCGCACTCGGCACCTTTTGGGTCGATTCTGGCGGTGCGACAACCACTTCCGCCTCCTGTTTTGGATACTGAACCGCGCAACCCGCAACAATCAGGGCATAGATAAAAACGATCCAGTTCCTTGGTTTTGCAATCATACTTCCTGCTCTCCGCTGTTTGTCATTATATGGCACCCTCTATATCATTTTAGCCTTGGTCAATTAATCAAATATCGACTCAAACCACCGACCAAATTTACCGATACCGGACAGACACCCCTGCTTTTGCTTCGGCTCGGTACCCTGAATAAAAGGCAAATAACGCGCACCTGCACAGCCTTGATCCGTTAGTACTTGCTTGCCATCGACCACCCAGTAGTATTCAACTCCACTTGGCACCACCGGCGAAAAGGGCCGTTGAGGCAATTGACCCAGGGTATTGGCCCACAGCTTCAGTGCCCCGTTGGCACCGGTCAAGGCGGTTGACCGGTTATCATCCCGACCTATCCAGGCTACCCCCAGGTAATCGCCAGTCATCCCGGCAAACCAACTGTCACGGTAGTCATTGGTCGTGCCTGTTTTTCCCGCCACGGACAAGCTGGCCGGCAGTGTCGAATAAGCTGACTTGCCGGTACCCTCGCGCATCACTTCCTGTAACATATAGTGCATCAGGTGCATCTGTTCGGGGTCTATTTTTTGTGCCACCTCGATGGCATAACGTGACAAGACCTGGCCATCCGGCATGGTAACCGCGCGAATACTTCTAACGGGCACACTAAAGCCGGAGGTCGCAATACTCTGATACATTTTGGTCACCTGATAAGGAGACATGGCGACCGCGCCCAAAAACAACGAAGGATAACGCGGCAACTCGGTATCGACCCCCAATCGCCTAAGCGTGTCGATAACGCTACCTATTCCCAACGACAAGCCCAGCCTGGCCGTTGCTATATTCAGCGAACGAGACAATGCATAATGCAAGGATACCTCACCAAAAGAACGTTTTTTGAAGTTCTGAGGAGTCCAGATAGTTTTATTGTCCAACTCTATGGTAATCGGTTGATCCGATATAAGGGTATTGAGGTTATAAAGTGCTTCCTGCTGCAATGCGGTTAAATACACCGCGGGCTTGATCAGTGAGCCAATCGGTCGCTGTGCATCCAAAGCGCGATTGAACCCGGCATAGCGAGGATTGCGGTCGCCGACAATGGCCTTGACCTCGCCACTTTCCGCCCCGGTAACAACCATGGCCGCCTGTAACTTCTTGGCGCCTGAATCATCCAGGCTGGTCATAGTGCGTCTCACCGATACTTCGACCTGGTGCTGTACCTGAGGATCGAGCGTCGTGAAAATACGCAAGCCTTCTGATTCCAGGTCTTCCTGTTTATACTCCAAATGTAATTGGCGCTTGACCAGATCCAGAAAAGCGGGATAAAGATTCTCGGAAAATGACGGTTTGGCCGCTATCTTGAGCGATAAACGCGCAAATTTTCTCGCTGCCCGCGAATCAATTGCCCCGGCCTTGGCCATTTCCTCCAACACCAGATTACGACGTTTGAGCGCCCGCTGCTGATTTCTGCGAGGGTTGTAATAGCTTGGCCCTTTGACCATGGCAACCAACAACGCGATCTCGGCTTGATTCAGATTTTGCAAGGATTTTGCAAAGTAAAACTGGCTGCCCATCGCAAAACCGTGAATCGCACGGTTACCACTTTGCCCCAGATATATCTCATTGATATAGGCTTCGAGAATCTGCTCTTTGCTGTAGTGTAACTCAAGCAATACCGCCATCAACGCCTCTTGAACTTTGCGCAACAGGGTACGACGGCTATCGAGATAGAAATTCTTGACCAATTGCTGGGTAAGCGTACTGCCACCCTGCTTGACCTTGCCAGCCGAAACGTTCACCCATAGCGCCCGCATGATCGATAATGGAGCGATACCGTGATGTTGCCAAAAACGCTTGTCCTCGATCGTGGTAAGTGCCGCAATCAGCGACTCTGGTACCTGATCCAGCTTGACCAAAATCCGATCTTCTTTCTGGCGCGGATAAATACCGCCAATTTTTAGCGGCTCGAGCCTCACCAGATCCAAAGGTTGACCGGTTATCTGGCGCAGGCTTTTCACCGTATCACCCTGAATGCGCAAGCGAACACTTCTGGCCGGCATCCACTCTTCGGCGAATTGAAACGGCCGGATAGCGATAGCAAAACGCCCGCCCTGTCGGGTATATTGGCCGGATTCGACAAGATTCGATTCTGGCCGATAACCTAACGCCTGCAATTCAAACTCCAGTAAATCCGGACTCAATGCAGCACCTTCATACAAGTCAAGCGGCCGGGCAAATACCGATGCGGGTATTGCCCACATCTTGCCTTCAAATTTGTCGCGAACAACGGCATCCAGATACACCAGCCATGTACAGAAAACAACCAAGCCCAGCACAAACAGCTTGATCAGAAAACCGGACCGTCTGCGCTTGGTGCGTTTTACCGCACTGCCGGCTGTTGCCCTCGGCTTTTTGGCCCCGCCTTGGCTCGGTTTTTTACGTTTTTGTGCGTTGTTTTTTGTGCTTCGTTTTGCCGTTTTTTTTGCGCTTCTTGCCGGCTGTCTCCTGCCTTTACTGGCTGACGTCGAAGCCTTGCCCATCGAACGAGCCGGTTTCTCCGACTTTCCCTGTTGTGCCATACTGCCACCTCTTTTTTCTTTCGTGTTTGTACCCTCGGACAAACGACTTTCTATCAAAAACAATAATCGCTATGATTGGTGCCACGACAATGAAAAGGAGTCCAGGGTGAGCACAGAACTAATCACAGCGTTGCAATCAGCCGAATTGTACGACCACAGGATAGATTCGTTCCAGTTAATCGAGACTCATATTTCCTGGGTCATTTTAACCGGAGACTATGTCTACAAAATAAAGAAACCGGTGGATTTCGGTTTTCTGGACTTCACTACGCTAAACAAGCGTCACCATTTTTGCCAAGAAGAGCTCAGGCTGAATCAGCGCCTGGCACCGGATCTCTATCTTAACCTGGTCACCATTAACGGTACACCTGAGGCTCCGACTATCAATGGACAGGGCCCGGTTCTGGACTATGCCATCAAAATGAAGCAGTTCCCGCAGGAGGGTTTATTGGACAAACTGCAAGCCGAACAAAAAATCACTGCTGCGCATATCACCGAACTCGGCCAGCTAATTGCCCAATTTCACCTGAATATCGAGTCAGCGCCAGTCGACAGCCGGTTTGGTACCCCGGCCCAGGTTTATGCACCGGTAGCGCAAAACTTTGAGCAAATTCGGCAGATGATCGATCAGCCGGCCTTGCTCAAGCAACTGGAAAACCTGGAAGCCTGGGCAAAGTCGACATTTGACCGGTTACAACCGGTCTTTGCAAAGCGCAAGGCCGAAGGCTTTATTCGAGAATGTCATGGTGATATTCACCTGGGTAATATTACCCTGTACCAGAACCAAGTCGTCCTATTTGATTGCATCGAGTTTAACGATGACTTTCGCTGGATCGACACGATCTGTGACCTGGCTTTTATCTTGATGGATCTTCAGAACAGAGGATTGGAGGGTTTCAGCCATATCCTGTTAAACCACTATATCGCCATCACCGGAGACTATGATGGTTTGACCCTGCTACATTTTTATCTGGCCTATCGGGCTATGGTAAGAGCCAAAATTGCATTGTTCACAGGCGCGGCACCAGGTATGGATGAAGCCCGGCAGGCTGAATGGCTCGCCACCTATACTCAATATGCGGATCTGGCGGAGTCCTACGCCCTGATACCCAGTCGGCTCTGCCTAATTGGCCACGGGGTTTCCGGTGCCGGCAAATCAACCCTAGGCAACGCATTGATCGAAAATTTCGCTGTGATACATATACGTTCAGACGTAGAAAGAAAAAGAATGTTCAACCTGGCGGCCAACCAATCGAGCCAGTCTGAACTCGATGCCGGCATCTATACCAAAGAGGCGACACAAGCCACCTATCGACGTCTGTACGACTTGGCCCAGACTGTTTTGAAATCAGACTATTCAGTTTATATCGATGCCGCCAATCTGCAAAAGTGGCAACGGGATAGCTGCCAGCGAGTCGCCGAGGAAAATGGCGTACCCAGCATTCTGATCTCTTGTCAAACGGATGAAAACACCATTCGAGAGTGGCTAAAACAACGCCAGAAAACCGGCCAGGACGCTTCCGAAGCCACTTTGCCGGTGCTGAACAAGCAACTCTTGACACAGCAACCTCTGACGGCAGAAGAACACAGCCAAGCTTTGATCGCAGATATGTCAAGCCCCGCGTCGGTCAACGACGTGATGACGAGCCTGAAGAAAAAACTGGCCATGGCCGATTAACGTAACCACGTTATGAACTGGCAATAAAACTGAGTATTTTTTCCTCCGAAACCGGCCGGGGAATAAAAAGCGCACCTTCGTTTTCAGCTTTTACTCTCACCCCCTCCTGCAAATGACCAGTAAGCAGTGCCATCTTCGCTTGTGGGCAGCTGTGTTTTAACATGGCTGCGACACTCAAATCGTCTATTCCCGGCATAGTGAAATCGAGAACAATAAAATCAATCGCGTTACTCTCAGCTATCCTCCGGGCCTCCGCCGCCTCATCAGCCTCCATCACTTGCCAATCGCCATGGTAGTTTTCAATAATGGCCCGGAGCATTAGCCTGGAAATATGACTACCGTCCACCACCAACACTGTTTTGGGGTTATTCACCTGTTTTGCCATCCTTTTTTGGAATCAACGACAAACCTACCCGTCGCAACAACACTGAGGTCAATCAAACCAATCCCGGCCGCTAAAAACCGGCAGCAGTTTTCGAGAGCCCATCTACCCTTTATACTGTGATCCCAGCACCCCAAATTCGAGAAGTAATTGCAGAATGATAGATTGCATCATTTTCAGTATACGGCTGACCATATTAAACCGATGAAACACCCTAAAAACGCATTAAAAAGCCGATTACTCATTGCATTTTTCGCCTTTGTCAGCGGCGCCCTGACCACGAGCCTGATGCAAAAAAAAGCGCCTGGCCCGAACCACGAAAATCACCTGTTCACGCTATTTGAGAAAAATTACACCCTTGGCGAGCTACCGAATGAGCTTGCCATCGAACTCGAAAAACATATTGATAAGACTGATGCTAGGACGCGCTTGCTACTCGATATTGCGGCCTACCAAGCATTGACCGATGAAATAGACAACAACCATGTCAAAGCTCAGACATTTCGGGATTTCTTGGCATCACCTGCGGCCACGGAAGCGGAAATAAACCGATTCTGGGAACTGAATAAAGCCTATATCAATAAACCATTCCACGCGGCCAGATCCCAGATTAGCCACCATATTACGAGACGAAAGAGGCAATTGAACCTGGCGAACACTGTCGACACGCTGCTCAATGCTGGCGAACTTGCGTTCAACCCATCGTTATATCGTGACTCGAACCACTATCGGCGGCCCACACGCCCCATAGATCAAGCAGAACACGAGAACACACAAGGCAAGGCGAATTAAAGCGCTTAATGTTGCGCAAATCCGGCAAGAAGCAATGATTTATTTCGATACTGTAATTGTTCAGGTAGAAACGAATGTATGACTGGTTATTCATTAAACATGCGTTTATACTAGCCGACTTTCGCAAGGGCAACGCTGCTTGAGGAGGTCAAGATCAGCTTCCGGCAGCATACGAGAGATCATGGCAAAAATTTGTAAACCAGCTCAGGCAAACCTGGAATCCATGTACCGGGTTTTTACTGTTCCCGAGGCACCCAATTCGACGCTCGGTCAAATCGAGCGCTTTATTTCACAAAACCTCGCCGGATTCTTGCAAGAACACATCGTGGCCGTCGAAAAAGACCTTACCGAAGTCGAAAAAGATTTTTCTGACTACCACATTCCTGAAAAGCCAATTTTCGTATCCGAACAAGCGCAGTTTTTGCTCGACAAGCTGGTTGCCCAGTCCGTACATACCGCTGCACCCAGCTTTATCGGTCACATGACATCGGCCATTCCACCCTTTATGTTGCCGTTATCCAAGATCATGATTGCGCTGAATCAAAATCTTGTCAAAACCGAAACATCGAAAGCCTTTACGCCACTTGAACGGCAAGTACTGGGGATGTTACACCGGCTTGTCTATCAGCAGGACGGCGCCTTCTATCGGACCTGGATGCACGATTCAAACAATGCTCTCGGCTGCATGTGCTCAGGTGGCACCATCGCCAATATTACGGCGCTTTGGGTTGCTCGCAACCTGGCCTTTCCAGCAGAAGCCAATTTCAAGGGCGTCAATCGCGAAGGGATTTTCAGGGCCATGCAGTATTACGGGTATCAGGGCGCGGCGGCCTTGGTTTCAGATCGCGGCCATTACTCGCTGAAAAAAGCGGCTGACCTGCTTGGTATTGGTCATGACTTTATCATTCCCGTTACCACGACAAGCGCCAATAAAATGGATGTGGACGCACTTCGGGAACAGTGCATCGAGCTGAGAAAAAACAAAATTAAAGTGATGGGTATTGTCGGCATCGCAGGCACTACCGAGACTGGCAATATCGACCCTCTCGAAGATGTTGCGGATGTCGCGCGTGAGTTCAAAGCATTTTTTCATGTCGATGCCGCCTGGGGAGGACCAACCCTGTTCTCTCGCAAACACAAGCACTTGCTAAAAGGTATCGAGCAAGCTGATTCAGTCACTATCGATGCTCACAAGCAGCTCTATATCCCGATAGGGGCAGGGATTCTACTGCTGAAAAACCCTAGCAGTGTGACTGCCATTGAACATCACGCACAGTACATTGTCAGAAAAGGCTCCAAAGACCTGGGCAGCACCACGCTGGAGGGTTCTCGGCCGGGTATGGCCATGCTTATTCACTCCGGACTGAAAGTGCTTGGCCGTGAAGGCTATGAAATATTGGTCGACCAGGGAATCGAAAAAGCCCGACTCTACGCCGAGATGATCATAAACAAGCCTGATTTTGAGCTGATCACCCCCCCTGAGCTGAATATCCTAACTTATCGTTACTGCCCTGAATACGCCAGAATCGCTCTGGAACACGCCTCGCCAGACCTGCGCAGAAAAATCAACCTGGTCCTGGGCCGGATAACCAAGCGCATTCAAAAGACCCAGAGGGAAAGAGGCAAAGCCTTCGTTTCTCGAACCCGGCTGAATCCGGCAAAATATGGTGGCGACCGCTGTGTCGTCTTTCGGGTCGTTTTGGCCAACCCGCTGACCACGGAGACTATACTCAAAGACATCCTGGATGAACAGCACACAATCTCCCGGGAAACCCATATTCAACTGGAACTGGCGGATTTAAAGGCAATTTGCAATCAGATCGGTGTGCCACCACTGCAGGCAACCACTGGCTAAGTCAATCCTGGGTCTATTTGCCATCTTGCAATTGATTAAATTCTCTTGGCATTGTAACTTGTGCCTTCTTTTCAAGTCGTCAACACTTAAAACCACAGCATTGCCTGGTATCCGCCTAACACGTACGAGAACAAATTATGTCAACCAGTACCACAAGCCAGTTTCAGTCATTTTATCCTCCGGCTCGCACATTGATGGGGCCCGGACCCACAGATACCCCGCCAAGAGTCATGAACGCGCTCGCCCGGCCAACCATTGGTCACCTGGATCCACAATTTATCCAGATGATGGATCAGCTAAAAGGTCTGCTTCAGTATACATTTCAAACAAAAAACGAGCATACCCTAGCCATATCTGCACCTGGCTCCGCTGGTATGGAAGCCTGCTTTGTCAATCTGATCGAGCCCGGCGACAAGGTGATTGTCTGCATCAATGGCGTATTCGGCCAGCGTATGTTTGAAAACGCCAAACGTTCTGGTGCCGAGGTAGTCGTGGTTGACGTGCCATGGGGCCGGGCGATACCGGAAGCCCGATTGCGAGAGACCCTGGAAGCCAACCCTGATACCCGAATTGTCAGCTTTGTACACGCAGAAACCTCAACCGGTGCGATGACAGACGCAGAGGCGCTCTGCAAACTGGCTAAAGACTATGACTGTCTGACAATTGTCGATGCGGTCACCTCACTCGGTGGTATTCCGGTAAAAGTGGACGAGTGGCAAATCGATGCGATTTACTCCGGCAGCCAGAAATGCCTGTCCTGTATTCCGGGCCTGTCACCAATCAGTTTCAGTACCCAGGCGGTGGCGAAAATCAACGCCCGCAAAACACCAGTGCAAAGCTGGTTTTTGGATCAAACCTTGCTGATGTCTTACTGGCATGGTGATAGTAAACGCACCTACCACCACACCGCTCCAGTCAATGCACTTTACGCACTACATGAAGCACTGTTACTGATCTGGGAAGAGGGGATTGAAAATGTGTGGCAGCGCCATGCTGACCAGCACAATAAACTAAGGGCAGGGCTTGAAAAAATGGGCCTGAGCTTTATTGTGCCTGAAGGTGAACGTTTACCTCAGCTCAACACGATACACATCCCGGAGGCCATCGATGATGTCACCGTGCGAAGTTATTTGCTGAACCACTACAATCTTGAAATCGGAGCCGGTCTGGGCAAATTCGCCGGCCATGCCTGGCGGATAGGACTCCTGGGCTACGGAGCCAGAAACGAAAACGTCGCTTTGTGCCTCAAGGCACTGGAAGAGGCAATCGAAAAGGCTCGCGCCTGATTGCCTCAGGCACCCAACAACGGCATACCCGGAGAGTCCTTGACCAAATAATCACTACCCATTGCTCCAGACCCGGGGCAATGTGCTTGGCCAAACCTAATAGAGCGCCGCTTCATCATCCAGCACTTCAAAAATAATTTCCAAAAACAATTTGTCTGCTTCACTGTGTTCCTCAGGAATACGAACCATCGTCGTGGCACCAATTTCTCTGGCTATTTTGCTCTCGGCATCAGGCTCATCCTTTAGCCGCCTGGCAATATCCATACACTGTTTGGCCAGGTCAGGATCTGACAATACCTTTTTGATAAATGATCTCAATTCACCGATCATCTTTCTTTGGCGACCCTCTTGAATAGTACTCATTACTAATTTATCTCCTTTCCACTAAGCTAATTATCCAAAGCAACCATTGCCTTATTTCTACCACGCTCTTTCAACTCATACAATGCCTTGTCCACCACTGAGATTAAATTCAACCATAGTGATTAGATGAAAAAACACATTATGCAACTGGAGGTTATTGACGTTGGACATTGGTAGCCAGATCAGTCCCACCAAAATCACAAAGTTCAGCTTTTTTATTCACACAACTCACTTTTCTATCTAGACTAATATAGAAACTAGGGCATTTACCGTTTTCAAGAGCAGCAAGAGTATTGGCATCTCAATGCAAAAAAACGCACCCACATCATCCTGCGAGCCGTTGATGAATAACTCGACCCAGGATCATTTTGGCTATATCCAGTCCGATGAAGATAGCTGGATTCTTCAGATATTGATGTGGATAAACTATTCAGCCGTGTTTTTTCTTCTGGCCATTGGCACCAAATCAGTGTATTCCGGGCACTATCAGCATGGCTGTATTCTTTATTTATTTGGTTTGGTGTTTTTCGCGAATGCGGTTTACTTCAGGAAAACCGGCAATGACAACAAATTCCGCTTTATCAGCGTTGGCTTCGCAGCGTTACTGTTTCTCTATCTAACCGCCACCGGCGGTGAAAGCAATACAGGCCCATTGTGGTTCTATATTTTCCCGCCACTGATATTCTATCTGATTGGTCTTCAAGCCGGCCTGATTGTGCTAATCCCTTGCTCTGCTCTGATAGTCCTGTTTTTTCGTTTTCCTGAACTTCCATTTGTCACAACCGAGTACAATGCAGACTTCCAGTTTCGCTTCTTGGCGTCTTTTTGTTTTGTTACCTCTTTCTCATATATTCTAGACTACTCCAGACGCAGAACCAGAAATGAGCTGATTCAACTGGCAATAAAACACGAAACCGCCTCCAAAACCGACGAGCTAACCGGGCTAGCCAATCGACGAGAGATGATAAACTGCCTGCAAACCGAGCAACGACGCTTTCAACGCTATGGCCACCATTTTTCGGTTGTCCTGATTGATATTGATCACTTTAAGTCGATCAACGACAACTATGGCCACGATGCGGGCGACCAGGTATTGAAGGGGTTTGGCCGCTTGTTAAAATCTCACTCCAGGCAAATGGACATGGTTGGCCGATGGGGGGGCGAGGAGTTCCTGATGATGCTGCCTGAAACCACTCTGGTTCAGGCACTGGCACTGACCGAGCGCCTGAGAAGCGATGTAGAAAAAGAATTTTTCTCGTTTAACAACACACGGATAGAGGTTCGCATAAGCGCCGGGGTTTGCTCCATTAGCCAAACAGAAAACCTCGAAGATCTGCTGCGTCTGGCTGATATGAACCTGTATGAAGCAAAAAACAAAGGCCGAAACCGGATTATCCCGATGGTGAAATCATCTGGTCTGCACTTGCTAAAAACCAAGCAAACACGACCCGCCTGAAACTACCGAGAAAATGGGCCAGAACCCTGGCTGGTATCTATTATTACCGTCATCGCGAAAGACACCTGGGCCCATTCACGCCACTTTGCGAATCACGTTGGACGCCGCCGGATCAGTGCCTCCTGACACACAGATGCAACCAGCTCACCACCTTGACTGTATACAGTTCCTCTATTGAGTCCGCGACCTCCAGATGCGCTCGGGCTATCCATATCGTACAACAACCAATCATCGATCCGAAACGGGCGATGAAACCAAATGGCATGATCAAGCGATGCCACTTGCGCCCCACTGGTAAGGTAACTCATTTCGTGTGGCAACATACTGGTACCCAGCAGCCCAAAGTCGGAAGCGTAGGCAAACAAACATTGATGAAGCGCGAGATCATCCGGTAAATCGCTAACCGCTCGAAACCAGTTTTGCTTGAAAGGCTCTCGGGCTTCCGGTTTGAAATGATTCATAGGGCTAATCGGACGAATTTCAATTGGCCGTTCACGCGTTGCGTGATCACGCAATTTCTCTGGAATTCGATCGACAACCATACGTCTCAATTGCAACTCTGAGAACAATGACTCAGGAGATTCTGATTCAGGCATATCAAACTGATGGTTGGCTCCGCTTTCTTCTGTTTGAAAAGAAGCCGTCATAGTGAATAATTCCTGGCCTTTTTGAAATGCGACCACTTGCCTGACACAAAAACTGCCACCATCACGAGTGCGAACCACCTTGTAATCTATCGGTTTATTGACATTTCCCGCCCGCAAAAAATACCCATGCATCGAATGGGCAAACCGATCCAGCACCGTTTTGTAGGCGGCCATCATTGCCTGTCCCAGCACTTGGCCGCCAAATACATTTTTAAAACCAAGGTCTTCACTCTGGCCGAGAAAGTGATCCCCTCCAATCGGTTCAATAGCCAATAACTCTACCAGCCTTTGAAGTACATCCCCTTGGTAGCCACCGGAATCAACTTTATAGGACACTTTTTCTTCATTTTTTTTACTCACTTCGCTCACCAATAAACAACTTTACCCATTTCCAGCTTTGACTATACAGAGTATTCCGTTGAAAACGGCCGTTAGTCAAGCCTGATGGGTGAGTGAGCGCAACCGGTTTTGGTTACACCGTCCGGCTAAAAATATTTTTGCTTTTTTGGGTTATCAACATAATCCAATTATTCATATAATCTGATTAATATTTTTACATTTCCACCATGTGCGTTCGTCTTCAGGATAAATAGAATGAAAATGTCTGGCAACAAAAGTTCTGCGCCCGAGCAGGCCGCAGACAATGCTCCCGCCAGGCTATCGACAGACGCGGATCTGGACAAACATTTTATAGTGTTGCAACGGCTTTACCGGGTCTTATTAGTCATCAGTGTACCGTTCATTGTTTTAGTAGCGAATTTTTCACTGGCACCCGGATTAAAGCCCTGGCTCTTGATGACCGGGGTGGCGACCGGTTTCACCCTTTTGTTGTTGAACGCCTATATTTACCACAGTGCCAAAGCCAAGCCCTGGTATCGCTTTTTAATGCATACCGAGATCACTGATATTTTCAGCCGTGCCCATAAAAAAATCCGTTATCTGACCGGTCAGTTAAAAGAAGAAACCCGCAAGAGACAAGAGATTGAACAGAAATTACTAAACCTGGAATCCCAAACCCGGCAACATATCGAGGAACGAACCCGCGAACTTTCCGAAACCAACGAATTGCTCAACCAGCAAATCAAACTGCGCCAATCCATCAGTGACGCTTTAGGAAGAAGCCAGACCCGTCTCAGCCTGGCTATCGAGGCATCGAACCTGGGGCTTTGGGATTGGGACTTGACAAACCAGACTTTATATCAGTCCAACTTTAACAGCATCTTCAATGCCAGGGAGTACTCTTCAAAAGAGTATTTGCGGCTTCTGCGCTGCAAGGTACACACTGATGATTACGCCCGGGTTCAGGAAACCATAGGCAATTACCTGGATAACAAATCGAGCCATTTCAACGTCAGTTACCGGGTTTTCGATCAGGAACAAAACACCTGGTTATGGATAGAAGACCAGGGTAAAGCGGTGAGTCGTGATAAATCAGGACAAGTTCTCCGTATGCTGGGTACGCGCCGGGATATAACCCAGCAACGTCACCATGAAGAATAGTTGCAACTGACGCAGTCTGTTTACGATCAAACCAGCGAAGGAATATTTGTGTTAAATGACCAGTTCCAGGTGGTTTCCATCAACCAGGCGTTCAAGAAAATCACCGGCTTTGAAGACTCAGACCTGGTTGGCAAAAACTGGGTTGACCTCAGCCAGACGCCACAAAAAAGCAAAGTATTCAAACAGGCCCGTTTACAACTTGCCCAAACAGGCTATTGGGAAGCGGAATTATTTGAAAAAAGAAAGAATGGTGAATACTTTCCTGTGCACATCCAAGTCAATACTATCGATGTCGTATCCGCAGGAACCCATTACTTTGCCGGATTGGTCTCCGACCAAACCAGCAACAAAGAGGCCGACGACAAGCTGCGCTATCTGCTTAATTACGACGAACTCACCGGCCTGGCAAACCGAACCTTGTTCCGGGATCGCATGCACAATGCCCTGATTCGTGCGAGAAACGGCCTGGCTCAGTTTGCATTGTTATATGTCGATATCGACAGATTTAAACACATCAATCAGAATTTTGGCCACGAACATGCCGATACACTGTTAAAACACTTCGCCTCTCGGCTTTCTGCATCGATGAATCAGGCTGACACTATCGCCCGCATTGGTGATGATGAATTTGCGATCCTGTTTCCCAGTCAGCGCCGCGACGACATTGATCACTTCGCACGGGAAATATTACGCGAAGTCACCCGACCCTACTGCATCGACAATCAGGAGTTACTGCTATCGGCCAGTATAGGCATCACAACACTGCCAGGAGATGGCAGAGAAATTCAACTATTACTGAAACAGGCCGGAATAGCGGTGAGACAAGCCAAGTATCTCGGTGGCAGCAACTTCCAGTTTTACAGCAAGGAATTGAAAGACATCTCCAAGTTCAGGGTCAATTTGGAAACTGACCTTAGAAACGCGCTGAAAAAAGGTCAACTTGAGGTTTATTATCAACCCAAACTGAGCCTCGACAACTTGCGCATCGATTCGGTAGAGGCGCTGGTCAGATGGAATCACCCCAATCGAGGTATGATTTATCCGACTGACTTTGTCAATATTGCGGAAGAAAGCGGTTTAATCACGCAAATTGGAGTCAACGTTATGGAGACCGCATGTCAACAGGCGCGAACATGGTTTGACCAAGGCATCGGCACCATCAACGTCGCGATCAATTTATCCGCTTACCAGTTGCGGCAGGAAAACATTATACAGCGTGTTACAACCATACTTAGCGTTACCGATTTACCCGCCAAACAGGTAGAGCTTGAACTGACGGAAAGCTCAATCATTGAAAATATGCAAGCCTCGGTGAGTGTGCTGGAAGAGTTTAGTCAGATGGGTATAAACCTTTCCGTCGACGACTTTGGCACAGGTTACTCGTCCTTTAGCTATTTACGGAATCTGCCAATAACCAGTCTGAAAATTGATCGGTCTTTTGTCCAGAATGTCGATATCTGTGAACAGGATGCGGCGATATGCAAAGCGATAATCGCACTTGCCCAAACCCTGAAACTGAAAGTGGTCGCCGAAGGCGTTGAAAATAAAGCGCAGTTTGATTTTCTGAAGGCGGCAAATTGTGACTTGATTCAGGGCTACTATTTATCGAAACCCTTGAGTACCATGGAAATGACCCGGCTATTGCGGCAACAATCAGCCACGATTGCAGCGCTATAAAGCTATCCCCCTGACACGACCAAGGAATACAACCACTTCTTTTTTTCTAAAAACCAGGTAGACTGCAGATTCAGACTATTTCACGTCAACCCATTACCCCGCTTGAAAGAGTAGTTCACAATGTCGATACACTGGTATCCAGGGCATATGCACAAAGCCAGTAAAGAAATGGCCAAGGTGCTGCCCCAGGTCGATATTATCATCGAGTTGCTCGATGCGCGTATCCCCTACAGCAGCGCCAATCCCTTTATCGAAAAGCTGAGAGAAGACAAACCCAGCCTTAAACTTATCAGCAAAAGTGATCTTGCCGACCCGGCAATCACCCAGTTGTGGCAGGATTATTTTGATCATCACAACCAGACCAAAGCCTTCGCCATCGATAACCGGCAACTGGACAGAAGCCAGCGAATCTTTGAGGCTTGCTTCAACCTGGCGCAACACAAGGCAAACAAAGAAAAAACTATTGTCGCCATGATCACAGGCATTCCAAATGTAGGTAAATCGACACTGATAAACAACCTGGCCGGGCGCCACATCGCAAAAACAGGCAACGAACCGGCCGTCACCAAGGGTCAGCAGCGTATCAAACTGGAAAACGGTATCACGCTGCTGGATACCCCCGGCATTCTTTGGCCAAAAGTAGAAAATGAACATGGTAGCTATAGGCTGGCGGTAACAGGCGCGATCAGGGACACCGTCGTCAATTATGATGATGTCGCATTTTATGCGGCTGAGCACTTGATAACACACTATTTTTCTCTGCTGACCGAGCGATATAAACTGGCATCGACCACTACCGACCCACTGACACTTCTCGAACAAATCGGTCGGCAACGAGGCTGCCTGAGGGCTGGCGGACAAGTCGACCTCGAACGGGTGTCGACGGTTTTTATCAACGAACTACGCACAGGTACGATTGGCTCCATCAGCCTGGAAACACCGCAGATGATCGAGCAAGAGCTAGTTGAGGTCGCTAACCTTCAGGCAGCCAAAGAAGCCCGGAAAAAAGCGGCAAAACAACGGGCCGCCGTCCGCAGGAAAAAACCACAAAAGCAATCTCGATAAGGCTATCCAGCCAATCACCTCAAACAGGGAATCCGTGTTCACTAGCAACTTTTTTGTGTTTATCATCACATCGATATTTCCGGACTGGCTACCAACTAACGACAGGTGTTTGCCCTTTGCTATACTGGCCTCTTGATACGTCGCTCTTTTGTCGTCCTGGACTCTGCTTTTCCGGAAGCGAGCGACAATTGAATAGCGTATATTAATTGAATACAAAGCCATAAATGAATATAGAGTAAGCAACCCTATGCATCAGTTTGATGATTTTGCATTTCTGGATAGCGACGCATTGCAATTCAGTCATGATCCAACGGCCGACCAGAAAACGGTGGATCTGGCTGCCATTCTTGCTGGTAACTATCATATCGAAGCAACTGACCCCATAGTCTACCAAGCCACTGTACTGGATGCTTTTGGTATGCCTGCGCATCGATCCGCGCATTTGCTGTTAACCCTGTCTCTCGATGAAAGCGATCACCTTTTCGTTTTTTCGGAGGAGCAAATATCCGGGTTTTTACCAGTGTCGAGTGCTGAACCCGGATTTTATTGGGAATTGACTCCGTCTCCCGACTCTGGCTTTAGAGCGCAAGCGGTGGTTGATCTAGTCAGGCACACCTGTGATCTTTGGAAACTACAAGCCAGGTTGCGCCTGACCATGACCAACCGACAATTTCGCTTGCTCAACAAAAAAGGCAAGACACGTGTCATTGTCAATATGGATTACTGTCGATGGCCCAATAGTGACGGCGCAAGCGAGGCTACGACTTTTATTTCGGTTGTCCCCCTTATTGGCTTTGAGCGCGATGCCACCAAAGTCAGAAAAACACTTGCCAAGCATCCAGGCACCATAGATCAAAACTTTTTTCGCAAAGTGAATCCCCAGCTCGATGCTTTTCTAGCACAAGAAACTCTGGCAGCCTGCACTCTCCAGGCGGATCTTCCGGCACTTTCCGCTATAAAAATGTTATTGGCGCAATCCACTCAGGGTATGGTGCTCCATACCAAAGGTACAATAAAAGATGTAGATACCGAGTTTTTACATGCATACCGCGTTAACTTGCGTAAATGCCGTTCCTTGTTGAAGGAGTTCAAAAAACTGATTCCCGCCCAGGTGATGCTTGAATTCAACGATTTTTTCAAAACATTGGGTAAACTGACCGCTGACGTCAGGGATCTGGATGTTTATCAACTGATGCTGGAAGAATGGCTGCGCCGATTAAACGATTCTGATGCGCAAAGCCTGTTGCCATTCGTTGACTTTATTCGCCAAAAGCGAAAAGCGGCGATTGGCGTGTTGTTGGACTATATGCAAAGCCCGGATTACGACAAACTGATCACCGCCTGGCAACACTTTCTGGCTGAGTCCGATAACCAGAGTGACAGTCGTTCAACTGTGACTATTCATCAGGCCGCCGCCAAAAGAGTTAGAAAGTGTTTCACCAAACTACTCGAGGACGGCAGTGAACTAGACCCGGATTCTCCTGATGAAGCCTTTCACAGGTTAAGGCTGGACTTTAAACGACTGCGTTATTTGCTCGAATACTTTACCGATATTTTTGCCGGCAAAGACTACCTGAAGTTGATTAAAATGATCAAAAAGTTACAGTCGATATTGGGTGACTTTCAGGATACCACCGTGCAGAAAGAAAAAATGCATCAGTTTTCAGAACAACTTGCCAAGGACAAAACAGTGGGCCCCGACACCTTTATGCTTCTTGGCCAGATGAGCGAGCGAATCACCGGTAGTCACGATGAGTTGAAAAACCAGTTTAACGAGCTGTTTCCGCGACTCGCCACTCCCGAGGTAAAACAAGTCATCGACTCGTTATCAGCGATAAAAGTGAGCCAATAATATGAGCAAAATTGTAGCCGTATTCAATATCAAAGGTGGTGTTGGCAAGACCACCAGCGCGGTTAACCTGGCCGCGGTGGCCGCCTCCCGTGGCTGCAAAACCCTGCTTTGGGATATGGATCCACAGGGCGCAACCTCATTTTATTTGCGGGTGAAGAATAAAATAAAAGGTGGCGTAAGCGGGCTGGCAAATGGCAAGCACCCGATTACCCGACAGATCAAAGCCTCTGATTACCGTCATCTTCATGTATTACCTGCGGACATCAGCTATCGTTTGATGGATGAGCAGATACGCAAGGCGAGACAAAAGCCATCCAGATTTATCAGGGAAATTCTTAAACCTGTTCTCGATGATTACGACCTGGTTATCGTTGACTGCCCGCCCCAGCTCAGTGAGACAATTTCCGGTTTGCTTCGGGTTGTCGACCTGTTGCTGGTACCTGCCATTCCGACTGTACTGTCACTGCGAACCGTCAAACAGGTACAAAGGTTTACTAAAGAGAAGTTGAATGCGCCTGTTACCATGAAAATGTTTTTCAACCAGATCGACCTGCGACGCACTATGCACCGTGATATTGCAAAAAAATTTCTGTTTAAAAACAGCCGGTTTGCCTTTCAAACACTGATTCCTGCCAGCAGTGCTATCGAAAAAATGGGTGACCAACGTGCCCCTTTTATCCATTTCGAGCCGAACCACAAAATCACCGCTCTGTATGGCCTGCTTTGGGATGAGGTGCAGGAAACGCTTATGCTCGACATTCAGCCCGGATTGAGCCTTCGATAGCGCCGCTTCACGATCATTAGTTGTCAGATTTCACTCTAGCTGAGCCCGGCTTGTCGGCGGCCGGTCTATCTTTCCCGATACGGGGGCCAGCCAAGCGGTTTTCCTGCCAGCAAGTGCAGGTGTATGTGATACACATCCTGGCCGCCATCATCATTGCAGTTTATCACTACCCGGTAGCCTTCTTTATCAAACCCCTGATCCTTGGCGATTCGTTTGGTAGCAATAAACAATTGGCCAATGATCTCCCGATCCGACTCCTCGATGTCATTGATGGTTGCAATGGCTTTTTTGGGAATAATGAGCAGGTGCACAGGTGCTTGTGGATTAATGTCTCTGAACGCGAGACATTGCTCGTCTTCATAAACAATATCCGCCGGAATTTCCCGCTTGATAATTTTGCTGAACAGGGTATCGGACATAGTGTTTTACCTGTTATATGTGTTGTAACTATTTTTGGTCATCGCAGTAGCGAAAACATCTATTGTGCCGGTTCGCAACCTGTTGCACTTTGATTCAGTACAGGCTTTTGCAGTACCGGCTAACGAAATAACCATCTGGGAGGTGATTTAATCCCTGTGGCATATTGCAGCACTTGCTGCTTGGCAAAAGGCAGCTTATCTGCCAGGTTGAGGCCCAGATAGCGCAGCAACTTGAGCGGCGTATGGTTATTGCTGAAAGCATGGTAGAACAGATCCATCGCCAGCATCATTTGGCCATTCAACGGGCGCCGCTCAGACTCATATCGTCTAAGGTGAACCGCTTCTCCAGGATCGGCGAGCGGTTTGCCGTCGCGAGAAAGAATTGCCACAAGTGCCATCACATCCTGAAACCCCAGATTGACGCCTTGGCCCGCCAGTGGGTTGATAGTATGAGCGGCATCTCCGACCAATACGGCCCGCTTGCTAAAGTAAGTTTGAGCATGTCGCTTGATTAACGGAAACCGCCCTCGATCGACAATACCGGTCACCGCAGGAAGGCAATCGGGATAGTGCTGCCAGATTTGACCGATCAATTGCGACTCACCAAGCTTCATCAGGCGATCTATGTTGTCCGCTGTGTTATACCAGACCAGCGAAGCATAATGTTTGCCCGCCACATCCGGTAATGGCAAAAAGGCTAGCGGGCCGGTTGGTGTGAACTCTTGCCAGGTTATATCCTGTTGCTTGCCGGCATATTCCACGGTAATGACCATGGCCTGTTGCTCGTATTGGTCGGAGCTGAAATCGATATTTGCCCATTTGCGCACTTGAGATAAGGCGCCATCTGCGCCTATCACCAGCTTCATGGTCACCGGCGGATGCTGTGTCAGGGTAAGAGTGGCTGTATCGGGTGAAAAATTCAGATCTTCCAAGTTGGCAGGGCACATTGAAGTAATGCCAGGCAATGACTCCATCGCTTTGTGCAGCGCCAGGTGAGTCAAATTGTTTTCGACAATGGAGCCGAGTTCTGGCGTATGAATATCCTTGCAGTTAAACAAGGTTCCTCGATGCCCGCCCAGCTTCGGCAACGGCAGACGGGGTGCCGACTTCTCCCAGACGGCGAGTCGGCGATAAGGGCATCTTCGCATCGCCTCGATATACTGCCAGGCACCATAGTCAGCCAGCATCTTTTGGCTGGCGAGACTTAAAGCAGAAACACGAATGCCAGGCTGCGATTGCGGATCGAACGGTGGCGGCCGCTGCCGATCAAACACCACGACTCGATAGTTGGCTCGAGCCAGTCCGCAAGCAAGCGCCGAACCAACCATGCCAGCGCCTACAATACCGATATCGAATTGATTATCCGGCAAGTCACTTGCGTGCACGGGCGAATTCATCAAGGTTACTCCCTCTTTGTGTTTGTCTGACCAATCATATAGTAATACCATGTGCAGTGGAAGGCGTATGAAAAGGCATAGTCGACAAGGAAACAGCAGCTTGTCACTATGCGCTCAGGGCCGGCTGTATGATTGGTATCTGGACTTATCTTTGACGAGAAACAACGATGAAATTGGTGGTAAATCGCTCAGTAATTAGCTGGCTGGCTTGCATCTGGTTTTGCATGGCAGGAACCTCCCACGCTGGTGTGCCAGCATCGCTGTTTGGCACTCATTCCGACGATACGCCGTCTCTGTCGCCGATGCTTCGCAAAGTTACCCCTGCCGTCGTCAATATCGCCACCTATACCCATGTTCGCCGAATCAACCCTCTGCTGGAAGACCCTTTTTTTCGACACTTCTTTCACTTACCCGACCCAGGTTCAAGGCTTGGGGGCAGGCCAAAACGTCGCACCCAAAGTGCCGGTTCCGGCGTTGTCGTAAATGCTGAAAAAGGGTTAATTCTCACCAATCATCATGTTATCGATGGCGCCGATGAAATTGAAGTCACCCTGCAGGATGGACGCACCCTGGCGGCTACTTTACTGGGGTCGGACAGACAGGTCGATATCGCTTTGGTTCAGATAAAGGCGGAGCAGTTGACTGAAGTAAAATGGGTCGATTCAAGCTCATTGGCGGTCGGCGATTTCGTCGTGGCGATCGGCAATCCGTTCGGTCTGGGGCAAACTGTAACTTCCGGTATTGTCAGTGCCCTCGGGCGAAGTGGTTTGGGCATTTACGGCTACGAAGATTTCATTCAGACCGATGCGTCAATCAACCCGGGAAATTCGGGAGGGGCACTGGTTAACCTCAAAGGGGAACTCATTGGCATCAACTCCGCGATCATCGCCCCGGCCGGTGGCAATGTCGGTATCGGTTTTGCCATTCCCGCTGAAATTGCCCACAACGTCATGTTGCAACTGCTGGCGTTCGGAGAAGTGAGACGGGGCCAATTAGGTCTGATATTCCAAAATCTTACTGCTGATTTATCGGAAGCTTTTGGCTTACCCTTGACAGAGGGAGCACTGGTTGTCAAAGTCGCGCCAGGCACATCGGCTGCAGAATCAGGCATTCGCCAGGGTGATGTGGTGTTATCGGTCGATGGCAGGAAAATTCGCAATGCGGCTGACTTGCACAATCGAATTGGCCTTACCCCAGTCGGTTCGGAAATGAGATTAAAGATTTTTCGTTCCGGCAACATCATTGAAATCCGTGCCATAGTGGGTGAACGTGGTTCCTATGCCCGAAAAGGCGAAGAGTTTCATCCACTTTTACAGGGAGCGATATTCAAAAACTACTATGGCAGCAAACAGGATGATCAGCCTGTAGCTGTGATTGTTGCAGATATCGAAGCCGGCCCAGCCAAATCGGCGGGTCTGGAAAAAGGTGATATCATCGTTTCCATTAACCGATACCGGATAAGAAATATGAGGGAATTTAAAAAAATTGCGGCAATGTCAGCTCAGGTATTACTGCGCATAGAACGCAACGGCAGGACTTATTTTCTGGTAATCGGGTAACAATAGAAAAGCAGGTATTGTCTAGTCCAGCAGGTATTCCCGCGCTTTCACTTTATGCTCCATCCAGGATAGTTTTTTCTTTTTAGCCTCTGGCTTGGCAAAGCCCTCTGTCATTATGACCGGATTGACCAATTCGGCAAAATCACTGTATTGCATTTTTATAACCTCACCCCGACTACCCGAACTGAAGGTGATTTCCGGGTTATTGGAGAGAGTGTCACACATATACACATTCATGCCAAACAGATTACCAAATGGTGGCATAGATCCAACTTCACAATCCGGAAAGGCATCCCGGAATTCTTCTTCGTAGGCCAATTCGATAAAATCAGTACCCATCGCGCGCATAAAATGATCCCAACGGATTCTGTAAGAGGCTGGCAGAACCACCATAGCCATATGACCATCAATATCAATAATGACAGTTTTGGCCAGTTTATCGCCACAAATATGGGCTTTCTTGGCAATTTCCTGTGCCGTGTAAGCGGGCGAATGCTTGATCGAAACGTATTTGATTTTATTTGTATCGAGAAATTCTTTGAGTTGCTGAGCTGGCATTACTGCAACCTCCAAATGAAACATCAGTGAGCAACTATTAGATTAGTCTAGTTGCCACGAGACGAATACAAAGATTTGTTATAAGAAAGTGTATAACCTGTTAGCTCGAGTGTCGTTTTTTTGCTAGCCATCACGCGGCATGGATCACATCTGCCGCGTAGCTAGCTCGTTTATTTCTCACCCTGTCAATCAGGAAACGTTGTGCATATGCACATCTTGTTGCGGGAATGGAATAGATATGCCTTCAGCGTCGAATGCTTTCTTGACGTTTTCAGTCATATCGAAATAGATACCCCAGTAATCGCCGGCGTTTGCCCAGAGTCGTACTTTGAAATTGACTGAACTATCAGCCAGTTCCGCAACGACAATCTGGCGTGCAGGTGTTTGAAGAACGCGTGTATCTTCTTCTGCCAGCCGATTGAGAATCGCTTTCGCTTTGTCAATATCATCGTTGTAACCGATACCAAAGACCAGCTCTATACGCCGAGTCGGCTCGGCACTGATGTTGATCAAGCTACCATTCGATAACGCACCGTTCGGAATGATAACTTTTCTATTGTCTGGCGTCAGAATGATGGTGTTGAATATCTGGATCTCGCGCACGGTTCCCGCATACCCCTGGGCCTCGATCACATCGCCAACCTTGAACGGTTTAAACAGCAGTATGAGCGCGCCACCGGCAAAGTTTGCCAGGCTACCCTGGAGTGCCAAGCCAACGGCCAAACCGGCAGCACCAAGCACGGCGATGAACGAGGTGGTCTGTATCCCGAGCATGGATACAACGGAAATAATGAGCATTAGCTTCAGGCCGATTGAGCTCAAACTATGCAAAAAACTTAGTAAGGTAGCTTCAACCTTTGATGCCAACGCCTTATCCAGTGCATTGACCAGGCGATTGATGATCCACATACCAATAATCAGCGTGAAAATCGCCAGTAATAGATTTGGACCATGGGTCATAGCCATATTGATAAGCCATTCGGTGATTTCTTCGACTTTGCCTTGGCCAGTGGTGACGAGATCTTCCATAGGGAATTCCTTGATAGTTGAAATAAATAGAATGTGAGCGTTTTTTCACACTCTTTCTTTTATAGTTATATCCTTCAAATCAGCGAAATGAAGGATTATTATGTTCGCCATTGCGGGGCTGAACTATGCTTCCGTCGCTAAGAATACAAGACAAATTCAAATGTGAACAGTATTTATTTAGCCTTAACCGAACTTGTCGTTCTCTATACGGTGAAAATTGGGATGAACATCGATCGAATGACGAACAACCTGAGAAAAACTTTACCCCATGCAGGTTTAACGACAACGGTTTTACCTGGGTGTCCGGCAATCAAGTTATTCCTGTTTGACCCGGAACAATTGCCAGGACCGCTTGACCATGACACCGCTCAAGCTGTGGTGGCAGAACCTGCTTATTGGTCATTCTGTTGGGCCAGCGGGCAGGCGATGGCAAGCTACTTGCTGCATCACCCTCAGCTTGTTCGCAACCGACAGGTGCTCGATTTCGGCGCAGGTTCCGGTGTTGTCGCCATTGCCGCCGCAATGGCCGGTGCGAAGTCAGTTACAGCATTTGATATCGACCCGCAGGCACTCGATGCCTGTCTCGCCAACGCCCAGCTCAATAATGTTTCGTTGTCTGTAATATCTGACTTTGACGCGCTCCGGAAAATCGATGTTATTACCGCCGCCGATGTATTGTATGATAGGGACAATATGCACTGGCTGGAAATACTGTTAACGCGGGCAGACAAGGTTCTCTTGGCAGACTCGCGTATCAAGGATCTGAATCACCCGGGTTATGTGATGGATCAGGTCTACAGCTGCCGAACCTGGCCAGATTTGAATGAGTTTGAAGAGTTTAATTCGGTACGGATTTATCAGGGAGAAAAAAACAGCTAGGATTTGCATGGCACACAACGACCAGCTTTAATCCTGCCCGGCTAAAGGTGGCATTATGTCGCGCCTTACCTTGTGCGGTTGCAACAACCCGACCTGAATCACCACGAAAGTTAAGAGGTTACCCATGAAAACCATCCATCTTGTACTACTTCTTTCTTTTACTCTGCTCAGCGGAACCCTGCATGCAGGGCCTGGCGCTGGGCAGCCCTTCCCGAAGCTGACTCTCAAAGATCAATTCGAGAACCCGCACTCCATAACCAAAACCGACAAACTGATACTAATCTCGTTTGATCGTGAGGTCTCCGATGTGGTTAACGAATTTTTGGCAACGCAGCCCAAGATATTTTTGGACAGGCATCACGCCCGTTATATTTCTGATATCAGCGCTATGCCGGGCATCGTCACCAAGCTCTTTGCAATACCTAAAATGAAAGACTACAACTACTTACTGATGCTGGCGACCGAAGCTGAATTCAAGGCACAGTTTGATCATCAGCAAGGTAAGCTGACCGTTTACCATCTCGAGGATGGTGTTATCGAAAGCATAGAGTTTGTTGAGGCTAGCAAGGTAGCCGGTCTTTTCCAATAGTGGTCGCTGCGGGCCATCAACCACGGATAAAACAAGTGGCGACTTATGACGTGCGCCGCTCAGTTTTAGCGGAAGTCCGGAAAGTGTTCCCAAACATTGAATTGGTTACTCGGGAGAGAGCAAATGGGAAAGGGTTTTACTGAAGGCGCGGGTTACTTCAAACAAGGTTTGAGCCTGATAAAAGAGCCAGCGTTTCGCTGGTTTGTGATCACTCCTTTATTGCTGAATATCGCTGTATTTGCACTGTTTTTCTATTTTGCCGGTGAAGTGTACTCATCATTGGTAAACTGGTTTATGGGTTTTCTACCAGAGTGGCTGGCTTTTCTCAGCTGGCTGTTATGGCTTGTCTACGGCACCCTGGTTGTGGTGATTTTAGCTTATGGCTTCGTTATGGCGGCTAACCTGATTGGATCGCCGTTTTACGGTATTTTATCCGAACTGGTGCAGAAAAAACTGGCAGGTCAGGTGCCGGAAGTGGCCGGTGGCTGGCAGGCTGTTCTGGCGTCCATACCCCAGGCCATTTTTCGGGAGTCAAGTAAAATCTTGTATTATTTACCTCGCGCCATCGGGCTGCTTGTTCTTGGTTTTATACCCATAATCAATCTGTTCGCCGCCGTATTGTGGTTTCTTTTTTCTTCTTGGATGATGGCCATTCAATATGTCGATTACCCCTCGGACAACAACCGCCAGAAGTTTGGCGTGATGCGTCGCAAGCTGGCCTTAGACCGAGGACAGGCACTGGGATTTGGCATGCCCGTCTTTATCGGTTCGATGATTCCGGTGGTTAACCTGGTTATTGTGCCCGCCGCCGTTTGCGGTGCTACCGCCTATTGGGTTGGCACCAAAGCAATGCAAGAGCAAGAGACAGCCGGTTAAATCAGCCTGAGCTAGCCAGCCAGACACAAACAAAATTGGCAAAGCCCAGGCCTAGCGAACAAGCGACGGTTCAGGATTGTTGAGTACCGAGTCCACTAGACAGCAACTGGTGTCTGGCTGACATCGACATACCGGGAATTCGGGAAGTAACACCTGAACTCGCTGCCCCGCCCTGGAAAACTGCTGATTTTCAGCTCGCCATCATGGTTTATCAAAACGTGTTTGACAATTGCCAGGCCCAAGCCTGTGCCACCTTCGTTACTGTTTCTTCCTGGATCTACCCGATAAAACCGCTCGGTGAGCCGGGGAATGTGATGGGAGTCGAACCCCACTCCGTTATCTGTCACGGCAAAACAGGCGCCACTTAGTTCTTTGATCCACCGAATATCAATATGCCCTCCGGCAGGAGTATACTTGATGGCGTTGAACACAAGATTTGACAAGGCGCTCCGAACCTGCTGCATATCCCCCATAATATCGCCGGCTTCTACAGTAAACTCGATGCCATGTCGCTTTTCCTGGTTTATCGCCAGCGCATCCTGACGAATACCTTCAATGACCTGTTTCATATTGATAGGCTTTTGATTATTTCGAACATCACTGGTCTCGAACTTTGCAAGCATTAACAAATCGCTGATCAGACTTTCCATTCGGGTCGACTGCCGGGCCATAGTTTGCAATGCCCGGTGCCACTTCTCAGGTAATTGCTCACTGTTATCGTTGATGGTTTCGAGATAACCACTGATAACGGTCAAAGGTGTAACCAATTCATGGGAGACATTACTGATAAAATCCTTTCTCATCTGCTCGAGGTTGTGTATATGGGTAACATCCTGCACGATAATCAATCTGTTTTCCTCGCCAAAAAGGGAGAACATAAACTCCAAATGGATATGAGGGGTGATAGACGAAGGCTGCTCGAAGGGTATCCTATAGTCTTTTTTTGCGTAGTATCGTTTGAATTCGGGCTGGCGAATCAGGTTGTAAACCCGTTGCCCCCTGTCGGCGGGATATGTAAAACCAAGTAGACTGCTGGCGGCAGCATTCCACCACTCGATTCTACCCAGGCCATCAGTGATGATAACTCCATCTTTCAGCGAGTTTGCGGATTCCTGAATACGCTGAATATAGGACTGCAAACGCTCGTTAGCTCGCAGATGGCGAATCTGCAGCCTATGTATACCGTCAAACAAGTCACCCCATAGCCCCCAGCTTTCTGGCGGATCAAGCTGCTCGGCGGAACGATTCAACCAGGCCAGCAAGCGCAAAGTCTGGATCAATGTCCAGACAAGATAAGCCAATACGCCGGCAAACAAGATCCAGACAAATTGACCGATTAGCAACCCGATGGCAATCAACACAGCCAACCCGATTGTCAGCCGCAACACATAGTGTAACCCGCGCTTTCTCATTTCGGCAAAACCCCGGTTAACCTTGTCGGCCAGAGTCAGGCAGCCTTGGTGGAAAAACGATAACCGGCACCACGAACGGTTTGAATCAAATGATCGTATCGCTCACCCAGCGCCTTTCTCAACCTTCTGATATGGACATCGACGGTACGTTCTTCGACGTAGACGTTGCCGCCCCATACCTGGTTCAACAGTTGACTTCGCGTGTAAACCCGCTCTTGATGCGTCATAAAAAATTGTAACAGCCGGTACTCTGTCGGCCCCACTGCAATTGGCCTATCATTGGCGGTAACACGATGACAAACCGGATCCAACATCAACCCATCTATTTCTATCACACTCTCTACGCCTGGCGGTGTGGTTCGCCGCAATACGGCTTTCAACCGCGCTACCAGCTCCCTTGGCGAGAAGGGTTTGGTGATATAATCGTCGGCACCGACTTCCAGCCCCTGTATTTTGTTATCTTCTTCCGCTTTGGCCGTTAACATGATGATCGGAATTTCAGCTGTGTTTTCATCCTGTTTCAATCGACGAGCCAGCTCGATACCGGTGGCTCCCGGCAGCATCCAGTCAAGCAGGATCAAGTCCGGTTTCTGATCGATGATAATGGAATGTGCCGCTAACGCATTTTCGGCTTCAAGGCAGCGATAATCTGCCATTTCCAGGGCAACGGCGATCATTTCGCGAATAGATGTTTCGTCGTCTACGATAAGTACGGTTCTATCAGACATTGTGGCATCCCGGTTGTAATTCAGATTAAATCCGGCAGAAACACTGAATTTAATTTACAACTATATTACAACGGAAAATTGTGACACAAAGATGACAAAGGATGAAAAATAATCGATCTAGCACTACCCATGCACACTCACGGCTTTCACACCGGCCAGGTTTCGAACAACAGACCACAAAATACCGCCAGCCCAACATAATGATTATGTAAAAATGCCTGAAAACACTTAGCTTTATCGCGATTGCGAATCAAATATTGTTGGTAGACAAATAGCGTTGCCGCCACCAATACACCAATGAAAAACAGGCTACCAAAGTGAACCTGGTAACCGGCAACCATTAACAGCACAATGGTCATTGACTGCAACCCAGCAATAATCGTTTTATCGGCTGGGCCAAACAAGATGGCGGTGGATTTGATACCGATTTTAACGTCATCGTCGCGATCGACCATGGCATAGATGGTATCGTAGGCGATTGTCCATACGACGGTGGCGAGATAAAGCAGCCATGTCAGTGAATTTAGCTGTTCGATCTGTGCCATAAAGGCCATTGGCACAGCCCAGGCAAACGCGGCTCCCAAGACCACTTGAGGCAAATAGGTATGACGTTTCATAAATGGATAGACAAAAGCGAGCAACAAACCACCAAAGGCAAGCAACAGCGTAGCCTGATTGGTCATCAGAACCAACAAAAACGCGCCAAAGCACAGCACAAAAAACAGCCATAGGGCTTCCCTCTCACTGATTCGTCCAGATGTGAGGGGACGGTTTCGAGTCCGTTCAACATACCTGTCCAGATGACGATCCGCATAGTCATTGATGACACATCCGGCTGATCGCATCAAAAATACGCCCAAAGAAAAAATGACAAAATTCTTCAACGAAGGAAACCCTTCGGCTGCAAACCACAGCGCCCAGAGTGTCGGCCAGAGCAGCAACAAAGTACCTATGGGTTTATCTATCCGCATCAGCTCGGTGTAAACAGCACGTTTTTGCTGAGCAGTTTCAATTGCATTCATAGTGGACAGCCTGTTTTCCGGGCTTCAATAGTGGTCAGCTCGGGCAAAAAAAACTCACAGACAAGCAACATTTTTCCATTCAAATAGAAAATGGATCGGCGTGCCCAAAGCGCTTTGCCGCTGTCGTCGAAACCATATCCGACTTCGATTGGCCCCCGCTTCATCGAACGTGACTTGAACAGGTAAGCACCCAGGGGCTTGCTACCCAAATTACCAAGGTAGCGCTCTTTACCGGTCAATGTCGCGATTGGCAGGATGCTGCGGGCAAATACCCAGGGGATACCAGAGCCAAGCAATCTCACCTCCCGAATCAAGGATACGGATCTGTTATCCAGGCCAAGCAATTTGCGCTCATTTGCCTCGGGGCGCTGCCACCGCTGTTGTTGCACTTCGACACTGAACCGGCCCTGTGATTGTTGCAGCAAACGCTGGGTGAGTGAGCCTCTGTCAAGCAGCCAACTTTGCCACTCCGACGGAATCCGATGCACAAGCAGCCGACGGTAGCGACTCCACTTGAATGAATCAATATTGACATCCCGGATTGTCGACAACATGGGTGCTAGTGGCCTTTTACCGCGTAGATTCCCGGCACGTTGCGCCAATATCCCCGGTAATCCATTCCACAGCCAAACAAATACCGATCTTCGATATACAACCCGCAAAAGTCTGCCTGCAAGCTTTTATCGAATTTTCTGTTGTGTATTTTGTCAACCAGTACCGCGGAGCGCACTGACTGCACACCGGCACTCCGGCAATAAGCGATGATACCTGCCAAGGTTACCCCAACATCGAGAATGTCATCGATTATCAACACATTGCGCTGCTCTAACGACTGTTCAGGCATGGCTCGCCAATGCATATCACCCGCCGTTGTTTCGTTGCGATAGCGGGTGGCGTGAATATAGTCGACCTGCAGTGGAAAACGCAATCGGCTCAACAGTTTGGCAGTCAAGATCAGACCACCATTCATGGTACATAGCAGCAAAGGATCGCTGTTTGAAAGGGTGTCGGTGATCGCCCCGGCCATGGTATCGATGGCTTGTTCTACCTGCTCTTCCGTGGCCAGACAATCGGCCTCCTGTAACACCTGAGTCATATGCGGGATAATATCTGACATATCGCTGGTTCTATCCTGATAATTCGACAATAGCAAATAACATTGACTGGCTGACGCCAGTGATTATACGCCATGGCGTAAAAAGGTACAGACTGAACTAAACACCGGCGAAGTCTGGCTTTGTTGATCGAACTCAATATAATGCGTTCTATTGGCATGAATAAGCTGCCACCCATAATATTGAACCTGGATAGCTAACTGAGTAGCCGTGAGGAGCGAAATGAAAAAATGGCAATGTATTGTCTGTGGCTTTATCTACGATGAGTCTAAAGGGTGGCCGGAAGATGGCATCGAGCCGGGTACAGCATGGGCTGACGTGCCTGAAGACTGGCTTTGCCCTGAATGCGGTGTCGGGAAAGATGACTTTGAAATGATCGAGATAGACTAATGAGCAAATCAACCAATCAAGCACCCGTTGTAATTGTGGGAACAGGCCTTGCCGGCTACACGCTCGCACGAGAACTGCGTAAACTGGATAAAGCGCAAGCCATCGTTATGGTAACGGCGGATGACGGGCACTCTTATTCAAAGCCAATGCTGTCCACCGCGTTTTCCCGGGACAAGACGGCAGACGACTTGTCTATGAGCGGGCCGGACCAAATGGCCAAGCAACTGAATGTCGACATTCGCACTTTTACCGTCGTAACCGGCATAGCACCAGAGCAGAATCGGCTGTTTTTGGCCGGTGAAAGCCTGGTGTACAGCAAATTGATTCTCGCCTGGGGAGCGGACGTTGTTCAACTGGCATTGGCTGGTGATGCGACAGATCAGGTCTGCTCTATTAACGACTTGCAGGACTATCGACATTTTCGCAACAACCTAGAGGACAAAAAACGTGTGCTGATTCTCGGTGCCGGCTTGATTGGCTGCGAATTCGCCAATGATATGCGCAACGGAGGTTACCAAGTAGAGATTGTGGCACCGTCGAACCAGGTCATACCAGGCTTGTTGCCGGCGCCTTGTGCAACCGCGCTGCAATCGGCACTGGCAAGCGAGCATGTCCGGTTTCATCTGGAACGAACCGTTACCGCTGTGAACCACAAAGATGGCGCAATCTGCGCTTCTTTAAGTGACGGCTCCATCATCGAAACGGATATGGTTATTTCGGCTGTGGGCTTGCGACCGAGAACACAACTGGTTAAGAATATATTGGAATGTAATCAGGGAATAGTGGTTAACCGCGCCTTGGAAACTTCTCACGCGGACATCTATGCGCTGGGTGATTGCGCAGAGGTCGAGGGACGAGTGATGTTGTATGTCCAGCCACTTATGACAGGAGCAAGAGCGTTGGCGAAAACACTGACCGGACAACGGACTGAAGTGAAATATTCAGCCATGCCTGTGGTGATAAAAACGCCAATCTGCCCAATAGCCGTAGCTCCACCGCCTGCAAACGAGACAGGTACCTGGTCTTTCGATGGAGACGGCAAGAATATAAAGGGCCTGTTCAAGGATACCAATGACAACCTATTGGGCTTCGCGTTGACTGGCAACTATGCAGAAGAAAGGCAGGCATTGACCAAATTGCTCCCGGATATTCAGTTGGCTTGACAAGCTTTGGCCGATTGTCTGGTAAAATGGCGAATCAGGTGGCAAAGCCGCTTGATTGTGCAAAATACTGACTACCATCAATACCCGACAGAGTGGTTAGGTTAAATTGGAATGCCTTCTGAAACGCTTGTTTTCATCAAACCGAGGTAAACAATGTCTGACTTTTCCCGTTTAAAAGCGGATCTGCTGGCACGCAGAGGCGAACTGGAGATCCGCTTGGCAAAAATTAAAAAAGATATATCTCAACCACTGAATCAAGACTCGGCTGAACAAGCTATCGAATTGGAAAATGAAGAAGTGCTTGGTGCCATTGGGCGTGAGGTTGAGGATGAAATCAACAAAATAAATCGGGCGTTAATTCGCATCGATGAGGGAGTGTATGGGGAGTGTCTGGATTGCGGTAACCCGATTCCAGAGGCTCGTTTGCGTGTTCGTCCTTACTCATCGAGATGTATCGAGTGCGCAGAAAAGGCCGAAAAAGCACACTGATCGATGTGTACTGATCAATTCATGGATGCCTGCCAATGGATGTCTCCGCTATTTTAGATGGCCTCAATGATGCCCAGCGTGAAGCGGTATCAGCGGCAAACCATTCTCTGCTCGTTCTGGCGGGAGCCGGCAGCGGCAAAACCCGGGTGTTGGTGCACCGGATTGCATGGCTGATTCAAGTCGAAAAAATGACCCCCAGCAGCATAATGGCAGTGACCTTTACCAATAAAGCGGCAAGAGAAATGCGCGGCCGTATTGAAACCCTGCTCGGAATCCATACCAGAGGTTTGTGGTTTGGCACCTTTCACAGTATCGCTCACCGACTTTTGCGAGCACATTGGCGCGAAGCCAAATTGCCCGAGAACTTTCAGATAATCGACTCGGAAGATCAACTGCGCCTGGTAAAGCGCCTGTCAAAAGCACTGGATCTGGAGGAAACCAAATGGCCCGCCAAACAAACACAAAGCTTTATCAATAGTACAAAAGATAAGGGTATTCGAGCGCAGCATTCACTTAACGGTGATGACCTTTACGATAAGGTGATGACCCGCATCTATACCGAGTATGAAACCTATTGCCAGAGAGGCGGCTTGGCCGACTTTGGTGAACTCTTGCTTCGGGGCCATGAATTATTGTTACACAACGCCACCTTGCTGGATCATTATCAGCGCCGTTTCAGGCATATACTGGTTGACGAGTTTCAAGACACCAACACCATTCAATATGCCTGGTTAAGAGTATTGGCGGGGGAGCGGATTCCGGTCACGGTAGTCGGTGATGACGACCAGTCGATTTATGGCTGGCGTGGTGCCAAAATCGAGAATATCCAACAATTTCAAAACGATTTCGACCATACCCGAATTGTTCGTCTGGAACAGAACTATCGCTCGACCCAAACGATTCTGAATGCAGCGAATGGCGTGATAGCACAAAATCCAGATCGCCTGGGCAAGCATCTGTGGGCTGACGGCAAAAAAGGAGACGCCATTGACCTGTACGCAGCATTCAATGAACAGGACGAAGCCAACTATGTCAGTGAACGAATCAAAGATTTTGTCGACACCGATGGTAGCGCCTATGCCGAAATAGCCATTCTGTACCGATCCAACGCGCAATCACGGATGATCGAGGAATCACTGCTGCGACATGGTTTACCCTATCGAGTCTATGGTGGCCTGCGGTTCTATGATCGCGCTGAAATCAAGAATGCGCTGGCATATCTTCGCCTTGTCCAGTATCGGCATGACGATGCAGCGTTAGAACGGGTGATCAACGTCCCTCCCCGGGGAATTGGTAACAAAACCCTCGAAAAAATCCGGTCGCGCGCCCAAAAAAGTGGTTGTTCCATGTGGCAGGCGGCAACTGACATGACTACAGCCGGTGCCCTGACTGCACGTGCAAAAAATGCAGTGGCAGAATTTCTTGAACTGATTGAATCATTGGCTCGGGGTAATGAGTCAATGACACTGTCCGAGTTGATGAAAAAAGTACTGACGGGCAGCCGCTTGCTGGAATTTCACGGCAATGAAAAGGGTGAGCGGGCACAAACCAAAGTTGAGAACCTAAAAGAACTGGTCAACGCCACGCGGGATTTTGAGCCTGAAGAGGAAGACACCCCACTGGCTGCCTTTATCGCACAAACGGCCCTGGACTCAGGGGATACGCAAGCTGATCAGCATCAGGACAGCATACAACTGATGACGCTGCACTCTGCCAAAGGACTGGAGTTTCCCCGGGTCTTCATGGTAGGTATGGAGGAGGGACTGTTTCCACACGATTTGTCAGCCGAGGAACCTGGCAGGCTGGCAGAGGAACGCCGCCTTTGCTATGTCGGCATGACACGGGCAATGGAAAAACTCATTCTTTGCTATGCCGAAAGCCGCAGACTATGGGGACAGGATCGCTACCATAGCCCTTCACGTTTTGTTCGCGAGATACCACCGGAGTGCATGACTGAGGTGAGATTGAAAGGCTCCGTTTCGGTGCCCGTCAATCATTCAAGTTCCTCACTGTTTTCACAAATGGAACAAAATGATCACGGGTTTCGTTTAGGGCAGCGCGTGTTGCACGCCAAATTTGGTGAGGGGGTGATCATGAACTGCGAAGGCCAGGGCCAGCATGCCCGTGTTCAGGTCAATTTTGCCGATGGTATGAAGTGGCTGGTGTTATCCTACGCAAACTTGCAATTAGTGTAAGAACCAAAGGCGACAGGTTTATTGCGTCCACAAATGATGGCGAAACAATATACAATGCACTGAGTCTTGTCAGGAAACCCATGATAAAAAAGCTGTCCAGTACAGGAGCATATTTCGCTGGGAATATTTCAGGGTCATCGGGCTTTAAGCCTAATTTAAGAGACCCTTATAACCAAGTGCAGCATGCTACTGCCGGTATTGTTATTGGTTACCGGTATGGATGGCTTGGGTATCAGTACGCTAAGTGGCGGGAAGTTGAGCCACAGGATGATCGATTATATGATGCAACCTGTCCAATAGGCAGGTCACTAAATGGTGAGCTTACGGCAACCTTGCGTGACTTATTCGGGTTATTGTGCCTTCGCTTCAGCCACCCTCTTAGCGTATACCCATGGTAGCCATTGCCCCGGATCCGCTTTGACCTGTTCCCGGTTTCGCTGTAAATCGGTTAAATACTCGAACAGATTGACATTTGCCTCCGCCGCAGTCGCGATTATGGATGTCAGCACATCGCCAATCGCGGCGCCACTCAGCGTTTTATAGAAATTC
>PDSQ01000086.1 GCA_002747055.1 Gammaproteobacteria bacterium
TTACTCAATAATTTTAGAGACGACACCGGCACCAACTGTGCGACCACCTTCTCGAATGGCAAAGCGCAAACCTTCATCCATGGCAATCGGTGCAATCAACTCAACGTTAATCTTGATGTTGTCTCCCGGCATGACCATCTCAATGTCATCAGGTAAAATCATCGCGCCCGTAACATCCGTGGTGCGGAAGTAAAACTGTGGACGGTAGCCCTTAAGGAATGGTGTGTGACGACCACCCTCTTCCTTAGACAATATGTAAATCTCCGCTTCAAACTTGGTGTGCGGGGTAATCGCGCCTACGTGTGACAAAACCTGACCGCGCTGTACCTCTTCGCGCTTAGTACCGCGAAGCAATACACCCACGTTATCACCGGCACGACCTTCGTCCAATAACTTACGAAACATCTCAACGCCTGTGCAAGTCGTCTTCTGGGTCGGCTTGATACCAACAATCTCAATCTCCTGACCCACCTTGATAATACCCGCTTCAACACGACCCGTAACGACCGTACCGCGACCCTGAATAGAAAATACGTCCTCTACCGGCATCAAAAACGGCTTCTCCGTATCGCGCTCAGGCTCAGGAATGTAGCTGTCCATCTCTTCAACCAGCTTCTCAATCGATGGAATACCAATCTCAGAAGTATCTCCTTCCAACGCCTTCAAAGCTGAACCGATAACAATCGGCGTATCATCACCCGGGAATTCATATTCGGTCAACAGGTCGCGAATTTCCATCTCAACCAATTCCAATAATTCCTCATCGTCAACCATATCGGCCTTGTTCATATAAACGACAATATAAGGAACACCAACCTGACGCGACAACAAAATGTGCTCACGTGTTTGTGGCATTGGACCGTCAGCCGCAGAACAAACCAAAATGGCACCGTCCATCTGGGCAGCACCGGTAATCATGTTCTTAACGTAGTCAGCGTGTCCGGGACAGTCAACGTGGGCATAGTGACGAGCATCCGATTCGTACTCAACGTGAGCCGTTGAAAT
>PDSQ01000087.1 GCA_002747055.1 Gammaproteobacteria bacterium
TTCAAACAGCAGTTGTTTCATTTCACCCCATCCAATGCCGGCGGCGTACCGTTTTTTGATCTCCTGGACCTCTTCATTGGTGGCAAAGGCCTGGTAAATTTCAAAAAGGATGCAGGTCTCCGGATCCTTGGGTTCTTCCGGCGCCTGGGAGTTGGTTTTGATTTTCATGATCAATTTGCGCAATTTTTTTTCCGGTACAAAAAGCGGAATGATATTGTCGTAACTTTTACTCATTTTTAAACCGTCGATTCCTTTTAGCACCGCCGTTTTGGTATCGGTAATCGCCTTGGGCAATACGAACGTTTCGCCAAACACATGATTGAACCGTTGGGCAATATCTCTTGCCATCTCAAGATGTTGTATTTGGTCCTTCCCCACTGGCACTTCGTCGGCCCTGAACATCAGGATATCAGCGGACATCAGGATCGGATAGCAAAACAGCCCCATGGAGATCCCCTTGTCCGGGTCTTTGGTTCTCTTTTTTTCGTTTTCAGCCACCAGCGCCTTATAGGCATGGGCCCGGTTCATCAGCCCCTTGGAGGTCATACAGGTCAATATCCAGCTCAGTTCCATGATTTCAGGGATATCGGTCTGACGATAGAAAATCGATTTATCGGTATTCAGGCCCAGGGCCAGCCAGGTGGCCGCCACTTCCAGGGTCGATTGCCGAAATCGTTCGGGATTTTGATTTTTTACCAAAGCATGGTAGTCGGCTAAAAAGTAGAAGGATTGGTTGTTCTCTTGTCGACTGGCTTCCACTGCCGGCCGGATGGCGCCCACGTAGTTGCCAATATGGGGCGTCCCGGTGGTGGTTATGCCGGTAAGGATCACTTTCTTTTTCATAAAAACGGTCTCATCTTCAGTGTAAAGTTGTTAAATCCGCATTTTAACTACAAGGACCCCTGTTTGCCAAGCTGCCTGGCAAGTTCGATCTCCTCTTGCGGTGACGTGATCTCGCCATCCAGTTTGGCGCCCAGTACGGCCTCAAAGATTTGGCGATAGATGGGCCCCGGGGGGATTTTCATTCTTTTCAAGTCCTTACCCGTCAGGTTAATCTGAATATGTCGTAAGTGGGTCAAGTAATGGGATATGTGCTGTTTGATCTTTTTTTTGGAGGTCACCGCCATCAGGTACAGAACCAATTCGATTTTAAATGGCGACAGCTGGCCTGCCAGAAGGCTGTTTTTGACGGGTATATGCCGTTCCAGGTACTTGAGACAACGGTCGGCCTGAATCCGTTCCTTTTGAAAAATGCGTTGGTCCTGGGGCGTCAGTTCCAAGCGGTTACAAATTTCCCGGACGCTTTCGGGGTTGTTAAGGTAACGAAACAGCGCCAGGAAATAAACAACCCATTTTTTGTGGATATCACCCATAAAAAGAAGCGTATACCAGACCAGTACCTCCCTGATGGAAGCAAAAATTTTGGCCAATTCATTATTATAGCAAATGGAAGGATGAATGGCCTGCAATAGCTTGAAATCGTCTAAACGACGAAAAGCGGCCGGTGGATTTTCTTCCGCCAAGAGAAGCTTGAGCTCGGTGAAAACCCGTTTGCCACTGAGACGTTTAAAAAAATTCATTCGGACAGCATTATCGATGAGCCCGCCGGTGAGCTTGCCGATGGTAAAACCAAAACGCTGTTCAAAGCGAATGGCTCGAAAAACCCGGGTCGGATCTTCCACAAAACTCAAATTATGGAGCACG
>PDSQ01000001.1 GCA_002747055.1 Gammaproteobacteria bacterium
GAGGCTGCCTTTAAACGCATGATGATGTGCATAGCGGCTGCTGGCCTCAAGGCGCAATAACTGAGAAGCGCATTGCTCATCAGGGATGGAAAAGTCCAGGTTAAATGTTAGCCAGGGAGTCCGCCCTCTGAAAGCATCGGTTTCAGCAACCTGTTTCGTCTTTTTGGGATCAATACAGTAAATCCGCCAACGTAAACCTTCGGTAGTTTTGAGGCGGTTAAGGCGATATCGTCCGGAGAGTTGATAGTTGCCCGGAGTAAGATTTAACCGTTGGCTTAGATGCCTGAAATTAAGGCGTTTGGTATTAAAAATAATCTGTAATGCCCGGGAACCGGTGACTCCACTGGTCGTGTTGGTACGGATATTGACACCTTTAGGTCTGGAAATCCGCCAGTCAAAGCCACTATTGTATGATTCGCCCTCAAAACCACCGTCATAGACCAGCCCGGTTAACTTGAATGATGCGGCATCCAGGCCACTCAGCCAGGCATAGTAAGCTTCCTGTGGCAGATTTTCCTTGATCAGCCTGTTGACAATACTGTTTCTTTCACTGGTTGTTATCGGATGTTCCGAGTCTGCACGGATGTTATAGATGGTTTTCAGCGTATCCAGTGATTCTTCGTTTCTGGTCAGGTAGGCAAAAAATGGCGGATCAGCACGTTATTCCATTCCGGTAACAGCTTTTCCAGATTATTGCGGCTCAACCAATAGTCAGCCAGCCCCGCCCGGGTCAGGGAGTCTGCCGGCCAGAGTGCAGAGGCTAACATTGCAACCTTATCTCCGTTTTCGGTATCGCCAGCTTTTTTGTAGACTTCCAGTAAATGTCGGGCAGCTCGCCCACTGCCGGGGTTAGTTCTTAATGCTGCAAAGGCATAATGACGGGCTTGTTCAATATTTCCTGCTTCCAGCTCTGTTGTTGAATATTTAAGGAGTTCTGTTTCTGCAATAGTGTGCCAGGCATCAATAGAGCCGGGTAGGGGAGTATTCCGTATATCATCCGGAGCGACATTACCCAGGCGCAAGGAAACACTGCCGATTAGCAGGGCCAGGCTAATGCCTAGTACCAGTATGCGTTTAATGATGATTTGCATTTATTTACAAAGGTATCCGCCACCCCGAATAGGGGCACCATCAATGCCTATTGCCCGTGGATGATAACGAATGGCCTGTTTAAAGCCATATTGAGAACAGAAACGGTTACCTGCGGCAGCCAACCCTGTCGGAATAGCAGCAAAGCTTTGCTGGTTGACCCAATGATATGAAACCTTTTGCTCCAAATGTGGGGAAGTCCTGGCGGGCACGGCCGCAATCAGTCTGCTGTTTCTGAGTTCACTGTGACTGAAAGCACGGACTGGTCAGCCGCAGCTTGTTCACTTGCAGGGATTTTACCAAATAACCCCGGGTTGAAAAAACGTGGGTTAACTTTACGCAACAGTCTTGGTGCCGGATCAGGATAAGCCACTTTGCTGCTGGCAGAAGCTGTTTGATAAACAGTGGGAGAAGTTTTTTTCTGAGCCTCAGCTCTACGTTTTTTGGCTTCTTGTTTTTTTTGCCAGGCAATTCGACGTTCTTCCTTGAGTTCAGTCTGTCTTATTGATTTGGTCTCTTGAACCGCCAGTTTTTGCTGTTGTTTAAGTGTGGCCAGCCGTTGGGCTTCCTGGTGCTGTTGCTGCTTCAGCTCGGAAAGTCGTTGTGTTTCTTCTTGCTGTTGTTGCTTTAGTTCAGTCAGTTTCTGAACCTCTTGTTCATATTGTTGCTGTAATTCGGTTAGCTTATGTTGCGTTTCACGATTATCAATGTTGGCACTTACCCGTTGTCCCGGTGATGGTGATTTACCATTATGAGGGTTAACATAACTGAAGGCAGCAAACGCGACACCAGCCATTAATAATACAGCTGCAGCGGACAGCTTAATCCAGCCTGATAAACGGCCCGGTTCTTTAGGCAGTGGAGGAGGGTTCTGAAGTTGATAGAGTAGCTCTTCGCCATTAGCAGGACGTTGTTCTCTTTGAAATGCAAGGGCATTCAGCATTACCCGTGAAGATTCCGGTTCAAGCTTTGCGATAGCGGCAGGAATCGTTTTCTTAAAGGCAGCTTCCACGGTATGGTCATTCACAAAGGGCAGGTGACCATTTAACATTTGATAAGCAATGGCTGCCAGTGAAAAGCTGTCATCATAATCTGTCGGATTTTTACCCAGAGCGACTTCCAGACTCAGATAACCGGAATGCAATGTTGGTCGGTCTGATTCTTTACTGTAATGGCTTTGTGAGACCAGATTGAGCGCGGTGGCAACTGGTGAATTGATCAGGGTCGATTGATTACTTTCCACTTCATAGTAAATCGCACCCGGCTCCAGATAACCAAACTCCTTTTTTAGTGGTGACTGGCGCACTGCCGTTACAAGACTTTCTATGACATTTAATACATCCGGGACAGGGTAGCCGAATCGACCGGTTTGATGGATATAACGATACAGTGGTGTACCACCCGGATTTGGCAGAACGTACCAGTACTGACCATTTTCTAAGCCATGCTGTTCAACATAAGGATTAACCACCGGATCAGAAAATTCATCCAGTACCCTGGGCAGGGCTTCAGAGAAGCCGTTGACCTGTTGAAGTATGGGGTTAATGATGCCAACGACGACTCTGGAAGAGGACTGGTCGACTTCCAGGGTCTGGGTATCCGTAGCATGATAAAAAGTTACCAGTGCGGTGCTGGCAATCACCTCAAACAGTGCATAACGCCCATCCGCCAGAAACAGGGTCTGCTTATTTTGTTGGGTGCGGCTTAATACCTGACGATTTTCCACAACCATGTATGATTATATTAAATGCCTCGGGAATACAGATTATACCGCATCCAGCATTTTTTTGTCGGTGCCGTAACCATAATAGTCGTAGTGGTAGTTATAGCCATAGCCGCTACCCTGCTTGGTCTTGGTGGCAACCGTACCGATAATATTGGATCTGGCGTGGCGCAACCTTTTTAGTGCTCCCGTTACAGCTTGTTTCTTTGACTCACCGATAGCCACACTCAGAATAGTCGCATCCACACGACTGGATATAACCAGTGCATCTGCCAGGCCAAGCACTGGCGGCATATCCAGAATAATCAGGTCAAAAGTATCCGTTTTGGCCATGGACAAGAGCTGATCCAGGCGCTCACTGGCCAGTAGCTCAACAGGGTTGGGTGATAAAGGACCGGCGGTTACGACATAAACATCTGGAATCTGGCAGCTTTGAGTGACGGATTCAATATGATCCTGGCCTGTCAGGAAATTGGTCAGGCCTTTACTATTCTCAAGTTGCAATCGCTTGTGTACAGACGGGTTACGCAAATCGGTATCTACCAGGAGTACGGTATTGCCTGCCTGAGAAAAGACGGTAGCAATATTAACGGCACTGGTTGATTTACCCTCAGCAGCAGCGGCGCTGGTGATAGCGAGTACCCCCGGCGTTCCCTGTTGAGTGGAAAACATCAGGTTTGTGCGTAAGGAGCGGTAAGCTTCAGCGAAGGCTGAGCGGGGTTCGCCCTGTGTCATCAGTGCAAGCTTTAAAGGATCTTTTTGTTTGGATTTGGGGATAATGCCCAATAAGGGTAAGCCAAGGAATTGATCCAGTTCTTCCGTGCTTTTGATGCGGTCATCCATAAATTCCAGCAGGATGGCCAGAACCAGACCCAGAAAGACCCCTGACACAGCCCCCAGGGCAAGGTTCAGTTTGAGATTAGGTGTGTGTACCTTAAACGGAATGACGGCAGCATCCACCACCGAAATATTGTTGCTGCCGATGCCACCGGCAACACCAATTTCTTTCTGACGGTTGAGCAGACCTTCGTAGATATTACGGTTACTTTCAACTTCACGCTGTAATTCGTTCAGCCCGATATTTTTATCACGTAAGGCGACCAGCTCAGCTTTCTGTTTTTCCAGTTTTTCACGTAAGATATTTTCTCTGTCCTGAGCGGCCAGAAATTTCGCTTTCAAGTCTTCAGCGACTGTATTATTGATATTATTCGATTCCTTGGCGATCTGGTTTTTCAATTCATTAATACGTTGTAACAGGCTGGTGCGGGCATTGTTGTCCGAGGCCTGGGTTTCACGGGCGATTTCAACCTTCAGTTGGTCAATCTGCTTTTTCAGATAAGCACGAGTACCGGAACCCACCGTTTGTGTTTCACGGGCGATGTCGGCTTGTAACTGGCGAATCTGCTGGCTCAGGTTAATCCGGGTATTTTGCGTGACAGCCTGAGTTTCCTGGTTAATTTCCTGTTTCAGCTGATTGATTTGTTGGGTCAGCGTACTGCGTTGTGATTGATTCTCCTGTGAAATCTGTTTGCGAAGTTCGTCGATCTTCTGTCTGAGTTGTACCATTAACGGATAGGCCGGTTTATAAACCTGTAGTTTTTCCTGGTATTGGCTTTCAAGTTTGGCCATCTGTTGCGTCAGGTTCTGAACCGTGCGGTTCTGTATGGTATTTGTGCCGCTTCCACCCTGTAGTTGGGTTTGTAGCCGGGCGAGTTGCTGTTTCAGTATGCTAACAGTGGGATTATTTATGGCATCAGAGGCACTCAATTCAGCCTTGTACTGGCTTTGAAGTTGTGCGAGCTGTTGCTTCATTGAGCGGATAACCGGGTTATCAATTGCGCGTGATGAGGTAATTTCAGCCTGATATTCACTTTCCAGTTGTGCCAGTTGTTGTTTTAAAGCACGGATATTACTGTCTTCAAACAGGCTGGAGGACTTTAAACGGGCCTTATACTGACTCTCCAGTTCTGCCAGACTTTTCTTCATGGTCTGAACTGCCGAGTTCTCCAGTGTCGTAGCTGCCGCACTGGACTGACTGGCTTTTGTGTATTCACTCTCTGCCTTGATACGGTCTTTTTCTGCAGCCGTCAGTGCCTGACTTAATCCGCGTAATTTTTGTGAAGTTAAGGATTCTTTATTGTCAGTAATAATAATTCCACGTTCTTTCGCGTAAGCATTAAGCTTGGATTCTGATTCCAGCAGCTTGGATTTTGCTGTCACTAATTCTTCGGTCAGGAAGTTTTCAGCGTAAGTCGCAGCATCCCGGCGGCGTTCAAGATTGACTTCAACAAAATTATCGACGATTGTATTTGCAATCGTCGCTGCCCGTTCCGGGTTGGTATCATCATAGTGAACGGTAACAATTTGTGAATTTTTCACCGGCTGGATTGACAGGTTTTCCAGTAGTTTGTCTGCCAGAGGTTGTTCGCCCATCAGTTCTTTGGTGTCAACTGGCCCAGCAGTACCGGTTGTATCGTCTTCACTGCCAGCTGTATCACTGGTAAATAATGCCCGCAGATTATCCAGTGTTTTAGCAAAGAAGGGCCTGGCGAGCTGGGCTTCTCGGAATTGTGATTCAATACCCAGTTCTTCAATCACCCGGTTAGCCAGCATACGGCTTTTCAGTAATTCATACTGTGTCTGATAAAAGTCTTTGGAAGAGACCGCCTGTGTACCGGCTTCAACATCATATTCCAGTACCTGCGCTTTTTCCGGGTTTAATTGCAGGGTGGCACTGGCCCGATAAACAGGCTTCATCATCAGGGTCGCAATCAGCGAAACCACGAATACGAGCAATGCAATGTTCAGAATCAGCCATTTACGACATATGATGATCTGCCACAGTTCACGCAGGTTAATTTTATCATCGTCATCCTCCTGATTACGTTGTTCTCTGTAATCATAGGGTTGCAGGGATTGATTGGAGTGTTGAACAACCGGCATATTGTCTCTGCCGGGCAGGCTCATCACATTGTCATTATCATAGTTGTTATTCATGGATAGCTAATCTGAGTCTTTTTTGGACAGAGACCATCATATGCACTTATAGCAAATGTTGTCAATTTAATTAACAAGCGGATTCAGTAATCTGATCGGGCTCATTAAAATCCCCATTTCACGTAACCAGTAGCGGCTTCCGGAGCGATGTATGATAATCCGGTCATCGTTCAGAATATAAGGGTCCCGCATCTTGCCTTCACGGATACTGTCAAGATTCAGGTTATAGGCTTTAACGGTGTTACCTTGCTTGCGGAAAATAACCGTTTTTGCCGGATCAGCCAGATTACTCGGGCCACCTGCCAGTGCAATAGCCTGTAACAGGGTAATCTCACCCTGGATCGGATAGACGCCAGCCGTTTTGACCTCGCCTTCAACCGTTACCCGCTGTTTGGTGAACTCTTCAATGGCAACAGTAACCTGTGGATTTTGCAGGTACTTGGCTTTCAGCTTTTGTGCAATGGCGTTTTCGAGCTGTGATTGTGACAAGCCCTCAGCACGAAGACTGCCGATCAGTGGCATTGAAATATTCCCCCTGGGGTCTAC
>PDSQ01000011.1 GCA_002747055.1 Gammaproteobacteria bacterium
TTCTTTTGGCGAGGTTTCCCGAAATCTTCACCAAAACCAGACACTGACGGCATTGTGTTTCTTTCAGGGCGATCCGGTATCCAGTATGTACATCGGCTTCCTTGACAGTCTGAAAACGACGCTTGAACACTATGAAGAGATTGAAAAAGCACAATTGGAGAAAACGATATTCATTAAGGATGCTCTCATTGACGAGTATAAGAAATACGACCATATTGCCAGCAGCAGCTCAAATCTTGCTCATATTTCTGAAAAGGCAGCTCAAAATGACGCTTATGCCAGCAGTGTCAAAGAAGGTGTTGAAACATTTGAGGAATCCATGAGCAACCTGAAAGCGTTGTCGATACATTTGACCGATTCTGTTGAAACCATACGGGAAAGCACTTCACAAGTCTCCGCTGTCTTGCAAAAGATATACGATATATCTGATAAAACCAATCTGTTGGCCTTGAACGCCAGCATAGAAGCAGCTCGGGCCGGAGACGCAGGAAGAGGCTTTGCCGTGGTCGCCGACGAGGTTAGAACGCTGGCGAATGATGTGAAATCCAGCCTAAACGAAATCAACACGACCTTTTCGTCTATGGACAAGATAGTTAGTACCATCGAAGACTCGTCAGACAAAGTACTTAACTCCACCAAGAGCAATGACGACACACTAAAGAATCTAAGTCAATCTATTGCTCTAATGGAAACAGAGTCTAAAAAAACGGTACACATAGCGAAAACAATCCAGGAGGAGGTTAAACAGAATCAGAACGAGCTAAATCAAATACGGGAAAACATCGCACTCACCCAGTCTGTCAACGATTCCCTGTTAGAAACAGGCAAGCATCAATAACAGATCCGGTTGCCCCTTCGCCGTTTTTTAGAGGCACTACTTTCGAGGGGTTGTGGCATGGAACCATCTCTAACAAGTGTGCCTCAGTATAATTGAGGCAAGTTAAGTTGGCCCAGCGGCGCTTAACGGAAAAACACGGGTAAAAACCCTTGCAAAACAATGATCAAACGCATTCCTTCCACAGAAATTGTGGATAACTTTGGGGATAGAAGATGGGAAACCGGTCAAAGCCCGCTAGTTATCTGGGCTGAGGTTAACTTGATCCTTTTTTGAACTTGAAATAATATTTTTATATATTTCAAAAAGTTACATATTTATAAGTTGTCATCATACTATTTCTGCCGAGTCGGTCACACAATTGTCAAACACTGCCCGCAGCTTGTGCATATTTTTTCTTGTCAATAGCTTGGAAACGTTTCTTTTACATTTTATTCGGTTTACAACTGGCCATTTTTAGCGCAAGCAAGAATAAAGATAACACTTTCACATATTTTATTACAAAGATTCGTTCATATTTACATACAGTTACATTTAAGGCCATTTACAATTCAGGTTCACTTGACTTGGACACCTCGAAAACAAAAAAAAGACAAAACCGTCACCTGAAGTTGTGACAAATCAAATCCGCTATGCTATTTCCTATAAAAAACACTTTGCCACCAAGCCGAATGGCAAGCTGATTACCACTCCTTCTGATTGACTGGATAACTTGAATTATTTAACCCGAGGCATAGATGGATCTTCACCGTGTAGATTTAAACCAACTTGTTCATTTGGATGTATTACTTCGAGAACAAAACGTAACCAAGGCATCGACTCACCTGGGGATTACCCAATCCGCAATGAGCAATAGCCTCAAACGACTAAGATCGCTTTTTAACGATCCCTTGCTGGTTAGAACGAGTGAAGGAATGACACCCACAGAATTTGCACTGGAAATTCGCCCTGCGATTCGCAACATACTCGGAAACATTGAACAGATAATTCTGCCAGATAAATCTTTCGACCCAAAAAGTGACCGCGTTTTCCGTATTATGGCCAGCGACTATGCTGAATCGACGTTAATTCCCCAACTTTTAAGTCAGGTTAGACAAGAAGCGCCCAACATCACTTTGGACGTACTCACCCCCAGTGACGTGTCGTTTGAGGATGTCGAACAAGGACGCGTCGATATGGCGATCAACCGTTTTGACACGATTCCCCAATCATTTCACCAGAGAATCATCTGGACAGACACATTTTCCTGTGTAATGAACAGCAATAATCCACTTGTTGATAAGTTCACACTTGCGTCTTATCTGAAAGCAAATCACATTTGGGTCAGTAAAACCGGGTTTGGCATCGGTGTAGGCGTTAACCCGGAAGATGTTCAGCATCTAGGATGGGTAGACGAGGCGCTGATGAAGATCGGGAAAAAACGGAAAATCAGCGTCTTTACCCGACACTATCAGATTGCGATGCTATTGGCTCAGCAACCCGATTTGATCGTGACACTACCCAGCCGGGCAACCCGACTAAAAGTTAACAACCCCCATCTCGTCATTAAAGATCCTCCGTTTGAAATACCTCCTTTTGAACTAAAAATGGCATGGAGTCCATTATTACATCACAATGCGGGGCATCAATGGTTAAGAAAGGCAATATTCAAAATCGCGACCGGATAGCCTATACCGATCGGTACAGGCTCATCACTTTCCGTTGACCAACAGAGGATTCGATTTTCAGAATAAAGCCAATTTGCATTATACTTTCAGTATTCATCATAAAGTGATTTGAATCATTCAAACCAAGGTAGCCCAATATGCAAGCGCTCTTATATCGTTTTCAGAGAAAAACGTTGTATTCATTTTTTATAACTGTTGGATCTGTCTTGCTCGTGGCCTGCAATAACGGTAGTTCCGATGCCAACAAAACTGACCAGAACACACCAATCACCGACGCAACGCAAAGCATTAAACTGGTGCCGGGACAGTCAGCGGCATTCCTGGAATCCTACTTGAAGGGAAGCCTGAGACAGAATATCGCAAACTCGATTCACCGAGCGCCTGGCACTGACGCAAAAGATAATGCCGGAGGAGGGGTACCAGAAACTGAAGACGCCGGGTTGGCAACCAATGACGAGTTTACCGAGACCAATACTCAAGTGCTCGGTGTAGATGAGTCAGACCTGGTGAAATATGATGGACAGCACCTTTACATTGCCGTAAACAAGCAGAGATATCACACCCGTGAAGCCGCAGGCACGATTTCAATAGAAGCGGCAGCGACTAAAGATAGCCTGGTTCAAGAACCCACCGAGGAAGTCTCCGCAGAAATCAGAATAATGGAGACCAGCGAAGGTGATATGCCCAGCGCAACCGAGATTGCCCGTATCAAGTTAGACGAAAAATACGGAAACATCTCGGGTCTGTATCTGCACAATTCTCAGCTTGCCGTGCTAGGTAACAGCGACAGTTTCAATTGGAATACCTGGTATCGTTACGATTATTGGAGCGATAGTAAAACATTTATCTCTCTGATGGATGTCGCCGACCCCGCCAGAGCAAGCACAATCTGGTCACTCGAAATCGAAGGCAGCATTATCGACAGCCGACGCATCGATAACACCCTGTATCTCGTTACCCGCTACGTACCGAACCTGGCCGCCATTGATTGGTATGTCACCAATGACGAAGAGATAGCGAAAAACAATCAGGCAATAGAAAAACTTAGCCTGGACGACTTACTACCTAAAACCATCGGCCAGAACGGCGACACCGTCAACCTGGTTTCTGCCGATAACTGCTACGTGCCAGAGTCCGCTGCCAAAGGCTATGCCGCGCCGGCATTGGTGACATTATCAGCGATAGACCTGAACGATCCAGATTCGATGACATCAGTTTGCGTTGCAGGCTACAGCAGCGGTATATTTTCATCGACCGAGGCGCTTTACCTGTTCAATGATCAGTGGCATGACGGAACCGTCGTTCATAAATTCGCCTTTACCGATCAAGGCACTGTCTACAAAGGAAGCGGCACCATTCCCGGTTCGCTGGGTTGGCGTGCACCGTCTTTTCGCCTGACCGAAAAAGACGGTGCATTGGTTGCTGTTTCAACCGTTTTTCCAGACGCGGGAATCGATTTGGTCGAACCCGTGCGACTTGACGATACCCCGGTTAGCAAAGACGACGGGCTTCCTTCCGAGTCATCGGCGACAGGCCCGGCGCATACGCTTACCGTATTGACCGAAGGAAGCGACAACGAGTTAGTGACCATCGCCAGCTTACCCAATGACAACCAACCCAAGGTCATCGGCAAGCCTGATGAAGATATTTATGCGGTTCGATTTACCGGCGATCGGGGCTATATTGTCACCTACCAAAAAACTGATCCACTTTATGTAGTTGACCTGAGCGATATAAGCAACCCGGTCATTTCAGGGGAATTACATATCGAAGGCTATTCCGACTATCTCCACCCGATTGCCGGACAATACCTGATAGGGGTCGGCAAAGCATCGGTCATCGTGGACAATATGGCCTGGTATCAGGGAGTTCAAATTGGCTTGTTTGATATCAACGACTTGACTTCTCCCCGCTTGGTCAGGCAAATCGAGATCGGCCGTCGAGGCACGGAAACCGACGTTTCCCGCGATCACAAAGCCTTTAGCTTACTGCCAGTCGATACCACGGGCTACCGAATGGCGATTCCGATGCGAGTCCATGTCGGCGAGCAGAATCACCCTTCAGACTGGACAGACTGGGTATATGATGGCCTTCATCTGTTTGATATAGAACTAGAAGGTGGCTTGTCTATCGAAGAAGCGGGAAGCATTGTTGGATCCCGAGCTTCCAGCACCGACCCTTATGGTTCCTACACTGAAGTTCAGCGGGGTATTATTCATGGAGACGTGGTGCATTACGTTTACGGTGAAAGCGTACTCTCTGCAAATTGGAACAACCCGAAAGAAACCAGCACCGGAACACAATAAAGTCCTTATTTCAGCCATACCTCCGTAAGCGGTATCCAGAGATGTCCGCTCTAAGCCCAGCATAGACGGCTGGGCGCCGCCCTATTTATGCTCCTAACTTGACGCATTTCACTTTACTATCTCGGCATTACGCGTTTAAATCACGGCCCAGCCCTGTTCACCAAGACGCTGAAACCAGGGTTAAAACACGCCACCGGTGGCATTGGCACTTATCTATTACCTAAACAACAGAAACAAAGAGGAATCCATGACAGCACTTGTTCACTATCAAAGGGAAGCTGGAGTTGCAACCATCAATCTGAGAAACGGCAAGGTCAATGCCATTTCACATGAGGTTATAGACGCCTTTCATGCCGCTCTGGATCAAGCGGAGGCAAAAGGCGAGATCGTCATCATTACCGGACAAACGGGTATGTTCTGTGGTGGCTACGACTTGAAGACCATGCAAAAAAGTTTACCAGAAGCTCTCGCCCTGGTTAAGGCCGGCTCAACCCTTTCGCGCAGGCTGCTGTCTTTCCCCACTCCGATTATTTCAGCTTGTGAAGGCCACGCTATCGCCAAGGGCGCATTTATTTTGCTGTCCTCCGACTACCGTATCGGCGCGGCAGGCGACTTTAAAATAGGCTTGAACGAAGTAGCCATAGGAATAACTATGCATTATGCCGGATTGGTAATGGCCCGCAACCGTCTGGCAACGACGTTTTTTGGGCGAGCGGTAAATACAGCCGAAATATTCGACCCTGAAACGGCATTGAAAGCGGGTTTTCTGGATGAAATCACAGAACCACAAAATGTATTGGCAGAAGCACATTCAATCGCCAGACAATACAAGACACTGGACATGAAAGCACATCATCGAACCAAACTGAAAGCACGGGAAGCCCTTCTTGTCGCACTTGACGATGCGATAGAAAAAGACGACAACGGCACACTGTAAGCGGCCATACCAGGTTTTTTTCGCGTGACCGTTACCAAGGAGCAAATCCGGAAGGTGTCATCACCTCGGCACAAGGCCGACAACCGGCTTTAATGTACATGTGAACCGGAACTCATCGCACCGTCGGAAATAGCGAACTGCGCGTTTACCTTGCCCTGGCGTTCAAAAACAAAATCAAACACGACCTTGTTACCTTTTACCAGGGGTTTGGTCAACCCCATCAGCATCAAATGGGTTCCAGCCGGGCCAAGCTCGACCTGGCCCTTTGCCGGTATTGTAATCGATGCCGAATGTCCCATATGCATCATGCCGTCATCTGACATAGTGGTCGTATGCAAGACCACCCTCTCCGCTATGTCGGAAGCAGCGGACAGCAACCGATCGGGATGACCTGAATTATTCCGAATGACCATATAGGCGACCGTCGTCCGTGATACAGAAGGAACCAGGCGCACCCACCCGTCTTTTATCGTTATCGTTTCTTCGGCCAATACAAGATCAACATGAAAAAAACTCGACAAACAAACAAACAACCAGGCAAGCAAAGAAATTCGCATAGTTATCCTCGGCTCCTATTGAGACTCATAATGCCGCAGCCTACCAAACCTGAAGCTCGACATCAACCGAACCAGGTCGCCCAACCAGCCTGCTTATGTAAACTGACCGGTTCATTTGCCCCGATACCATCGTCAATCTCCCCGAAAACACTGTCTGACTATTGACTTGTGTCATCATAAAACCGAACATCGAAGATGATTCAGGCGGGGATGGTCAGAGTGAAACAATGACTCCAGGGATGTGTTGCGTGCCAAACGGATAGACATGGTGTATCCTGCCATCCATATATAGTACAGGGGAGTAGTGTTCATGAAGGCGAGTCATGCCCGAAAGCTGATCAAAGGTATTACTCCGGCGTACACTGAAATGTTTTCCGGCAAGATTTATCAGGTGGGCACAGGCGCTGTATCTGTTCGCAATCATAGCGGAAAAGCCGCGAATACGGTAATTGGTGTGCACGGTTTTCTGGAAAACCACTGTTATTTCACCCAAAGCTATCAGGATCCAACGACCGAACTTATCCTGCTGACCTGCAGTAATTATCATATCCCGGTCAGTGGTCTCAATATTGAGAAACCCAAGTGGGAAGTGCCGATCAAGGCGCTTGAAGCAACGATTGAATACGACGCCGCGATACTCAATCAAGCGATGCTTAACCTGCCAACCACCCAGCACATCCGGATTCATGGCCACTCCCGAGGTGGCGCCGTCATCGTCGAGGCCATACGCCAACAACCAGAGTTGTACCAACATGCAGACATAGTGCTCGAGGCAGCGGTATTACCTCAAGGTCAACTTCATGCTCTGGTTCGAGCCTTGCTGGATCCTGTCAGCCACGGCATGTGGCCTTGGGTCGTCAGATTGGTAAACAGTTCGCCGTCGCCTTCGTATGGACAGACATTTTTCGGTAAAATGAACCCAAGAAAGAAACAACTTCTAGCTAAACTCTTTGCCGCCACCAAAAACCACCTCACCATTGTGCGTAATATCGAAAACATAATGGCCTGGATGGAAAAAAACCAGGTAGACGTTTATAAACACATTCACCACGGCACCTTTTTAATTCCCCAAGTGGATCGAATCCTGGATCGCACGGCAATGCTGGCGAGTGCCGAACAGAGCCCAACTAATGTGAGAATCGTGGAAACCGGGGCATCCAGCCACTTTGTTACCCTGGATAGCACAGAGTGGGTTCCACCACTGACAAACCTACCCAAAACACCTTACAAGAGAACAGTCAACGCTTAGGCGTTGACCTTAGGCGAGTTCATTTACTGTCGGGGAAACCATGTACAAAAACAAGCTGCTGAACGCGCATATCAAATCTGAGTCTGCGGCGCGTCTGCAAAAACAATTGCTGGCTTATCATGACTTTCGTTATGTGTTCGCCCAATCGCCTTTATCTGAAGAGCTCGACAAACTGGCAAGCTGGCAAACCCATCGCCTCCGCAAAACGCATGAAGACATTTATCATGATCCACGTTATCGGGCCGGACTGGAATTTTTGTTTCAAGACCTTTATCAACCCAAACGTTTTTACCAGCGCGACAATGAAATAGACAGAATATTCCCCACCATGCTCAAAATTCTTCCAGAACCCCTGCTCGACACCATTGCGTCTCTGATAGAACTTAACCATTTGACCCAAGAGCTTGACCTAAACCTCGCTGACACCTTGTTTAATCAATTTAGAGTCAATGAGATAAACGAGCAAAACTATATTCAAGCCTACCCTATCAGCAGCGATAAACAAAAACGCCTTCATCAGATACAACTGATCGCCAATATCGGCGACGACCTGGAACAATACACCAAAAGCAGGTTTCTGCTTTTCTCGCTGAAAGTAACCCGCAAACCCGCAGAAATAGCGGGATTGGCTTCCCTGCATCAGTTTCTGTCAAGAGGATTTGCAACCTTTAATGCGATGCCCGACGTACCTCAATTACTTGCGACCATAATCTCAAGAGAAACGCAGTTATTGAATCATATTTACGACCGGCAACTGGATGCTTTTAGCCTCAGATCAGCATAGATTTCGCTTTGAATGAATTGACAGTCATGCAGTGTCAATCAAGCCATCGAGATGACTATGAATTTCCCGTTCCAGTTTTCCTTTGAGTGGGCGCAATAATATCCCCAACTGCAAATTAATATAAATGGTTTCGGGTTCAACCGTCATTTTCCCTTTCAGACCGACTCGCGAAAAACTCAGGGTATCCCCTTGCCAGGCGTAATCGAGGTCAAATCGATCGGCCAGACTTTTGGCCAGTTTATCCGCTGTTTCAATTGCGTGCTCGTGATCTAGGGTATGGTGCCTCTGAATATCGATAACGGACATGGTTTATCTTCTTTTCCCTTTTCGTTTTTTTGAATTAGTGCAACTGGTAACTTGTTTCAGCCGCCGACGACTGTACGTCGATTGAATTGTTTTAGTAAAAGACAAGATTGCCAGAGATATGTAAAATATGCCAGAGCAGCGAATACCAGGCCATAGATTGAACAGCAAACAGGAATAAAGGATATGTCCGACCAGGCAAGTAAAAACCATAAAAGCGGTATTGAACCAAGCAATCGAGAGGGCCATCGAGAAGACAATCAACACAACCAGAACGCCACCCAAAGCACTGCTGCCGCCACCTCCACTACTCACTTTGGTTACAAAACTGTACCCGAACAGAAAAAAGTGGAACACGTCGCTAAAGTCTTCCATTCGGTAGCCGCCAAATATGACCTGATGAACGACCTTATGTCACTGGGTATACATAGACTATGGAAGCGATTCACTGTCGAAGTGAGCGGTGTCAGGCCGGGCAACCATGTTCTGGATATCGCCGGAGGAACCGGCGACCTCACGATGAAATTTTCCGATCTGGTCGGCGCAAACGGCCTGGTTGTGCTGGCAGATATCAATAGCTCGATGCTTAAAGTCGGACGGGACAAGTTACTTGACAGTGGCTACAGCAGCAATATCGAGATAGTACAGGCAAATGCGGAAGAATTGCCGTTCCCCGATAACAGTTTCGAATGCATCAGTATCGCCTTTGGCCTGCGCAACGTCACCAATAAAGATAAAGCAATCGCTTCAATGACTCGATGTTTGAGACCCGGCGGCAAGCTGCTGATACTCGAATTCTCCAAACCAACAATGCCGCTACTCAGCAAGGCCTACGATATTTATTCTTTCACCGCACTCCCCGCCATGGGCAAACTGATTGCGGGTGACAGCGAGAGTTACCAATATCTGGCAGAATCGATTCGGATGCATCCGGATCAGGAAACGCTGAAATCCATGATGGAAAATGCCGGTCTGGTGAAATGCAAATATTACAATATGACGGGGGGTATCGTCGCCCTGCACTGCGGAGTAAAACCTTGATTGCACCCAAAACCGGAACCGGTTCCGAAATTTTCGACCAGGTAATCGAGCATATTCAGGTTATTGTCGATCATGCCATATCAAAAGCGCCGTCGAGTCAGGCAGAAATCAAGGCTCTCGATGGCAAATCACTCGCGATTCACACCCCGATTTTGAACATTTGCTTACGAGCCAATTGGTCACATAACGAAACGGGCCGCATCGAGCTACTGGGCGAACCATCGAGCCCGCCCGACGTAGTACTGGCAGCCACCCCGATAATGCTGCTCCGCCTTGTATTAGCAGACGACAAGCAGGAAATACTTCGGTCTTCAGGGGTATCGGTTTCAGGAAGCACTGACGATTTGGAACAATGGCATAAACTGTTCCACACATTGGATATCGATTGGGAAGCGGTTCTTGCGGAGCGAACCGGTGATATTCCAGCACACCTCATCGGCAAAAACCTCAGAGCGGGGGCCAAGTGGGGGAAAAAAGTGAATGCATCCCTGCTTGCCAATATCGAAGAGTACCTGCATGAAGAGGTTCGACTACTGCCAACGGCCAGTGAGCTCCAGTATCACTTTTCACAAGTTGACAATTTGAAATTGGCGGCCGACCGACTGGATGCCCGGTTATCCAGGTTAGAAAAAAAATGACCAAAGCCACCAACGAGCAAAGCTAACGCGATAGACAACCCAACGCGCCCAACAGGACACAAAAAAACCGTGACAAAAAAATTGGCAAGATTGATCAAGATATTTTGGGTGATTGGCAAGTATCGTCTGGATAAGTTAATTCCACTTGAACAGCTACCGGCCCGAGTTCGATCGCTCTTGCTAATTTCTCCCTGGCGACTGTTCTCTGCCCCGGAGTTGACCAGAGGACAGCGAATCAGGTTAGCTCTTCAAGACCTTGGCCCGGTATTCGTCAAACTGGGCCAAATACTATCCACCCGAAGAGACCTGATACCGGATGACATCGCGCTTGAACTCGTTCACCTGCAAGACCGGGTGCCGCCATTTTGCAGCGAAGAGGCCTGTAAAATCATCTCCAGCAATCTGGGCAGTCCGATCGAAGAGGTATTTGACAACTTCAATGCAACACCACTGGCTTCCGCATCGGTGGCCCAGGTTCATAGCGCCCAACTAAAAACAGGCGAAGAGATTATTGTCAAAGTGATACGCCCGGGCATAGAAAAAACCATTGCTCAGGACATCTCGCTGATGTATCTGGTGGCCACCGCGATAGAAACCTATTGGCAAGACGGCAAACGCCTGCGTCCGGTCGATGTGGTGGCAGACTACGAACAAACGATCTTTGATGAGCTTGACCTGCAAAGAGAGGCCGCCAACGCCTCTCAGTTACGCAGAAATTTCAGTCAATCCCCGCTGATTTACATACCAAAAATTTACTGGGATTTCACCAGTTCAGCCATGCTGGTCATGGAGCGTATTTACGGAATCCCCGTCGCCGACCTGGAGACACTGAAACAAAACAATACAAACCTGAAAGCACTGGCGGAAACAGGTGTGGAACTATTCTTTACTCAAGTATTCAGAGATAGCTTCTTTCACGCCGATATGCACCCGGGAAATATTTTCGTCAACCCTGATCACCCAGAAGCCCCCCAATACATTGCGGTGGATTTTGGCATTATGGGGTCACTCAGTCCACAAGACCAGAGCTACCTGGCGCGTAATCTACTGGCTTTCTTCAATCGTGACTATCACCAGGTCGCCCAACTACATATTGATTCTGGCTGGATACCGGAATCAACCCGGGTCAACGATTTCGAATCTGCAATCAGAACCGTTTGTGAACCGATATTTGAAAAGCCTTTGGCTGATATTTCTTTCGGTCAATTTTTGCTCAGGTTATTTCAAACCGCCAGACGCTTTGATATGGAAATCCAGCCACAACTGGTTCTGCTCCAAAAAACATTACTCAATATCGAAGGACTGGGTCGCCAGCTCTACCCTGAACTGGACTTATGGTCAACCGCACACCCATTTCTGGAAAAATGGATGAAAGATCGCATTGCACCACCAGGTATGGTCAAAAACATACAACAACACCTGCCACAATGGGTCGAACAGGCACCCGAAATACCGAAACTGATCCACGACACTTTTGCCCACTTGAAAACCATCGACCCGAATACCGCACGACCGGTAACGAAAAGTCCAGGAACCAGCCACAATGCACAACCCAAAGGCCAAAGTAAATCGACATTCTGGTGGGGAATAGGTTGCCTTGGTATCGCCACCATTATCTATCAACCAACGCTCCTGTCCCTATTCGCGGAGATACCCTGGCAGAGTATGCTATTCGCCGCGATCGGCCTTTACTTGCTAACCAAAACCAATTCCGGGAAATAATTTATTCCTTATCATCAGGCGCCAGCAATGCAGTGATACGAATTGAGCCCGGTGTTTAACACAACGAAGAAAAGATGAAACAACAAGATACACATAACAACTGGCTAGACCAAATCCAATGGAATGATGATGGACTGATACCCGCCATCGCTCAGGACATCGATACCAATGACGTTTTGATGATGGCCTGGATGAGCCCGGAATCGCTCCGCCTGACAGTCGAAGAGCAGCGGGCGGTCTATTGGTCACGGTCCAGGGCAAGACTCTGGCGCAAAGGCGAGTCATCCGGCAACGTGCAAAAGCTGCATGAACTGCGACTGGATTGTGATCGTGATGTATTATTGCTGAAAGTCGAACAGATCGGTCAGATCGCCTGCCACACTGGAAGACACAGTTGCTTCTATTTTCGACTGGAACAGAATCAATGGAACCCGGTCGAACCGGTAATAAAAGATCCCAACGAAATATATAAGGATAAAAACCAGGATGAATAACGTACTGGCTCAACTTACCGCTGTACTGGAACAAAGAAAAACCTCAGATGCCGAAAAATCCTATGTCGCCAGCCTGCATTTAAAAGGGCTGAACAAAATTCTGGAAAAAATCGGCGAAGAGACTGTCGAAACCATCATCGCCGCCAAAGATGCCAAACAATCGGGAGCCAAAGACCAGGTTATTTACGAAACCGCTGACTTGTGGTTTCATACACTGGTTATGCTTTCCCATTTGGATTTGTCTGCCAATGATATTCTCAAGGAGCTGGAAAGACGCTTTGACCTCTCTGGTCTGGAAGAAAAAGCCGCCAGAGCGACTAAATAAGCTATCGCTTAATCAGCTTGAATCACGAGAAGCCATTGGCAAACGCAAAAGGCGCCAAACAAACCCGCCGATTTGGTATACAATCTAGTTAACAGACATGTCGTCAGGAGACACCACGATGGGCATTAGCGTCACTCAGTTACTGATTATTTTGGGCATCGTTCTGCTTTTGTTCGGAACCAAGAAGCTGCGCAACCTGGGTAGTGACCTGGGTGGCGCAATCAAAGGCTTTAAGAAAGCCATGAATGACGAAGAAAAAGCGCAACCGAACAAGGAGTCGGCTACACAAAATATAGAATCACAGCCGACTCAAAAACCAGACGCTTCACAAGCCTCTTCGGCGGCTAATACAGAAACTAAATAAACAAACCGACTCGTTACGCATGTTTGATATTGGATTTCTCGAACTGGTGCTGCTGGGCATAGTCGCACTTCTTGTACTGGGCCCTGAAAAGCTGCCCCATGCTGCACGCACTGCCGGCCAATGGGTCGGCACGGCGAGGCGCATGGTTAACCGGGTAACCAGGGAAATTGATCAGGAAATAAAAACTCAGGAATTGCGTGACAAGCTCAAACAAGAAAGGGATACCCTGGGTCTCGAAAAGATTCAGTCAACAGTCGATGATGCCTTGAACAAGGCCGAAGACGACCGACACCTGGTAGAAAAAAACATAAACGAGCAGACAGCACAACTGGCCAATCGGACAAAAACTCCCAAACACAGCGGCATATCAATATCTGCTCCGGATCAGAATGGAACGAAAAATAAAGGATAAACAAACCATTGCGACAATAATAAACCCGCAAGGAATAGCAAGCAGGAATAACAGACACCCGTGAGCAATACAGACCAGAACGAAACCCAACAGCCCTTTATCGAGCACCTGCTGGAACTGAGAAGCCGGTTACTCAAAGCGGTGCTTGCGGTGTTAATCGTATTCTGCAGCCTGTATTACTTCGCCAACGATTTCTATTCAATGTTGTCAGAACCTCTCAGAAAATTTCTTCCTGAAGGCTCGACAATGATCGCCACCGAAGTGGCATCACCCTTTCTGACTCCGCTAAAACTGTCCCTGGTATTATCTATTTTCATCGCCATCCCCTATGTTCTCTATCAAGCCTGGAGCTTTATCGCACCCGGCCTGTATCGGCATGAAAAAGTTTTTGCAATTCCAATGCTTGTTTCCAGCGTTATTTTGTTTTATCTCGGAGCCATTTTTGCCTACTTCGTGGTATTTCCGTTGGTTTTCGGCTTCTTGACCAGTGTCGCCCCGGAAGGTGTCACGGTAATGACCGATATCAGCAGCTATCTCAACTTTGTGTTAAAGCTGTTGCTCGCTTTTGGTTTGGCCTTTGAAATTCCAATTGCGACGTTATTGATGCTGAAAATCGGGATCACCAGTGTTGCCGCGCTCAAACAAAAACGACCCTATATTATTGTGGCCTGCTTCGTCATTGGTATGCTGTTGACACCACCGGATATGATTTCACAAACATTACTGGCCGTACCCATGTGGTTGTTATTTGAAATAGGCATCCTGTTTGGGCCGCTCGTCGAGCCAAAAGAGTCGTCAGCTTGAACCTGATACTCCTCTATCCGAGCGATTTAATCAGCGCAACCACTGCCCAACTGACGGATCGGCGGTTTTTCCATATCAAAAGCATACTAAAAGCCAAAGTCGGAGACTCGCTAAGGGTCGGCCTGATCGACGGCAAAATGGGCACGGGTATTGTGGAATCCTTGTCTCAAAGCGATGTCAAACTATCGCTCAGCCAGATCGACACCTCACCGCCCAAACCACTCCCGGTCACCTTGTTACTGGCACTACCCAGACCGAAAATGCTCAAGCGGGTATTACAATGCAGCACGGCAATGGGCGTAAAAGAGGTACATCTAATCAATAGTTACAAAGTTGAAAAAAGCTTTTGGGGTTCACCCTGGCTGTCGACAGACAGAATCCACGACAACCTTTTATTAGGCCTGGAACAGGCACAGGACACGACACTGCCGAAAGTTTACCTGCACAAACTGTTTAAGCCATTTGTCGAAGACCGGCTTCCCGGCATCTGCGGCAACGGCAAGAGGCTGGTTGCTCACCCCTATAGCGCAACCGACTGTCCGCTTCAACAAGTTGATCATATAACGCTGGCAATCGGGCCTGAAGGCGGTTTTACCGACTATGAAATAGGCAAGCTAATGGCACAAGGTTTCAAACCAATAAAAATGGGCCAACGAATTTTACGAGTGGAAACCGCCGTGCCGGCTCTTCTTGCCAAGTTATTTCCATTTTGCTGACCCCTGGTTAGAAACAACACTCGCTTTGGCAAAAGCACCTGTTTTAACAGGGGCGCCCATCAATTCAGTGCGGGCATCTTTATATTCAACCCCATAGCCTGGGAAATGATTTCGTTTTTAACCAAAGGCAGACGATTCAACCATTTCATACCCGCATTTCTGACCCAACGAACGCCAATATCATCCTCGGAAAACAGTCGCTTGAAGCCTTCCATTACGCCCATCATAGCTAAATTCGGAGCCATCCGACGACGCTGATATCGCTCGAGCACAATCGGATTGCCTAACTCAATTCCGGCCTTCGCTGCCTGGATAAGTTCATCCGCCAACACCGCAACATCCGACAAGCCAAGATTAGCTCCTTGACCGGCCAACGGATGTATCGTATGCGCCGCATCACCTACCAGAGCAAGCCCCGGCTTGACATAGTATTTGGCATGACGCTGTCTTAACGGAAATTGAAACCGCCTCGAGGATTCCAGAATATCCCCCAACCGATACTCGAAACTCTTTGCCAACTCCAACCGAAATGCCTGGTCGCTCAACGCCATTACCGACTCTGCCGCATCGGGTGGCATTGACCAGACAATTGAGCAAAATTGCTGCTGCGATGCTGCGTTTGCCTGCAGAGGCAGGAATGCCAGCGGCCCACTATCAATAAACCGTTGCCACGCAGTAAACTGATGATGTTGTTCACATTTTACCGTCGTGACTATGGCGTGGTGCTGATAACCCCACTCTCTGGTCGGAATGGCTGCAAGCCTGCGAGTTTGGGAGTTAGCCCCGTCAGCGCCAACCAACAGAGAGGTCGTTAGCTGTTTTACCTCGCCTGCCACTTCGACCATCAGTATAATTTGACCGGCATCATGCTCGATACCAACCAGTTTTGCACCAAATTGCAGCTTGACATTGGATTGCGACGCCAGATGATTTTGAACAACGCCAATGACCAGCGCATTTTCGGCAATATAGCCTAGAAAAGGTTGCTTAATCTCTTTGGCGTCAAAATCGATTCGACCCGTTCCTTCGGCATCCCAAACCGACATATGGGTAAATGGGCAAGCCCGGGTCGTTTCAATATCTCGCCACACCCCCAAATTCTGAAACAGCTGCCGGGATGCCGCCGTGAAAGCACTTACCCGCGAATCGAAGTCAGCCACCGATGGCATCAAGGTGACATCCGCTGCCAGCTTGATGCCGGCTGTCGGCTGCCCGGCATCCAACACCAGGATGGTTTTACCTGTTCGGGCTAAAGCCTGGGCAAGCGCGGCACCGACTATTCCCGCCCCAACGATTACGATATCTGATTGATCTATAAGCATATTCTAGCCCAACCCCATAGTTTGTTTTGTGAAAGCTTTTTTTGCCGGCGCAAAGAGATCCAACCCCAAAAGCCCCAGGTCTCTGGCAATGATCAGGTTCGCCTTTTTGCTGCCAAACACCTGAATCAACTTATCGCTCAACTGCGTTGATTTAAATTGATCCCACTGATGCCAATCTCTATAGCGATTGAGAACAGATAAGTCTCCAATGGCGATCGAGCTTCCGGTCTGTGCGCTTTGATGAACACTTCGTATCACATCTGCAAGAGCTAGGGCACCGCGCAATGCCAGGTTATAACCCTGGCCGGCCACCGGATGCAGGGTATGTGCTGCATTACCAATCACCACTAGCCCTGGTCGCACCTGTTCTTTACTGATTTCAAGCTTGAGCGGATAACTCGATCGATCACCGATCTTCAGCAGTCGACCTAACCGGAAGCCAAAACGATCCTGCAGCCGGGCCAGAAAGTCTGCATCGGTCAACTGACTGATTTCTTGGATGTTTTCTGTGGCAACAGTCCAGACCAAAGCACAACGGTGTTCACCTTCGTCGGTATCCAATAAAGGCAACATAGCGATTGGCCCTTCATCGGTAAAACGCTCATAGGCTGAATGCTGATGAAATTTCTCAGTAGCGATATTGGCTATTAACGCGAACTGATCGTACTCCTTGGAATCACAGGCAATACCCAATGACTCTCGCAGCCCGGATCGCCCACCATCGGATAGTACAACCAGCCGAGCCGTCAGCGTTTGCTGAGTATCAGCCTGGTCAACGACAATACGAGCGCCACCGGCGACCTGTTTTACCTCGCTGACACGGGCGGGGCAAAAAAACGTGATATTTTCACTTTGACGCAATCGGGACAGATGCTTTTGCCCTAACCATTGGTTTTCAACCACATAACCCAAAGCTTCACACCGCATATCTTCGGCTCGAATTCTTGTGGCTCCAAAATGCCCCCGGTCGGAAACATGTATCAGCCTGATCGGTGTCACTCTCTCCTCGATCGCGGACCACAAGCCGAGTTGCTCATAGATAAGTCGCGCACCCCATGCAACGGCGGTACTCCTCGCATCAAAACTGGGCTGGTAAGCCAAATCCCCGGAATCGGTCTGCATTGGAAATGGCTCTATAACCGCCACTTTAAGCGGCTGGATATCAACATTCTGAAACTGCTGATCCAAAGCGACAGCAAAGCTAGCACCGACCAAGCCGCCACCAACCACAATCACATCATAATCCATTTTTTTGCCAGCCTTGTTATCAATTCGCCATTAACGCTTCTATTTGAGCCACTTCTTTAGGTACAGATTCAGTTATCACTTTCGGCCCTTTGCGCGTTACCACCACATCATCTTCGATACGAACACCAATGCCACGCCACCTGGGCTCCACCGCTTGTTCGTCTGGTGATATATAGATGCCAGGCTCAACGGTCAAAACCATATTCGGTTCCAGCACACGCCACTGTCCACCTACTTTGTAATCGCCGACATCATGCACATCCATACCCAACCAATGACCGGTACGATGCATATAGTATTTTGTGAAGGCTTGCTTTTCGATCAATTCATCTACCGCACCTTCCAGTATGCCAAGCTCAACCAGGCCCTCTGTGATAATCCTTACCGCAGCCTCATGAGGATGGTTCCAATGATTGCCGACTACCACTTTCTCGATGGCCGCTTTTTGCGCCCGCAACACTATCTCGTAGATCGCTTTCTGCTCGGTGGAAAACCGGCCATTGGCAGGAAAAGTACGGGTGATATCGGAAGCATAGTAATCGAGTTCGCAACCGGCATCGATCAACACCAGTTGACCATTACCGATCAGCGAATGATTTTCGATATAATGCAAGATACAGGCGTTATTACCTGCTCCGACAATCGAAGGGTAGGCCGCAGCATGGCTGCCTGCGGCCAAAAAGCAATGCATTATTTCAGACTCAAGCTGATATTCAAACATACCAGGCTGACACTTTTTCATCGCACGAATATGTGCTTCGGCAGCAATCCTGGCCGCCTGCTGCATAGTTTTAAGCTCGGCTGGCGACTTGAACAGGCGCATATCATGAAGAAAATGCTCCAAAGCGACAAACTCGCCGGGGGAATGCGCACCGTTTCTGACCTTACTTCGTATTGTATTGATCGACTCCATGACTCGCTTGTCAAAATCCGCATCCAGCCCCATCGAGTAATACACTTTGTCTTTACCCTCGATCAGGCCTGGGAGAATGTCATCGATGTCGGCAACGGGAAAAGCATCATCCATCGCCAACTCGGCCACCGCCCCTTCCGGCCCCATAATCGCGCCATCCCATAATTCTTTTTTGGGGTCTTTCTCCCGGCAAAACAGTATCGACTCGCCATGTTCTCGCCCGGGAACCAGAACCAGCACGGCATCCGGTTCTGCAAAACCGGTCAGGTAAAAAAAGTCGCTGTCTTGCCTGAACGGATAGTGGACATCACGGTTACGAATTTTCTCGGGTGCCGCCGGCAACACCGCAATGCAATTGTCAGACATTTGCTCGATTAACGCACGTCGGCGTTGGGTAAACTCTTCTACGGGTAAGGTCATTGTTACACCAACCTGTTTAATTCTGGGCTTGTTTTTCACCCATTCAATGACAGTTTATTTGCTGACATAACGACAAACAAACGATGACTTGCTTCGTTTAATATCGTCACTGGCCAACATCGTTTTTAGTGAATCGTGGGTTGTCCGGATCTATTGCTCGAATATGCAGGACAAAAATCCTGGTACAAGCTCAAAACGGTCATACGAACATGCTCGATCACCTCGATAAGCTGCATTTCACTGGCGTCACCATCCTCGACTTCAATTTCAACTTTGGAGATTTCCACGAGGTCAGATAGCAGCTGCTGGTTTTCCTCGTTATCAACCACCAATTCAGCACCTTTCTCCAAAGCCAGACCTTCCAGAAACCCCCTGGCCCACTGTCCCAACGCAGCGACTCGCTCTTCAATCGAGTAGTTTTCATCGGGTAACACCAAATTGAAAGAGAGATCATTTTTTGCCAGCGATGACTCGATTCTCCTGAACACGCGAACAAACAGCGCCTCGTTTTCTGGCTCATCGATCTCTTCCACCTCCATATGTTCAATCACCACATCGAGAATATCCTGATCGGACCAGCGAACCCCTCCCACCAATCGACCACACCATAGCCCGAGCAGTTCAGCAGGAGGATTTAGTGCACCCAGAGTCTGATAGACATCTGCAATTTCATCAAAGTCAAAACCGGTTTCATTATATGGAGGATAAGACATGGTAAGAGGCCGAATTCGTTTAGTTGGTTGGTCAGCGTCTTATGCTATCATCGCTTTCTGGCCACGGCCAGTTTTCCGCCCCGAGATCGGCTTTTTCCTGCATTGTTTGTTGATTGCTGCTAAAATCAAAGGGTTGGGAATGCTTTTTTGTTGCGCCAATACACTTTACAATAACCACAATTGAACTGCGTAACACCAGTTCCCTGATCGCACCAGGTTTCGATAGAAATGGATAATTTAACATTAGATTCGCTTTCACAAAAAGTAGATGCATTGATTAAGTATTGCAATGAACTGAAAGAAGACAATATCGCATTACGCGACCAACAAGAGCAATGGAACAATGAGCGCGCAACGTTATTGCAAAAAAATGACCTGGCGAGACACAAAATTGAAGCCATGATCGGACGGTTAAAGGCACTGGAGCAAAAATGACAACTAGCTCATCAAATCCTGTAGAAGTCAAAATACTTGGTAAAGACTACCTGATCTCGTGCCCACCAGAGGCGGAGAGCGGCCTTAGAGACGCTGCCTATCAACTCGATAGAAAAATGCGAGAGATAAAAAATAGCGGCAATCTTTTCAGCACCGAAAAAATCGCCATTGTCGCCGCCCTTAACCTAACCTACGAGTTACGGGAAAAATCTCAAGACAGCCTTGAAACACGAAAAGCGGTCTCTGAAATGCATGAAAAAATTGATTCGTTGTTATCCAATATTCGCTAACCTCGAAGGCATACAATTTTGTAGCTTTTCGTAAAAAATCACTGAAATTCATCCGAAGTAAAGTATAATTAGGTCAGTTCCCTGAGGTGTTCGAGATTCAGATATGTCCTCGAGCCGATAATCACACCCCGGTGACCACTCGATGGTGTTGTGAGCAAGTCCCTTGTTTGTTTTAAGCGATTGAAGCAAACAACAGGGAAAGCCTAATATATCACAGCGGTTACCACCTTGAACCAGTGGGTTCAAGGTCCTATCTGATAACGACACCACGGGGCGCTTAATGTTAGACAGAAAGCGATTACGCTCGACAATGAGGAAAAAACGACGGAGTCTGAGCCGTCGAGATCAAAACTTAAGCGCGCACCGCCTCCTCAACCAACTCTGCAAATTAGCCTGTTTTCGCCACTGCAAAAAAATTGCGCTTTACCTGGCAAGCGATGGCGAAATTGACCCAGACTGCACAATCAAATTTTTGTGGCAAACCGGTAAGCGAGTGTTCCTGCCAGTGCTTCACCCACTCGGAGAAAACCGGCTTTACTTTGCTCCATTTCATCCTGAAACACGACTGGTCAATAACCGCTACGGCATTCTCGAACCCGACATAGACTCGGCTCGACAGGTTCCGGCATGGAGTTTGGATATGGTCTTGCTGCCATTGGTTGCTTTCGACAGATCCGGAGGAAGGCTGGGAATGGGCAGCGGATATTACGATCGAACCTTTCAATTCGTTTTGAAAAAAAACCGGCAGCAGCCGTTCAACACCAATCTCATTGGTTTGGCTCACTCATTTCAGGAAGTCGAAAAAATACCTGTTGAAAACTGGGATGTTCCACTTAGGTATATCGTTACCGAGAAAGCGCATATCAAAAACATAACAAAGCTAGAAAATGACAAGAACAATATTGGCTGCCACAATCCGGATGTACAATAACGTCAATCGACTTGGATCCGACATCGATCAAATCATAAACCAGTTTCAGCAATCTGGAACGAAATTTGCTTACATAACACGCTTTCTTGATGAACCTTTTCGGCGATAGCGAGCCCTCTGACCGCTTCGATGAATGCCATTTGCGAGCAGCTTTTCTTGGTTGCTGTTTTGCTTGTCTTGGTTGTCATGGTTTACCTCTGTTGAGTAGTATACTCACTTAACAGGGTGCTCATCATTGACAGGCAGGCTCCTAGATTTATTCACTGACAACGGAGAAAGTACAATGTTAAAAATAATATCGCCCTTATTACTGGCTTTCAGCTTTGTGTGTTCAGCAGATCAAGCGATGATTGTGTTGGACGCCTCGGGCAGCATGCAAGGGCAAGTGGACGGCAAAGCTAAAATGGCCATTGCCAAAGAGACCTTAAACAAAGTGGTCAACGACTGGGATGAAAGCATTGATTTTGGCCTGATGGCTTATGGTCATACCAGAAAAGGCGATTGTAACGATATCGAAGTGTTAATTCCCTTATCTAAAATCAACAAGAACGCCGTTTTGCAAAAGGTTGAAGCGATTACACCCAAGGGGAAGACGCCTATCAGCGATTCCTTGCGGCAAGCGGCTAAAAAACTGCATTTTACCGAAGATAAGGCAACGGTTATTTTAATCAGTGACGGTAAGGAAACCTGTAACGCTGACCCTTGTGCGACAGCAAAAGAGCTTGAAACCCAAGGTATTGATTTTACCACTCACGTTATCGGTTTTGATATCGATGCCGACACCGACAAGCAATTAGCGTGTATCGCCAACGCCACCGGTGGGAAATATTTTTCTGCCAAAAACGCCGATGACTTGAACAATGCAATGAAAAAAGCAGTGAAAGAAGTCGAGAAAAAAGAACCCGTCGAAGAGAGAACCGTTAGGGCTGTAAAAGCCAAAAAGGCACTTAAACACAATTTGATCTTGACAGCCAGTGAAACTGAAGGCGGAAAGGAAATAGACGGCCACTTCGCTATTTACCAAGAGAACGAAGAAAGTGCAGAAGATTTAAAACTGGTTAAAGAATGTTCTTCATTTTCGAACCCTACGATTGGTGAGCCTTGCAAAGAAAAACTGCCTGCCGGTAACTATATTGTCAGAACCGAGATTCACAAAACTTTTATCAAGGATACCAATATCACCCTTGAAGAAGATGAACAAACCGTCTTGAATATCGTGACAGGTGAAACAAGCGAGATGAATATGGCCGCAGCAGTCGGAGACAATGATGAACCGACACGGGCTAATTTTGCCGTTGCAAGAATGGTAAACGGCAAAAAGACAATCATTGACGGTTGCGATAATTTCAATCAGGATTGTAAAGTGAAGCTTCCCCCAAGTGATTATCTCATTGACGTAGTTGTGCCGTTCGGCAAACATCAAGGCAAATCGGGAAGTACCGAAATTACACTAAAACCCAATGAAAAACTCTCTGTGCTTATACCTGTTGATTAAATTTGTCAATAGCGCGAAGCCCTTGATAACAATCAAGGGCTTTTTTTATTGCAAGCAAACGTAAGAGGCACCACGAGCACCTTTTCTTTACTTAGTTAGATAAGCCACCAACTAACGGCCTGATTAACCATGACGGTGTCAATCTACCGCCCAGCGCCTTCGTTCAACAATGTGATAAAAACCAGAATAGAAAACATAACTTCACCCATACCAATTTGTTTTGTCGACAACCAATGCTGTTTTCTGCCGTATAACGGAATCGCTAAGCTACGAAGGCTGAGCACAACCCATAGACAAGCATGCGCCCAAACCACGACACCCTGTTTGGCCATCACCAAAGCCATCAGGGTAAACACCAGATGAAAAATAACGGATAGCCACAAATAAATATCGGATCTGCGTTCACGAACATTGGTTTTGACGTAAAAAACGGCGCCCATAAAATAACCAAAAACTAACAGCGTTATCATCCAAACAACAGACCAATCCACCACTTTCAGCGCTATCAGCTGATGCGATGGCGTCGCACAAATGGTACTGGCCAGCCAACCACTTCCCCAAACGCCATCGACACCAGTCAATGAGAAACAAACACCGTTGATACCTAAATCATAGGCGACGGGCAGGGTGAGACAAGCAGCAATAACCGTTACTGCATTATTGAGCAGAGAGCGATCTTGACGATGCGTCGATGCCCAGATGGTGATAACGACCAAAGGCAAATACACCATTACCCACCAAATTAGATAAGGAGCTGATATACCCAATCCGATTGCAAAGACAATCAACGCCAAGCCATAGACCTTAACTGGTGGGAAGAGCTTCGCCTTGCGATGTGTTCGCAACCACAAACTGGCAGCAAAAAAAGCAAAATAACCAATCCACCACGAGGCCAACAATAACCAATGAACTGTTTTAAAACCGCTAAGTATTATGCCTAAAATAACAGGCACGCTAATCATCGCCCAAGCACCGTGGTAATTCGGTAACCAACCAGTAGCGGATAACGATTTTTTCGATATTTTTTTCGTCATTTTCACGTTCAATTGAAAGATAACACCTTAGAAAGGTGTGATTTGCCCGAATACAGGAAGCATTATAGACACACGGGCTATCCGGGCGTCGTGCCCAGTGATTAACACAGCGCCGGAACAGGATAGCGTTTGTGTGGCTGTTACCGTCGCTTGATCGAGGCCGTCAAAAACCAAAAATTGGTGTGCGTCGCAATTGCCCGTGATATGCTTCTCTGTCGAATCCAGTCGAATGTCGGTTCAACTCGATATCACGGAATTTACTCCGGCGACTTTCCGCTGCGGGTAAGGAAGAGTTAAGGAACTTTAATTTTAAAATACATTGAATATTACAATCGGATAACGGCCAGGCCATTTAAATGGCTATATCGAGGCAAGGGTTAAAACCTAATATAGTCACTGATTGCGGGACTCATCACTAATTGGTGATCTGGTTGTAGTCCAGTAATTGCATATGAGCCACATTCGCCATCGGCTGCTCCTCGGCCTGCATCGAAACCAGGCCATTCACTGCCAATCCTACACAAAAAATTACCACCAACGCCAACATAGAGTCAGGCTTTTTTCTCATCATTGCTCCTGATACATAAAACTTCCAATCTGAGATAAGTCAACGTGATCACCATCATTTATCAAAACACTGCGTACTCACCGGAAGATCAAATTGACAAAGATCCGACAACCCGATACAAACAACCCACCCGCTTACTTGTAAAGTATTATTTATCAACAAGTTAGAAACCATATCAATAAACACGATTAAAAACACTTTATAACTTGCTAACATAGACCATAAATGCGATCTTAGCAAGAACCCCAAAGCACTTTTTTACATATTTCCGGCATAGTCCCCATTTCCCAAAAACAAACGGTACGCTTCATTGTCCGACTCATCCGAATAACGAAAGCCTACTTGATCCAACATGGCACGCAAATCGGCCAAATCATCGTCATCCACTTGTACTCCCAACAACACCCGGCTGTACGCAGCACCATGATTGCGATAGTGAAACATGGATATATTCCAGCGAATACCCAGTGACATAAGAAACTTCATCAATGCACCCGGTCGCTCCGGAAATTCGAAACGATATATCCTTTCTTTTTTCTTGCCGACTGCGCGCCCGCCAACCATATGCCTAATATGGTTTTTCGCCATGTCACTGTCCGTCAGGTCGATCACAGGGTAGCCATCTTGAGTAAGTGCTGACAGCAGATCCTCTCTCTCTTCGCCACCCTCGGAAATCTGTACACCAACAAAAATCCGGGCTTCCTGATCATTCGAATAACGGTAATTGAACTCGGTGATATTGCGTTTGTGCAGGGCTTTTATAAAGCGTTTGAAGCTCCCCCGCTTCTCCGGCAAGGTAACGGCAAGAATCGCTTCTCGTTTTTCACCGATCTCCGTTCGCTCGGAAATATAGCGCAAGCGATCAAAGTTCATGTTCGCTCCACTCACAATGGCAATGAGATTTTTGTTTGATACTCCTTCCCGCTCGACATATTTCTTCAATCCTGCAACAGACAATGCCCCGGCTGGCTCCGCTATCGAACGGGTGTCATCAAAAACATCTTTTATTCCCGCACAGATTTCGTCCGTGGTCACGGTAATGACTTCATCCACCTTTTGTTTGGCGATTTCCCATGGATGCTTACCAATTTGCTTGACCGCCACGCCATCGGCAAAGATACCCACCTGATCGAGCACCACGCGCCGTCTGACCTTCAATGCCTCATACAAGCAGGCTGACTCATCGGATTCGACCCCAATCACTTTGATTTCGGGCCTTAAATATTTGATATATGCTGCGACGCCAGCAATCAGACCACCGCCACCGACAGGCACGAATACAGCCTCCAAATCGGCGGTATGCTGCCTTAGAATTTCCATCGCGATAGTGCCCTGGCCGGCAATCACATCCTCGTCATCATAAGGCGGCACATAGGTCAATCCCTTCTCATCGACAAGCTGCAAACAGTGGGCAAGCGCTTCGTCAAAGGCATCTCCCTTCAACACCACCTTGGCACCATGATTACGAACCGAACGAATTTTTATTTCAGGTGTCGTCTTTGGCATCACAATTGTTGCCTTAATAGCCAAGTGGCTCGCTGCCAGGGCAACACCCTGAGCATGGTTGCCAGCTGAAGCACAAATGATACCCCGATGCTTTTCCTCGTCGGAAAGGCGAACAATTTTGTTGTAGGCGCCTCTAATTTTAAACGAGAATACGCTCTGCAAATCCTCCCTCTTCAGCAAAACGGTATTACCGTAGCGCTTGGACAAAGACCTGGCTTGGGTGATGGGCGTTTCTATAGCGATATCGTAAACACGCGCTTCGAGAATTTTTTTTATGTACTTCTGAGGCATTAAGACAACCTTAAACGAAAAAATATAGGGGGATTCAGCCCCGGAATTCAAAGATCGATCAAGCATGAGTCGTGGCATGCCGGCTGATGCGGCTATGCTATTGCAAATTACCGCTCAAAACCAGCCAATTCGCACCAATACCAGGCATCGCTCAAACAATTGTTAGTATGCAATTGGTATCCTATATTTATCGCATCCAACGATATACCGAAACCAGCCAACCTGACGGAGCATACATGAATCAAGATCAACTGAAACGAAATGTCGCCAAAGCCGCCATCGACTACATCAAACCCCGTCTGGAAGACGACTCCATTATTGGCGTGGGTACTGGATCGACGGCAGATTTTTTTATCGAATATCTGGAGCAGATTAAAAACTTGTTTGATGGCGCGGTGGCAAGTTCCGAACAAACCGCAGAAAAACTGCGCGCGCGAGGAATCCCGGTTTACGACCTGAATACGGTTTCCGGCATTCAATATTATATCGATGGCGCCGACGAAGCCAATGAACGCCTACAATTAATCAAAGGCGGCGGCGGCGCTCTAACCCGAGAAAAAATCGTCGCGGCGGTAGCCGACGAGTTTATCTGCATAGCCGATCGATCCAAGCTGGTTGACATTCTGGGCACCTTCCCGCTTCCCGTCGAGGTAATCCCAATGGCACGAAGCTACGTAGCGAGAGAGTTAGTCAAAATAGGGGGCGACCCGGTTTACCGGGAGAACTACATCACCGATAACGGTAATATTATTCTGGATGTGTTTAATCTGACCATTTCGACACCCGCAAAACTGGAAGCACAGATTAACCAAATCGCGGGGGTAGTGGCCAACGGCTTGTTCGCACAGCTCCCGGCAAACCGGCTCTTACTGGGCACAGAAAATGGCGTCAAAACACTGACCGCCAAATAGAGCTTATCAGAAGTCAGAGTTGGTGTTACGAAAATACCAACGGACTCAGCCATAAGTCCTGTTGGTTTAAGGGGCAGAACAGACTATAATCGACCCACAAGCTCAAACGTCGCCGTCTCAAGCGGCAAAATGATCCAACATGAGAATAAGCCCACCATGATTTTTGACAACATACTAGCCGGAAAAAATCCTCCCGATGATGTGAATGTAGCGATAGAAATTCCTGCCAACAGCAACCCGATCAAATACGAAATCGACAAGGAAATGGGTGCCGTTCTGGTTGACCGATTTATGGCCACCCCGATGTTCTACCCTGCCAACTACGGGTTCATTCCTCACACACTAGCCGATGATGGCGACCCACTTGATGTTTTGGTCGTTACCCCTTACCCGGTTGCACCAGGTTCTATTGTACGCAGTCGTCCCGTAGGCGTATTGCATATGGAAGACGAAGCCGGTGAAGATGCCAAGCTGGTTTGTGTTCCTCACGACAAATTGACAACCCTGTATCATAACGTACTTGAAGTGGCAGACCTGCCGGAATTGCTGGTTGCCCAGATCAAACACTTCTTTGAAAATTACAAAGAACTCGAAGATGGTAAATGGGTAAAAGTACGCGAATGGGGCAGCTCGGATGAAGCACAACGCGCTATCATTGGCTCAATAGCGGCTTACAATGGCGCACACCATAACGAAGACCTGCCCAGCTTTATACACTTGTAGCCATCAACACCAATACGGCGACTTGCCGTTATCTATGGTCTCTGCCCCGAACTCAAGGGGCAACAAAATGAAGGCAAACAAATGCGTCCGACCTGATTCTGGGTAAGACGCTTTTTTTAGCTTACGTGAAGCCAGTCCGTTAACTGGCCACCAGGTTTAACCTTGCTGTAGCAGACTTCTCAAATCAATAATGGCAGCATTCACCCGAGACAGGTAAGAAGCCATGGTCAGCGAATGGTTTGCCAAGGTGCCAAAACCACTCCCGTTCAATATCATCGGACTCCAAACAGTTTCCTGTGTGCTTTCCAGTTCAGTAATAATCTGACGTAAACTGACCAACGCATTTTTGTCTTGCAGTACCGACCTGAAGTCTATCTCGATAGCCTTCATGATATGAATCAAGGCCCATGCCGTTCCGCGAGCCTCGTAAAACACATTGTCAATCTGTAACCAGGGTGTCTTGATGTCTTCGACTTCTGCCCTATCGGTTGACTGTTTTGCATTCGCGTCGCCTGCCAAGGACGTATCCCACTGCCGCTTGCCAACACTCTGACTCAAGCGTTGCGACAAACTGCCCAAACGCGTTTCCACATTTTGCAACCAGTTGCGAAGATTGTCTGCCCGGGCATAGAACTGAGCATCTGCTTTCTGTGGATTGACCAAGCGCTGCAGGTAGCTCTGCAAGGCTTCGATACCTTGCCGATACTCACTTTCAGTAGCCGGAATTAACCAGCTCTTGTTATCGAAGTTGAATTGAGGCTCCGCCACTTTGAGGTCTTTGTCCTCGACAGACTGACTTTGCGACCGACTCATATCCTGACGGAATGCTCTCGCCAAATCTCTTACCTGAATCAGCACACCATATTCCCAGTACTTAATGTTATCCAGCCAGATTCCGGGAGGAAAAAAATCGTTGCTGATATAGCCACCATTTTTATCCAGCAACTTATCGGCGATCGTCACCAGAGTCGCTGTAGTCGCAACACCCACGGTATCTTCTGCAGACATTTCCTGCAACGCATTTTGTTTATTCTCGACTACCGAAAACAAATCTGGGGGATAACTCCAAACCACCCCCAGTATCACCGCCACTAGCAAATAAAGCCCTAACACACCACCTATAATTTTTGGCAAAACACCACCTCCAAAATAATCCTGAATATCGTCCCAACGATCCTTACAAAATTCCACAAAAAGGTTTGCTGACATATATCCGCCTTTACACTCAATCACCTTTATATCCAGACTGTGGGCAATCTGAATAACAGACTGGATATAAAACTTGTTCTCTCGATTGTTTTCCAACCCTTCCAGAAAATGGCGATCTATCTTAAGCCATCTGACCGGATATTTTTTCAAATAAGAAAACGGCAATGAAGACAAACCAAATTTATCCACCACCAGAGTACAACCCAAGCGCCTCGCCAAATCGAACCAGCCGGCAAAAGCCGTCGGTTTTCGTTGTACCACATATTCCGGTATTTCCACCATCAAACAGTGGGCGGCGGAGACATGAGCTGTCAAAAAAGCTTCGACCCACGCCACAAATCCATCGTCCAACGCCGACTCGGTACTAATCGATACCCCCAGATTCACTCCGCAATGCAGCGATTCATCCAACTCTCTAACTGCAAGAGAAACTACATGCCGGTCAAATTCCGCCAACAAGCCAAATCGCTCGACCATTGGCATAAATATCCCGGCACTGACTTCCTTATCTCGAAGAACCAACCTGGCCAAAGACTTATAATACAGAACCGGCTCTTTTGGGGCCAAAAAAACCGGTTGAAAATGCAGTGACACGCCAGATACTTGCAAAGCGTGGCGAATCGCTTGCCGCCACTCACTACTCTGACCGATACCAGCACTAACCGATTCAACTGCGTTTTCGACGTACCTCTGCCAACCATTCGTGTGCTCATTCTGGGCCTTTCTCAACGCCATATCGGCATTCGACAACAACACGCTGGCACCATGCCCAGACGCCGAAGCGATCCCGGCGTGAATAATATCGTCACTACACCATTCTTTTATCGCCGGCAATGAAACAACGTTTTGAATCACTGCACCCGCGATGCTTTCGGCCTTGGCATCTGCCAGGGCAGGCAAATAGACAACGAAATCGGCTCCCGTCCTCCGACCGATAAACACACCATCACAAGTCTTTACCCTGCTCACAATTTGTTCGGCAACAGCGCATAGAAGCGTATCCCCCGTATTCCGGCCAAACTGATTGTTGAACCCGGCAAAATCACGAACCTGAACAATAATCAAGTTACCGTTCGGAATCGCATCCCTGGAATCAAGCTCTGCAGTCAGTTGACGATCAAATTCGGCCCGATTTAACAGCCCGGTCACCGGATCGAGATGCACTTCAGAACGCAAAAGGTCAATTTGTTCCATTTGCTCCCTGAAAATCAGTTGCAAACGATCCAGCATCAGGTTCATGCTCTTCGAGACCCGAACCAATTCACTGGCTCCGGATTCCTCGGCTCGTATTGAAAAGTCACGATTGACCACGCCGTTCGCCAGCCTGACCATACTCGCTATCGGCCGAAGCGCTGAAGAGACAATAGCCAACAATGCCAGTATGGCTAACACAAACACAGACATAAACCATACCAGTTCGGCGACCATCGCCTGCCACATTCGCTCATACGATGCACCTGGATTCACTTTCACCGAAACACTGCCAAGTCGATTCCAGCCCTTGACAACATCGGCCGAAGCAAGCGGGGCGTCCAGTTTTATAAGCCGACGATACCAGCCCGGAACCGTCTGCTGCGTCTTCTCGGCCTGCCGCACTATCCAGGCCTCGCCATTGGCATTCCAGAGAGTCACATGATCGTAATAGCCACGGTCAAAAAAAGCGTCGATCATGGAACTGGCTGTCACCTCGTCACCTTTTTCCAATAAAGTTGACAAGGAGAGGCCAAGCGCCGTCGCTGCATCCTGGGCCTGAGTTTCAAGCTGTCCTTGCAAATAACGTTTTGCACTGACTACATTCAATACGAAGTTGCCGACAGTTAGCATCACCAGCAAACTACCGACTGATATCACCAGGGTGTTTTTTAACGATCCAGGCCGCCTTGAGCGACCTTTAGCACCAGTCATCGAGTGAGTCCACCTGTGTTGTTGTTCAAGCCATCCAGCCGCTGCCTGCGGGCCATGCCTAATGACAGCAATAGTACCAATAATACCAGAGCACAGAAGCGGCATGACTATCGTGTTACAGTTTTCGCAAGTAATTATTGAAATCGAGTGGCACAGTCTGACATTAAACAACCCGGTTAGACAACTAGACATCATGATTTGACCTGCCCTGCCTCAACGCTCGTGGATTAACACGAGCGTTGAAAGACTCACGATGATAAGGAAATAAAAGCAAAGGTTCCGGTAGTGCTGTATAGACAGCTTGTCAAAACAGCATGCTGAAGCATTTGATAAGGATAAACTCCGCCAACTCATGTAGCGGCCCAAGCATGACGAGCGGTTTTACCGCAGTTGATACAGAAAGCGTTGGATACAGGTAAAGCGGCACTGATAATCGCACGGCAGTGTAACCAAAATAATCAATCATTGTTTGCAATTAAGCACCACTTGCAATTAAATGTCATTCGCAATTAAATACTATTTGCCTAAATGCCCTCACCCTGGTCACGCTTGCCTGCCCTACTTGGTAGGCGGTTTTAACCAGGTACCATCAATTTCCGAACCACGCACCTCAATATTGAACCACGGAGTTCCAATCCATGTATAACATCAAATACAAAGGTTTTTGCCACATTGTAGCCGCCACTGTTTTTACGCTTTTTGCCGCTCCTTTAACATTCGCGGCTGTTGAGAAACTGGAAAAACTGACGTTTGCCGGGCCTTTCGCAGCGGTTTCCAATCCCATGATTCGGATGGTCGAAAGCGACGCGTTGCAGGATGTGGCAAAAAAAGTCGAGTTTCTGGTTTGGAAAGATCCGGATCAGATGCGGGCATTGTCACTGAACGGCGATACTGATTTTATCGCTGCCCCGACCAATGTCGCCGCCAACCTGTATAACCGGGGTAAGAAACTAAAATTTCTAACTGTTTCTATTTGGGGAATTATGTGGATGATGACACGCAACCCCGAGCTGAAAACCCTGGCGGATTTTAAAGATAAGGAGATTGCAATGCCATTTCGGGGCGATATGCCGGATCTGGTATTCCACGAAGTGGCAGAAAAACAGGGTTTGAACCCGAGCGAGGATTTTCAGTTACGCTATGTAAACAATCCGCTGGATGCGATGCAATTGTTGCTGATGCGGCGTGTCGATCACGCTTTGCTGATTGAACCTGCGATCTCCATGGCGTTACGCAAAACCCGTTCTTTTCCAACAAAACTGATCGCTCCCAATTTGTATCGCACGGCCAACATGCAGGAAGAATGGGGCAAGGTATTCAACCGACCCGCCCGAATTCCGCAAGCGGGTATTGCATTGCTCAACGCTGAGTTGCCAGAACACGTTGTTGAACGCTTTATGCAAGAGCATGAGAAAGCGGTTCAGTGGTGTAATGACAACCCGGATGAAGCCGGCAAGATAGTGGCAAAGAGAATCGATATGCTGACTCCCGAAGCCGTTGCCGATTCGATCAAGATCAGCCAGATCAAACACGTATCTAGCAGAGAGGCCAAAAATGATCTGGAACATTTTTTTACCATCCTGTACCGACGCAAGCCAGCGTTGGTCGGTGGCAAGTTGCCTGATGACAATTTTTATTACCCTTAAATCCGGCTGTCTGGTCGAACCAGTCAGTTCCGATAATACCTCAATTGGTTTTAGCTATATTCAATGAAGGCATTTTTTCAAATTATTGTCAATTTCCCCCGCTACCTATGGAGCGGCTGGGGAGCTGTGGCCAGCATTTTCCTGTTTATGGCGTTGTGGGAAGCTGGCTACATGGTATACGACCAATTGGTTCTGCCGTCACCACAGATTACCTTGTCGCGATTATTGGAAATGATCAGGACTGAAGGCATTATGCAGGACGCTGAAATTACCCTAAAACGAGCCATATGGGGCTTTCTGCTATCGGCATTGCTGGGTTCTGTACTGGGTATGAGTGCCGGGCTCTTCGTTACGGCATCGATCATGAGTCGGCCGATTATTACCATGCTGACTGGTATGCCGCCAATTACCTGGATTGTACTGGCCATGATCTGGTTCGGTATGGGCGGCCAGACCGTCGTCTTTACAGTAGTGGTCACCTGTTTTCCGATTATCTTTGTCGGCGCTCTGCAAGGTACTCGCACTCTGGAAGGCAGACTGTCGGAAATGGCAGACAGTTTTCACACCCCGCTATGGATGCGCTTTACGGATATTTATCTGCCCCACGTCTTCTCTTATCTGTTTCCCGCCTGGATGGCGGCGCTGGGAATGAGCTGGAAAATCGTGGTGATGGCCGAATTGCTTTCAGCCAATGACGGCCTGGGCGCGGCGCTGGCGATTACCCGCTCTCACCTGGATACCGCCGGGACGCTGGCACTGGTGGTATTACTGGTTGGTTCATTGTTGATCGTTGAATATCTGTTGATGGAACCCATCAAGCGAGAGGTCGAGCAGTGGCGGGATTAAATACTGACAAAAACCCCAAGCGGGTTCTGAAAGTCGAGCGACTGAGCCATAGCTTTGGCCCCTACAATGTATTGAAAAATATCAATTTTTGTCTGGAACAAGGTCAAGTTCTGTCTGTCGTAGGCCCCAGTGGTGGCGGTAAGACCACCCTGCTGCATTTATGTGGCAACCTTTTGGATGTCGCTGAAGGCTGTATCGAAAATCAGTTTGACAACACCGCATTCGCATTTCAGGAGCCGCGTCTGCTGCCCTGGCAAAGTACGCTGGATAATATTGCTTATGGCCTGAAAGCCCGGGGAATAAAAAAGCAGGAACGACTGACACGCGCCAGCGAAATTGCATTGCGCTTCGGTTTGGAAAAAGGCGATCTGGTCAAGTTTCCGAAAGACCTCAGCGGCGGCATGCGTCAACGGGTATCCTTTGCCCGCGCCCTGGTGGTCGAACCCCAGTTATTGTTTCTGGACGAGCCTTTTTCCGCTCTGGATATTGGCCTGAAACAAGAATTACAACAGATACTTATCGAACAGGTTAACCATAAAGAATTGACCATACTGTTTATCACTCATGACCTGATGGAGGCTGTGCGCCTAAGTGATCAAATTCTGTTGTTAGCCACCGACCCCGGCAGAATTGTCCAGACCTTCGCTATCGACCACCCGAAAACACAGCGTAACGATAGTTTTGTCTATGAAGAAACGGCAAAATTGCTGGCGCAGCCTCAAATAATCAAAACCTTTGGGTTAAGCTCCAATGCCTGACAACCATCCGGACAATATCAACAAACCGCTACAAGTTATTCTCGCCTATGCGTTCCGGCCCATGTTTATCCTGTTGCCTGTGTATCTGGCAGTGTCAATTGTTTTATGGGGGCTGGTCTGGTCGGGCAACTGGCCATTCCCGTTTTTACAAAATCCGTTGCACTGGCACATTTACGAAATGATTTTCGGCGCCGCCAGCGCTGGTATTATCGGTTTTATACTTACCGCACTGCCGGAGTTTTACCCGGGTATTGGCCCGGTCAAAGGTAAAACTTTGGTCGGGCTGGCACTGCTCTGGATTATCGGTCGGCTGGCGTTCTGGCTGATCGATCTGCTCGGTATCCCTATCGTGGCTATGACCAACCTGCCTTTGCTGATCTGGCTGTTATTACTGACCGCCTGGCCAATTGTTACCGACCCGCTGCGTCGCCACCTGTCTCTGGCGCTGACATTGATTGGTCTATTCGCGATTCAATGCTGGTTTTTTCTGGCTGCCGCTGGCTGGACGCAAGACGATCCGGTGGCCATCCTGAAAGTATCGCTAGGCGCATTTATGATTCTGATTCTGCTGGCATTGCGGCGTATCAATACCGGTGCGGTAAATAAATACCTGGAAAACAACCATATTGACGAAACCTTTGTTGCCCGCCCGCCTTTTTACAATATTGCCATTGTCTGTGTCGCCCTGTTCACGCTAATCGAATATTTTCTGCCGTTCAGCCCGATTCTAGGCTGGCTCGGCCTGGCCGCCATGGCCGCCATTCTCAATACCTTGAACGATTTCTTTATGGAAAAAACCCGGATAGTGTTCAAGCCTTTTATCTATCCATTGATTCTTATTTTGCTACTTATGGCGACCGGTTACGGCACAATGGGTTTCGACCACCTGTATAACGGTCTCTACGGCATCAATCATTTCCGCCATTTCCTGACCACGGGTGTTATCGGGTTGTCCTTTTATATGGTAATGGTCATTGTCGCCACCGTTCACACCGGCCGTTCATTGCAGGCAAATATTTGGATTGATATCGGCGTATGGCTGATCATTGCCGCAACCCTGACCCGCACCATGATGCTTTTTTTTATCCAATACGCCAATCTGATGTATCTGGTCTCGGCATGGCTATGGGGTAGCGCATTCCTGCTTTATCTGGTGCGTTTTTATCCCGTTCTCAGCACACCCCGGCCCGATGGCAAACCGGGGTAGCTAGAGCCAGCCCTTGACTTTAGGTGACTGTATCAAACACCTTTTTCACTTCATCGGCAATAATACTCAAGCCCCTGCTTACCATGTCTTCATCCTGCGAGTAGGTGATACGTAAGCATTCGTATTGATGAGGCCAGGAGGGATCGGCAAGGCCGGGGAAAAAGTAATCGCCGGAAACAACCAGAACGCCTCTTTTTTTCAGTCGCTCATAGAGGGATCGGCTGGAAATCGATAGTCCTTCAAGCCACAACCATAGAAACATGGCGCCTTCGGGCTTGTGAATTCTAAATGAGTATCCGTTCAATTCCTGCGCCAACTGTTTAACCGCCCTTTCTGCTTTGCCCTGATAAAACGGCTTGACGTGGTCAGCACATAACTGGTCGATTTGACCGGTGCGTATTAATTCCGAGCCAAGCATAGAACCAAAACTGCCCGTCGCAAGATTGATAATGGCGTTGACTGAAGACACGGCCCGGACAACTTGCTCATTGGCAATGACTATCCCGGTTCGGGCAGCGGGTAAACCCAGTTTGGACAGGCTCAGGCAGAAAATGGTGTTCTGGTTCCAGATCGGCTGGGCAGATGAAAAAATCAATTGCGGAAACGGTGTGCCGTAGGCACCATCGATAATCAGCGGGATATTGTGTTGTTTCGCCAGATTATCCAGATGAGTGATTTCATTGTCAGTCAGCACATTTCCGGTTGGATTGGTGGGCCGGGATACACAAATTGCAGCGACATTCTGGTCAATATCAAGCGATTCAAAATCGACGTGGTATTTAAACAGATAATCATCAATCAACTCTATGGACGGTTTGTTGGTCACAAAAAAATCGTCCGACAATCCAGAATCGGCATAGCCAATATACTCTGGAGCCAGCGGGAACATAATGCGTTTGGTCGAGCCATCTTCATGCTCGCCGGCAAACATATTGAATAGAATAAAAAAAGCTGACTGACTGCCATTGGTCAGTGCGATATTTTTATCAGTCAAACCCCAGTCATACCTGGCATTCAAATAGTTTACCAGGTGCTCGATAAACTCGAGTTCTCCCTGCGGCGGGTCATAGATTCCGGTCACTCTCCGGACAAGTTGCGCATCCTCTGCAATTTGTTTCATTCTTGCCTGAACAACAGTTTCTACCTCAGGAATCGAACCCGGATTACCACCTCCCATCATAATCATATTGTCGCCCTTGGCGAGCGCATTGCCGAGGTCATCCATCAAGGAAATAATACCGGCATGAGAGGTAAATTTTTTGCCAAATCTGGACAGTTTCAAAAAGCACTCCTGACTGCTAAACGTTTATCTAGATATACATAATAGTGTGTCAGTCGAGACAAATCCCGATATTACTGACACCTTTATTTTCAGCGAATTTGCGCATTTTTTTTATGAATTTCGCCGACGGAAAGCGTTTCATTTTTACCTGCCTGAAGCATTCTATCTGAAAATCCTGCTCCTGTTTTACCAATGGGTGATGATCGAACAGGGCAACGAGATCGTTCTCGTCAATATTTGCGTCAGCCGTGTATTCGACAAACTCGGTCACTGTCTGCAAACTGCTTCGTGATGCGTTTAAGGCTCGACGGTTGTCCGGGTTCAACCACGAATACAAAACCTGTTCGACCAGTTGGTAACAATGAATAGCCGGATAGACCCCATAAACATCGTATCGATTCGGGTCGATCGCCAGCTCTTCCAGGCGCATCACTAAAACATCCGTCTGTTCTCGCGTTCTGTCATCTGCCGCCAATAATTCCCAGCATCGCGTGATTATCTCATGTAATTCATGGCCATTACCTTCACCCACCGCCTCGACAAACAACGCAAAATTGGGAAAGGCCCGTTGTGCCAATAACAAGACAAAAAGTGTTTCACGCCAACCTTTTAGCCTGGATAGACTGGTTTGCAATTGCCTGAAATTCAAAGCTGACCTCTTTGGTTATCGGGTATCGATGGTTGGTTGATTTTGGTAACGTGATTTTACGGTATTTTAGCCTTGTTTAAGGTCTAATTCGCGTTTATTGCTGATTTTTTATTTAGCAATAGATTCATCGCCACCGGCATATCCGGCCCAAATGCGATAACACCGTCTTCATGCCCTGACATAACAAAAACACCAGCCGCTCGATCGACAAAGGTGGTCACAAGTAACTTATCGATCGCGACTGCCATAGCCACCGTGCCGTAGGGGATATGTGAAGGGATGACAGGCAAATCGAGTGTTTGCGCATTTTGCCAAAGCTCGCGATCATGCCCGTGAATAACGGCATTGACCTCAGGTTTACTGTGATAAACCACACCATGAGACAGACTTTCAGAGGAGGGTTTTACCAAGCCACAGGCTTTAAGCGAATTCTTTTTCGCATCAAAATCTTCTACCAAGACATATTGATCGCGAGACAGCGTATCCAGGTGGCCGGTTTGACTGCCGGTAATTAGAAAAGCGTCTGGCGAGCCTGGCAAACCGGCACCGTTTTCGACAACCGAAGCATATCTTGCGGATAGATTGCCGAAACCGAAGCCGCCATAGCGGGAATCATCCTGCCCCACCAGGCCAAGCCTGACCAATTGTGATCGGCACTGCGTCAACTGATCCAGTTTGATATTTTCGGGCAGTTTTTTCTGGCGAAAATCCAGTTGATACTTGATTACACCTTCCTGAGTAGTTTGCATACTATCCTTTTTCATGGTTACGAAATCATGCCTGTGGCAGTGTTACACCCGTCTGGCCCTGATACTTGCCGCCCCGATCCTTATAACTGACCTCGCACTGTTCATCGGATTCAAAAAACAGCATTTGGGCGACGCCCTCATTGGCATATATTTTAGCAGGCAGTGTGGTCGTGTTGGAAAACTCCAAGGTCACATGCCCTTCCCATTCCGGTTCCAAAGGCGTGACATTAACTATAATTCCACACCGCGCATAAGTTGATTTACCCAGGCAAATGGTTAGCACATTGCGAGGAATTCTAAAGTATTCGACCGTTCTGGCCAATGCAAATGAGTTTGGCGGAACAATACAAACATCACTTACCATATCGACAAAACTGGTTTCGTCAAAATTTTTTGGATCGACCGTGGCAGAATGCACATTGGTAAATATTTTGAATTCACGACTACATCGAACATCATAGCCATAGCTCGATGTACCATAGGAAATAATTTTTTCTTTGCCCGCCAATCGTACCTGACCTGGCTCAAATGGCTCGATCATGCCATATTGACCTGCCATTTCACGAATCCATTTATCTGACTTTATCGCCATAACGCTGTCATCTCTGTTTTTCAATCCATTGATTCACATTACATTTTTACCGCGAATCATAACCCATTCAACAGCTTGAAGAAACCAGTAGTCCAACGACAACCATCAAAGGATCGTTTAAAGTACGATTAAGACCCGATATCGGAGCCGCCTCGATCACCGAAATCTGACAGGGTTAACCGCATTATGCAATCGGCTTCGTTTTACCGTGTGGTGTTGCGTGTTGCAGCTGCGTAAATATTGTGAGTTTGCTATTTTTAATCGACCTGTTACAACGAAAAGCCAACAACCCCTAACTGCGTATGATAATATCGGGCGTGGCCAATGCATCTTCAGCCACTCTCGCGGCCAACTCAGCGGTGACTTTTCGTGCCATATCCCGGTAAATCAGCGCGATTTCAGAGTCTGGAGCACTAATCACGGTCGGGTTGCCGGAGTCTGTCTGTTCTCTGATTGTGCGGTTAAGTGGCAACTGGCCGATTAAATCAGTATTGTACTGCGCGGCAATACGTTCTCCTCCTCCTTCACCGAATACCGGCTCCTGATGGCCACAGTTCGGACAACAATAAGTACTCATATTCTCGACAATACCTAACACCGGAATATTCACTTTTCTAAACATTTCAATGCCTTTTTTACAGTCAAGCAGTGCAATATCCTGCGGCGTGGTAACCATTACCGCACCGGTAACGGGCACTTTTTGCGCCAAAGTCAGCTGAATATCTCCTGTGCCGGGTGGCATATCCACGATCAGATAGTCCAGTTGCTGCCAATGTGTTTGCTTCAACAATTGCTGTAACGCGCCACTGACCATAGGGCCACGCCAAACCATTGGAGTTTCATCTGTGACCAGGTAGGCCATGGTCATCGTTTGTAATCCATGCGCTACCACCGGGACAAACAACTTCTCATTCACGACATCAGGACGAATACCTTCTTTTACTCCCAGCATCATACCGATACTCGGGCCGTAAATATCCGCATCGAGAACACCCGCCTTCGCACCTTCTTCTGCCAGCGATAACGCAAGATTGACGGACACCGTGGATTTACCGACACCTCCCTTACCCGAGGCGACGGCAATAATGTTTTTCACTTGCGCCAGGGCAGCAATGTTATTGGCTGTTTTTTGCGCAACCACTTTGGTGTCTATTTTAATAGTACAGTCAGTTACACCATCGATGTCTTCTACCGCCAGACTTAGCATTTGCCTGATAGCACCCTGTAATCCTTGGTTTGGATAGGGGTAGGTCAGCTCTACGATCACCTGACCCTGGTCGATTTTAATGTCAGAGATCCAGCCCAGTTCAACCAGATTTTTTTGCAAATAAGGATCCAGATAACCTGCAATCGCTTTTTCAACCGCACCTTTTGTTAATTCACTCATCATCTTTTGTTAACTCACTCTTTATCAATAAAACCACTTGTAGACAAAGATAACCCCGCCAGAAGGTGAAAATCCTGATCATCAACGGTATCATATGCCGACTTGTATATAAGCATATAGCTACTCCTAAAGACAACAAATGAATTTGGAACGACACTAATGCCCGGCAACTCTAGAGAAATTCTCGTTACCAGTGCTCTACCCTATGCCAATGGCCCCATTCACCTGGGTCATCTGCTTGAATACATTCAAACCGACATCTGGGTGCGTTTTCAAAAATTGCGAGGCAATCGATGCACCTATGTCTGTGCCGATGATGCACATGGCACGGCAATCATGCTTCGGGCTGAGAAAGAAGGGATTACCTCAGAACAACTGATTGATCGCGTCAATGCCGAGCACAAAAAAGATTTTGCAGATTTTCTGATCGAGTTTGACAATTATTACTCGACACACTCGGCAGAAAACCGAGAGTTTTCCGAGCTTATCTATCAACGATGTGTCGAAAACGACAAGATTTCCCGGAAAAATATCAAACAAGCCTATGACCCGGAAAAGAACCTTTTCCTGGCCGACCGTTTTATCAAAGGTACCTGCCCGAAATGCGATGCGGAAGATCAATATGGCGATAACTGTGAAGCCTGCGGAGCAACTTATTCACCCGCTGAGTTGGTTAACCCGAAATCGGCGATTTCCGGGGCGACGCCGATTGAAAAAGAATCCGAGCACTTCTTTTTTAAACTACCCGAATTTACTGAATTTTTGAAAACCTGGACGCGTAGCGGCGCGCTACAGGCTCAAATTGCCAACAAACTGGCCGAATGGCTGGAAAGCGGCCTGAAGGAATGGGACATTAGCCGAGATGCGCCCTACTTTGGCTTTGAAATTCCAGGTGAGCCAAACAAGTTTTTCTACGTTTGGCTGGATGCGCCGATAGGCTATATGGCGAGTTTCAAAAACCTGTGCGATAAACGTGACGACTTGAATTTTGATGACTATTGGCAAGCGGGAGCGGAAACGGAGCTTTACCATTTTATTGGTAAAGATATTATCAATTTTCACACCTTGTTCTGGCCGAGCATGCTTAATTGTGCCGGGTTTAGAACCCCCACAGCCGTTTGGGCACATGGTTTTGTCACCGTAGACGGGCGCAAAATGTCCAAGTCCCGCGGCACCTTCATTATGGCTCGTACCTACCTGAATCATCTGAACCCCGAGTTTTTACGCTATTACTTCGCCGCCAAATTGACCAGCCAGGTCGATGACCTGGATCTCAACCTGCACGACTTCGCGCAACGGGTCAATTCCGATCTGGTGGGTAAAGTGGTCAACATTGCCAGCCGGAGTGCCAATTTCATTACAAAGCGTTTTAACGGCGTATTGGCCACTTGCAATGACAGCAGTTCGGCGCTATTGGCAGACTACGTACAGGCCGGCGACGAAATTGCTCAGTTTTACGAAAATCGTGATTTCGGCAAAGCGATTCGCCGCATTATGGAACTGGCAGATCAGGCTAATCACTATATCAATGATAAAGCACCCTGGGTTATCGCCAAACAGGAAGGCCTGGAACAAGAGCTGCATCAAGTCTGCTCGAACGCAATCAATATATTCCGGCAGCTTATGGTTTACCTGGCTCCGGTTATTCCTGAAACAGCCAGAAAAACAGAAGCCTTTTTAAATATCACCCTGAACTGGCAAGACCGCACCAGGCTTTTACAAGCGCATAGCATCAATAACTTCAAGCCAATGATCAGCCGGGTTGAGCTAAAGAAAATCGACGCCATGGTGAATGATTCGAAAGAACCCGAAACCACGGTAGAGGCGGAACAACCGGCTGCCAAAAGCACGCCTGGCAAAGCTAAAAAAGCTGACGAGGCCATTGGTGCTCAAATCGAATTCGATGATTTTGCCAAAGTCGACTTACGCGTGGCAAAGATTATCAAAGCTGAGCATGTCGAAGGTGCGGACAAGCTGCTTCAGCTTACTCTTGATCTTGGTACGGAGAAAAGAAACGTATTCGCTGGTATCAAATCCGCTTATCAACCCGAACAATTGGCAGGTAGATTGACCGTAATGGTGGCTAATCTGAAGCCAAGAAAAATGAAGTTCGGCATGTCGGAAGGTATGGTGCTGGCCGCAGGCCCAGGCGGTAGTGATATCTGGCTACTGCAGCCGGATGAAGGCGCACGGCCGGGTATGCGTATTATTTAAACCTGGCTTGAAGACCGATGCAGGCTGCTTGCCTGTTTTAACGGTGACTGTATTTAAATGGCTTTGCGATGACGGAATACTTACTGATTCTGGTCAGTACCATACTGGTTAACAATTTTGTTTTGGTGCAGTTTCTCGGCCTGTGCCCTTTTATGGGCGTATCTGGCAAGCTGGAAACCGCAATGGGTATGTCACTGGCAACCACCTTTGTCTTAACCTTGTCTTCGGTTTGCAGCTATCTATCATTCGCGTATTTGCTGCAACCTTTGGGGCTTGAATACCTTAGAACCATTACCTTTATCTTGGTGATTGCCGTTGTCGTGCAGTTTACCGAAATGGTGGTTAAAAAAGTCAGTCCGCTTCTGTATCGGGTACTGGGTATTTTTCTGCCTTTGATCACTACCAACTGCGCTGTCCTCGGCGTTGCGCTACTCAATATCAAAAAACAAAACGGATTTATTGAATCCATTTTGTATGGCTTTGGCGCCGCCGTTGGATTTTCACTGGTATTGATCCTGTTTTCTGCAATGCGGGAGCGAATTGCGTTTGCAGATGTCCCTGCACCATTTAAGGGTTCCGCCATCGGTATGATTACCGCCGGTTTAATGTCTCTGGCATTTCTCGGTTTTGCCGGTTTGGTCGATATTTAACGGAAACGCTGATGAGTATCATTATTTCTATTGGCGCACTTTTACTTCTCGCGGTTTGCTTTGGCTCCCTGCTCGGCTTTGCCTCTGTCCGCTTTCGCGTCGAAGGCAACCCCATTGTCGATCAAATCGATGCACTGCTCCCGCAAACACAATGTGGTCAATGTGGCCATCCGGGTTGTCGTCCCTATGCCGAAGCGATAGCCGAGGGTGAGCCAATTAATCGTTGTCCGCCCGGCGGTCAAGCCACCATTGACGCTTTGGCCGCTTTGCTGGACGTCGAACCGATTCCACTTGACGATGAACATGGAGAAGAAAAAGACAAACAGGTTGCAGTCATTCGAGAGGACGAGTGCATTGGCTGCACTAAGTGTATTCAGGCCTGCCCGGTTGACGCTATTTTAGGTGCCGCGAAACAGATGCATACAGTGATAGCGGATGAATGCACCGGCTGTGATTTATGCGTTGAACCCTGTCCGGTTGACTGTATCGATATGGTTCCGGTCAACAGGGGAATCAGGGATTGGACATGGCCAATGCCAAATACCAGTCAGATTATCGCCACCGATAAATACCAGTCAAACGATTTGACCGGAGATGCGGCCTGATGCGAAAAATCTGGGATTTTCCGGGTGGTGTTCACCCTGCCGATAACAAGACCCAATCTACCGGACAGGCCATCAAACCGGCGCCAATTCCACCATTGCTTGTTTTACCTGTCTCACAACATATTGGTAATCCGGCTCAACCCATCGTCACTATTGGACAAACCGTTCTGAAAGGCGAAAAAATCGCAGAAGCCGTTGGCCCGGTCAGTGTGCCTGTGCATGCGCCCACATCCGGCGTTGTTTGCGATATCAAACAACAAGTGATTGCGCATCCTTCAGGTATGACAGATTTATGTATTTCTATCCAGCCTGATGGCGAGGATAGCTGGATAGAACGAATCTCGGAACGAGATTACCATGCAATGAGCCACGAACAGATCAGAGAGATCGTTCGTGATAAAGGCATTGCCGGAATGGGTGGCGCCGGATACCCAACTGAAATCAAATTGCACCCACCCCGACATACCAAAGTACACACACTGATTATCAATGCTGCCGAATGTGAACCCTATATTACCGCAGACGATATGCTGCTCAGGGAACGCACCAAGGCTGTATTGGCCGGCGTCGAAATTTTGATTTTTCTGTTAGAGCCGAAAGAATGCGTCATCGGTATCGAAGACAACAAACCGGAAGCGATAGCGGCACTGCTTGAAGCAAAGAAAGACAGCCAAATCGAAATCGCCGTCGTACCAACCAAATACCCTTCCGGTGGCGAAAAACAATTAATCAAATTATTGACCAATCTTGAAGTACCCAAAGGCGGGATACCCGCAGATATTGGCATTGTCTGCCAGAATGCAGGCACCGCAGCGGCCATCTATGATGCCGTGGTATTGGACAAGCCGTTAATAAGCAGAATTGTAACGGTCACCGGCCAGGGTGTAACTGAACCGCGCAACTTTAACAGCATGATTGGAACTCCGGTTGGCGATTTGCTCAATGCAGCAGGTTACCAGGAATCTGCAACCGAACGTTTGATCATCGGCGGGCCAATGATGGGGTTTGCGATTGACGATGTGCAGGTTCCAATCGTAAAAACGACCAATTGTATTATTGCCGCCAGCCAGGCAGAAATACCTTCAGCAAGACCAGAACAAGCCTGTATTCGTTGTGGTTACTGTGTTGACGCTTGCCCAATGGAATTGCTACCCCAGCAGTTATTCTGGTTCTCAAAAAACAAAGAACTGGACAAGGCAGAACTTTTCAATTTGCAGGACTGCATCGAGTGTGGCGCATGCTCTTACGTTTGCCCAAGCAGTATTCCGCTGGTGCAGTATTTTCGTTTTGCCAAAGGCGAAATTCGACAGCTCAGTATAGACAAAGCCAAGTCAGACAAAGCCCGCTTGCGCTTTGAATTCCGGCAACAACGTCTCGCAAGAGAAGCCGCAGAGAAAGAAACAAAACGCAAGGCGCGTGCTGCAGCAGCGGCAAAAGCACAAGCGGCCAAACGCAAAGCCGAAGCCGCCGCAAAAGCGGCAACAGAGACAGAAGTAACAACGGAACCGAAAACAAAAACGCAAACGAACCCCGTTACCACAACCAATAGGCCCCCAAACTAAACAGTGAGAAATTAGCGACATTATGCCGGTTGTCCCGACCTCTTCACCCCATACGCTTAGCCAGAATCGAACCCAAAAAGTGATGATTCAGGTCATTCTGGCCACCCTGCCCGGCCTGGCAATACAGTGCGTTTTTTTTGGCTGGGGCAATTTGATTAACGTAATCTGGTGCAGCTTGATTGCAATAGCCGCAGAAACGGCAGTGCTGGTGATTCGCAAGCGTCCTGTTATGTTTTACCTGGCTGACTGTAGTGCTCTGGTTACCGGTGTCTTGCTCGGTTTGGCTCTGCCACCGTTTGCTCCTTGGTGGACGACATCACTCGCCACTGCCTTTGCGATTATCTTTGCCAAACAGATATATGGTGGCTTGGGCTATAATCCGTTCAACCCGGCAATGGTTGGCTATGCTTTGGTGCTGGTCTCATTTCCTGTCACTATGACAACCACCTGGGCCAGTCCGTCTGGTTTGTTGAACAGCCCGGATCTGGTATCGACACTCAGCCTGATATTCAGCCCGTTTTCAGCCGAAAGCATCGACGCCTTTACCATGGCGACTCCGCTGGATACCTACAAACATGAAATTATTGATAAAACAGCCGAGGTTGTCTTTCAAAATCCTGTATTCGGCAACTCTATTGCCGCAGGCTGGCAATGGATCAACCTGGCCTTTCTGGCCGGCGGCATTTATCTGATAGGCAGAAAAGTCATTACCTGGCATGCCCCCATTGGCATGTTGGCAGGCATTTGCATTCCGAGCCTGACTATCGGCTGGGACTGGGACACAACCACACCCATTAGCCTGCATCTTTTAGCCGGATCGACTATGCTGGGTGCTTTTTTTATCATTACCGACCCCGTCACTGGCCCGGCCAGCCATCGTGGCAAACTGATTTATGGACTCTGTGCCGGAGTACTGGTTTACACTATACGAGTCTATGGCAACTACCCCGATGCGGTGGCATTTTCCGTTTTACTAATGAATTTTACCGCGCCATTTATTGACTATTACACCCAACCCAGAACCTATGGTCATCAAAAACCCAATTCAGGTATCAAGGGTAACAACCCATGAGTGAAATTCGTCAAGCCATAACCAAAAGTGTCATCGGACTCGCTGCCTTCGCTGCGCTGACTGCGGGATTGATTGCGACCACGCAGTTGCTCACTACTGAGCGGATCGAGCAGCAAAAAAAGCTTTCCCAATCCAGAGCGCTGAGAGAAATCTTCCCGAACCAGTATCACGATAATGAATTTTTAGACGACATTGTGACTTTGCCTGAAAGTGACCAACTGGGCAGCCATGAACCCTTACAGGGATTTCTGTCGCGTAAAGCAGGCCAGGTAAACGGCGTATTGATCCCCGCCGTCGCCCCGGATGGTTACAGTGGCAAAATCAGGTTGATTACAGGCATTGAAAGTAACGGGAAAATAGCTGGAGTCCGGGTGTTGGAACATAGGGAAACACCTGGTCTTGGCGATAAAATCGAACCCCGCAAATCAGACTGGATTCAGCATTTTGTCGGTAAATCCCTGGTCAACCCGTCAGCCAATAACTGGAAAGTGGTAAAAGACGGTGGCGAGTTCGACCAACTGACCGGCGCGACCATTACGCCAAGAGCCATAGTCAAAGCCGTCTATGGCACATTGATTTATTTTGACCGACACAATACCTATTTGCTTGGAGTCGATACTAAAGACTATAGTAAACGCGACAACCAAAGCGCAGCGGGAGAAAAGATTTCAGCTGGAGACAAGCAGAGTGAACCATAAATCCGCAACTGAACCCGGTGTACCGGCAGACGCAAGCGATGCCGCTTCAAATAATACCGACACAGAGTCTACCAAGACCAGACGCTCTGAAATCAACTACCGTGAAATAATAACAAACGGACTTTGGAACAATAACCCGGCGTTGGTGCAGCTATTGGGATTATGTCCGCTTCTTGCCGTAACCGGAACCGTAGTCAATGCATTAGGACTGGGCCTGGCGACAATCCTGGTTCTGGTCGGTTCCAATCTTGCCGTATCCAGTATTCGTCATTATGTTCCTGCAACTGTGCGACTACCCGCTTTTGTGATGATTATCGCTTCACTGGTGACTTGTGCCGAGCTTTTAATGCAAGCCTATACCTATGAGTTGTATGAAATTTTGGGCATTTTCATTCCACTTATCGTAACCAATTGCGCTATTCTGGGCCGGGCCGAAGCATTTGCAGCAAAAAACCCGATACTTCCGTCAGTCCTCGATGGCTTGATGATGGGTACCGGGTTTCTCGCTGTGTTACTGATTCTTGGCGCATTCAGAGAAATTCTTGGTCAGGGTACGGTTTTTTCAGATATGCATCTTATCTTCGGCGAAACAGCGAAGACCTGGACAATTACCCTCGTTGACGATTACCCGTCTTTTCTCTTCCTGGTATTGCCGCCGGGCGCTTTTTTTGGGATGGGTATTATTATCGCACTGAAAAACATTATAGATACCCGAACTGAAACGGCCAAACAAAAAGCCAATACTGCAACCAACGCGGCCAAAGGCAGCAAACGAGTACGTATCACCGGTAAAATCGCCTAACCAGGCTATCGCGGATGGATTAACGGACAATATGAACAAAGCGATTCGTACTCAAATATTTGAAAGACTCAAATCGGCAAATCCAAATCCACAGACAGAACTCGATTACACTACACCATTTGAGCTTTTGATCGCTGTTATTTTAAGTGCCCAGGCAACCGATAAAGGCGTCAATAAAGCTACGGCTAAACTGTTCCCGATAGCAAACACCCCGGAGGCGATACTGGAACTTGGCCTGGATGGTCTAAAGGAATTGATCAAAACCATTGGTCTGTTTAACAGCAAAGCCGAAAACATTATCAAAACCTGCAAGATACTGATCGAATTGCATCAGTCCGAGGTTCCCGAATCCAGAGAGGCACTTGAAGCATTGCCAGGAGTTGGCAGAAAAACAGCCAATGTCGTACTTAACACTGCCTTTGGTCATCTCACTATGGCAGTCGATACGCATATTTTCCGGGTATCCAATCGTACTAACATTGCGCCGGGAAAAAACGTCGTCGAGGTTGAAAAACGCCTGCTCAGAGTCATCCCCAAGCCTTACCTGAAAAATGCCCATCACTGGTTAATATTACACGGTCGCTATACCTGTATCGCACGCAAACCCAAATGCGGCGCCTGTATTATTGAAGACCTGTGCGAGTATCGGGATAAAGAAGGCCTATAAACGAAAACCCGCCCCCGATAAAAAACCGGGAGCGGGCGTGTACTCGCATGACTCAAAGCTGTTTATCGTTCAGCTAATTTCGATCCGTTTTGGCTCGGCCTGTTCAACTGAAACTTTAGGAACAACCAGAGTTAAAACACCGTCAACAAATTCTGCAGAGATATCACTTACCGCAATTCCTTTTCCGACAGTAAAACTCCTTAAATAACTACCGTAGATACGCTCTTTACGAATTAGATTACCTTCAGTTTTTTCTTCACGCTCGTCTTTTTGCTCTGTTTTGATGGTTAAAACCCCATCGTGCAACTCAATATTGATATCTTCTTTTTTGACTCCAGGCATATCCGCCTTCAGAGTAAAGTTCGAGTCGTGCTCTTCAATATCCACTCGTAATGGAACACAACCATTGTTTTCAACACGATCCCTGAATTGAGGGAAAAAGTCGTCAAATAACGAATTCATATTCATTAATGAATTTCTGGGTATCAGAGTCATGGCAACCTCCTCGCTAACATTCCATCAAACAACAATTAACGATGCCCAAATGGCCTGATCAGAAAGGCTTTCTTACCAGGCCTAATAACTATATTGAGTCTGAAACCTGAATTTTCAAGCAAAAAACTTGGCAACTTGCAGCAATACAAGCCAACTGTTCGCGAAAAGCTGAATAGCAAATTGTATCCATAATCGAATAGCTGTTTGGTTTGTCCTTATTACGTGATGCAATATTTGATTTACAACAGACCTTTTGACTTTTTCCATTTGCGAATTCGTGAACGGGCATTGGCATAAGGAGACGAAGTATTGAACTGGATCATTCTGCCAAAAGGATATTTTTTATACCAATCTGTTTCGTAGAGATAGGTATTGTCGAGGCTATCCACCAAGGCAAGAATTTTCGCCACAACTTCATCATACTGTTTCAGAAGAGATTCATAGTTGTCATTTTCGTAATCTTGGTAGAATTTCTGAGCCAATCGTCCCATTTCATTCATTTTAAACCCGGTTTCGGGCAGATCCGGCATGGTCCCGCCAGAGAAAACGGTGTGCCATTTAAGCACCAGGTTTCCCCAACCAACAAGATACGCCATCAAGTTACAGACACTCATTTGCGTACCTTTGACATGGCCTTCCATTTCTTTTGCTTCGGTCAATACTGGTGGAATATTATCAAGATCATCCCGCAATTTTTTGTAATTCTTTTGAATCGCCTCTATCAGTTCCGTTTTGTTCTGTGGTACGGCCATTTTAATCTCCTATGTGGCATAACAATTTACTGGTGCACACCAGTGTATCGCTATATTCAAAGTCAGTGGTATAGGCACGTTTGTCAGGGCAGTCCTCTGAATTAAAATAATCCAAAATCCCCCCCAAATATCTATACAGCCGGAGGCATTTCTCCTCTGGCCGTAAAAACAAGATATTGACCCGATTGGAGTGTGTCGGAACACGCGAAGACGTCAAACGTTTCCATAAAATCGGCTTCGTAGTTTGTGTATACTCCTTGTGAATAATGACATAGAAATACCTGTAATCCCAGGAAGCGTAGGCGAATTAATCCCAAATGGACATATCAAACCCGATAACTTGATTGCTGATCTTTGAAAGCATTATCCATGCATCGGTTAATAGCGAGCTGGCTTTACCAAGCACACAGGGAACCCTTATACGCCTCGACGCGCGGAGACGGCAAGGCGGGAGAATTTGATCAGATTTACCAAACGTCAGATGGTAGCATTATTATCATTGAAGCCAAGGGTGGAAACGGCTCATTGGGAAGCCGGAGGATAGGTGTGAAAAATTTTCAGCAAGGGCATCCCAAATATCATAAGGATGTGATTAGAAATTATAAAACCAAATTAAGCTAGCTGAGACCAGTTACGGCCATAAGACCACGGTAGACAAAAGCTATATGATTGTCGAAAACAGATACGGGTGATCAGCCACTGGCCATTCAAATCGACTTCCTGGTGGCCGCTTATCGGGAAGAACAACGGTTAGCCAGTGCTGACCCGGAAAAATCCTGTTTAAAAACTCAACGAGCGAGCACCCTATTGCCTTATCAGATAGCGATACCATACTGTTCAGGTACAAACTAATCAAAAAATGTATCCAAATGTTCGGCATCAAGAATCCGTTCCGCCCACAACTCCAACTCGTTAGTGGTGGAGCTGTTTAA
>PDSQ01000088.1 GCA_002747055.1 Gammaproteobacteria bacterium
GAAGCCCATATCGCTATTGTCCGCATCGTTATCTTCGATCTCGGCAAAGAAGCCAACGTTCTCCTGCATCGGCAGATGATAGTTAAAGTTTACATACCAACCATTCATCTCTTCGCTGGCAGTATCACTGTCAAGAATAACATAGCCACCAACGATATTAATATATTCGCCGATGGGAGCGCCAACAACGATATTGGTGATTGCCCGCTCAGGAGTGCTATCGGTATCTTCCTTAATACTGTAATCAGCACCTACTGAAACAAAACCGGCATCATAGGCAAGGCTGACGCCGAACAGATTATAATCGTCCAGTTCTTTAACAATACCTGCTTCATCTACTTCAGCTGCGGGATCAAAATTCTGGAATGCGGCACCAAAGGTAAATCCGGCAACATCTGCCTGGGCATAAAGAGAGAAGAACTTGCCGTTACCATTGCTGTTGCTGCTATCAGCGGCAATCTCATGATCTGCTACCAGGGTAATCATATCACCAATTTTGGTTTCGATCTTGATCAGATCATCACCATCAACTGCGCCATACTCATCAAAAACATCATCGGCAACAGGATTTTCCTCTGCATCTGCGACACCAAAATTATCAGCAGCACCATCAGTTTTACCAAACAGAATAGATGTCGAACTTACAGAGATACCAAGATATGCCTCTTCAAGATGAGCTCTGTCATTATCATTGGAGTCGTTGGCAGCTTTTTTAAGACCAAAATCAACCCGGCCAAAAGCAGTCATATTGTTGCCAAGATCATACTCAGCACCATTTCTTAACTCCAGATCACCAAAAACCAGATCAAGGTCCTGATCTTCACCAACTTCCTGCATAAACTTAATTTTCCAGGAACCACCAAAATCATACTTGAAGCCATCCTTGTCATAAAGGTTGATGGCATTGGCACTGGTGGGAACAACGAGAGCAGCGAGAGCTGCGGCACACAGTATCTTTTTCATTTTCTTCTCCTGTGGTTAAGGTTTATGGTTTTTTATTCTGCTTACTCACAGCTCCCGGCAGCAGCATTACTGCTTATATAAAAGTACAGAAAATAAGCCCTGTTTTTTTCAGCTAACCCGGATTTTTCATGGGCAAAGTTTTTCGCAGGCCAAGGCACAAGGCGTTTCGTTGTCGTAAACGACACGGAGCGCCTTGCAACGAAGGATCGCAGAAAAATCGCCCACTTAAGGGGAGTTGGGGAGTTTTTTGTTTCTCCTTGTGAAAAACAGACTCTCTTTTAAGGAATTTTGATATGCAAAGTAAAATCTATAAAACAAAAAAACTCATGAGAAATTCGGGCTAACGCAGCGGCGGCGGACAGTGCAGCCCGCCATCCCGCCAGAGCCTGTTTCTGCCCCGCTCACGTTTTAACGCTGACTTCTCACCCAGATTACGGGCAGGGCAAAGATCTCGCCATAATTGCCAACCTGTATAATAATCTGTGCCGCCCAGTCATCGGCCAGACCAAGATTTTTCCCGCCATCTCCCACATAGCCAAAGAATCGCTTTATCTCCGGACTGGCGGCAAGACGCATCTCTTCCACATTACGGGAAGAGAAACCAAGAACCTCGGCATCAAGCAGCGCCAAAAGAGACCAGCGCACAATGGTAAACCAGTTATCATCTCCCTGACGGACGATCGGCCCAAAAAGAAGCCGCCCCTCTTCCGCGGTAAGAACAACAGACGATTCGTCCTCTGCAAGCCCCTGCAAAACAGAGCCCGCGCCAAAGACCATGCCGCACTCTCCGCTCCCAAAAGCCCGCAGTGCCTCGTTTTCTCCAGGGAAGACCACACCTTTTTGCCGTATACTATTTCGCGTAAGAAAAAGAGGGACAACGCTTTTGCTGGAGGCGGGAATACATGACACCGCATCAAGATCATCAATATCTCCCTTATAAAGGGAAGCCTTCACCATCATCCCCGGTTTATCATAAAATGATGGCGCGGTAAAATTCACTGCCAGGGCAGAGTCGCGAACAAAACTCCACTCACCATCCGGCTGATGCAGCAGCAGCAGATCAACCTCCCCGGTAAGCAGCGCCGTATAGGCTCCTCTTCCCCCCATCGGCACAAAGGTTACCTTTTCAGCGCTGCCCAAAACAGCTGCGGCAACCGCCCGGCAGATATCGGTATCAAAACCA